>DATFNV010000399.1:0-7133 GCA_035266225.1 Gemmataceae bacterium
TGGACGTCAGGGCGGTCGTGGTCGAGATCATCGTTGGCCCTCCCGCCAGGACGCCAGGCGGTCGCCGTTCCGAACCTGCCGCGAAATGCCGTTGCCTCGACTGCTACTGTATCGGGGGGATTGGTAACAAGACAAAGTGAAGGGCGGCCAATCCCTCGGAAAACTGCCCCCGTTCTCGGCCGTAGATCATGAGATGCGCGGCGGGAATTGAGGTTGAAGGTAGTCGTATATGTGCTTCTGTTGAAATGTCAAGGGCACTTTTCGCGATTTCGCCGATTTTTTCCATGGGGTTGCCTCGCCCTGTTCCATTTAGAGTCTGTTGCGACAGCCGCTTGCGGCTTCGCAGATTCCAGGCTTCCGCTAAGCCGCAGGCGGCGTGCGCAACAGACTCTTAGCGGAGCGACCCGGAGGGGACAAGCACAGGTTGGCGAAGGGCAGGCGGCCCGAGGCGCGGGAGAGGATGCCTCGCGGCAGGCTCCCAATTGCGACAGCCGGGCGCCGCCGCGCGCCATCGACGCGCTCCTTCCCCGGCCGTAGGCTGTGGGGAGACTCCCCGCGGCACACGAAATGGGTTGCCGCCGTCCCTCCCGGACGCAATTGGGGTCGTCACACCCGGGGACCCTTCCCGGACGGCGGCTGTCCGTGAAGGGACCGGGAGGGTTCGCGGCGGCGCGGCGAGGGCGCAATTCCGATGGGTAGCAACACGGCGGCGCAGGCTCCTCAGGGCCGGCTGGCGTTCGGCCTGTTCGTGGCCGCCGCCTTCCTGTCCCCCTTGCTCTATTCGCTTTGCACCGGCCACGTCTGGGAAGATTACTTCATCACCTTCAAGCACAGCCAGAACCTGTGCGAAGGGCACGGCCTCGTCTTCTTCCCCGGCGAGCGCGTCCACGGCTTTACCTCGCCGCTGGGGACGCTGTTGCCGGCGCTCTGCTACTGGCTCAGCGGCGGAGGCTCCTTCCTGCGGGCGCTGTGGCTGTTCCGCATTTTCTCGGCGGCGGCCTTCGCCGGGGGGGGCGCCTTCTTCCTCCAGGCGCTGCGCGCCGGCGGGGCCGGCAAGTACGTCCAGCTGGCCTTCGCGCTGCTCTACCTGCTGGACGCGAAGGCCGTCGATTTCTCGGGCAACGGCATGGAAACCGGCTTCATGCTCCTCTTCCTGGGGTGGGGCCTGTCCCTGCTGGTCCGCGACGAGCCGCGGCGCTGGCCGGCCGTCGGGCTGTGCTGGGCCGGGCTGATGTGGACCCGCCCCGACGGCTGCGTGTACATCGCCATCCTGGCGCTGGCCGGCCTCCTGTTCGCCAACGGCCCACGGCTCGCCCGGGTCGTCGCGGGGGTGAAGAGCGCGGCCGTCTGTGCCGCCGTCTACCTCCCCTGGTTCGCCTGGGCGTGGCTGTACTACGGCTCGCCGGTGCCCAACACCATCCGGGCGAAAGCGAGCTGCGGCGGCGGCTATCCCAACCTGTCCGAGGTCGTGCGGGGCACGGTGGAGCGATTCCCGCAGCGCCTCGCCGAGCTGTTCACTCCGACCTACTTCGGTCACGGGGGATGGCCGGCCTGGATGAGCGTGGTCGCGCTGTCCCTCGGGACCTTCTGTGTCGTCTACTGGCTGATCCCGATCCAGGACCGGCTGGGGCGCATGGTGTCGTTCTGCTTCGCCCTGATCACCCTGTACCTCGCCTTCCTGCGCGCCGTCCCCTGGTATCTGCCTCCCGCGGAGGTGTGCGGCCTCCTGGTCCTGGCCCAGGGGACGGTCGCCTGCGCCCGCGCCCTTCCGCGGGGTCGCCTGGCGGCGCGGGGTGCCGTGGCGGTGGGCCTGGTCCTCCTCATCGGCCTCAGCGCGTGGACCATGCTCATGACCGCCCGGCAGCTCGAGGTTCAGCAGAGGGAAATCGAATGGGGCAACCGAAAGGTGGTCGCCGAGTGGCTGAAGGAGAACGTCGGCGAAGGGGAGCGCGTCTACACGGAGTGCCTGGGCTATTTCGGCTACTTCAGCGGGGTGCGGATCCAGGACAACCCGGGCCTGGTCTCTCCGGAGGTGATCGAGGAAATCCGGCGCGGCCCCGATGATTTTGCCTCCGTCGGCCTGCGCCTGCAACCCGAGTGGATGGCCGTGCGGCCCTTCGAGGCGGAGGGCCTGACCGGCCGCGAAGAGTTTCGCACGCGCTACGAGCTGGTCAAGACGTTCGACGTCAGCGGCCGCCTCGACCAGTACCCCGACCTCCTCGGCAAGGGGTATTTGGAAGGCGATGCCACGTTCCTCATCTACCGAAGAGTGACCGAGGGAGCCATGTCCCCCGACGGGACAAATGCCGAAAAGCCGGATCGTTCCTCGCAGCAACAACCATTGAAATGAATCCCCCCCCCCTGTTCCGCTGGACGGAGGAACGTGCCTTGGCCACCCCCGTCGTCCTCATTCCCGGCGACGGCATCGGCCCCGAGGTCGCCGCCGCCACGCAGCGGGTAGTCGAGCTAGAAGGCGTGCGCAAAAGGACTCTTCGTTGTCGCTCTCCTCCACGGTCTAGCCTGCGACCTGCTTCACCTGCCGGGCAAGCCGGCAGGGGTCGAGGAGGGCGCGCCCTGCGCCGCCACTTCTAGCCGGCGACCTGCTTCACCTGCCGGGCAAGCCGCCAGGGGTCGAGGAGGGCGCGCCCTGCGCCGCCACTTCTAGCCATCGACCTGCTTCACCTGCCGGGCAAGCCGCCAGGGGTCGAGCTACGGACTGGGTGGGAGCGGCTCAATACCGCTGACGTTGGCCCGCGGCTGGTTGAGGTCCACCTTGACGCGGTCGAGGCTGTCGGCCTTGCCGACGTTGCCCGCCTTGTCGCGGGCCTCGACGCGGACGTAGAACTGGAACGGCACCGTCGCGTCCATCTTCCAGCTGTAGAAGCCGTCGTTGGGCAGGTCCTTCGCGAACGACGTCCAGGGCCCCTTCGGATCCTCGGCGTAGGAGAGGGTGACGCAATGTTCACCGCGGTCGATGTTCCTGTCCTCGGCGCTCCAGGCGATGAGGAGCTTGCCGTCATCCTCGCCGCGGCCGACGTCGGCCGTGATCAAGCGCACCACCGGCGGAGTTTTGTCGTATTCGATCCAGATTTGTGCGTCGTCGCCGGTCTGCGGCCCCGGCGCTGCGCGGCCGACGCCGCTGCGCGGGATCAGCGTGAAGCCGTACAACCCCTCGCGATCGAACGTCAGCGGGATCGCCAGGGGCTTGTCGAGTTCCTTCGGGATATCCTTCCAGGATTCGAGCAGCTGCCAGGAGCGGCCGTCCCTCGTGTTCCACACCTCGACGACGGAAACCCCCGATTTGCCCACGTCCTGAAGGCTGTATTTCAGGTTCACCCTCTTGTTGTTGGTGAACCGCCGCGGCGGGACCGTCGCAGGCCGCGCCGGGCTGGGGTCGGTCCCGCCGCCCGGGGTGACGCTGGCGGAGGCCTCGCCGGGGTTGCCGGCGTCGTCGGTGACGCGCAGGTGGACCTCGAGCGGCCCGTTCGCGGCCACGTCCCAGAACGCCCGGCCGACGGCGGTCTGCTCGGCCGTCACCGGCGTCCAGTTGAGGTCACGGCCCGCTGCCCGGTACTCGAGGACGAACTTTCCCGGCTTGGTCTGGCTGAGGGTACTGAGGTTTTGGTCCTGGATGACCCAGCTCACGCCGACCTGGCCGCTCGGGGCGGTGAGCTGCTGCAGCGTGACCTTGGGCGGCACGCAATCGACACAGACCTTCAGGCTGGGCGGCGTCAGCCCGTTGAGAACCCTCGCGGGATAGAGCTGGCCGGCGGTGTCTTCGGCCTGCACGGCGAACCAGTACCAGCCGTCGTGCTCGGCCCGGAACTCGAACCACTTGTGCCCCGCGGCGGGCTGGGCGGTGGTCCGCCAAGCCCAGGTGCGGCCCTGGTCCTCGGAGGACCACAGGTGGACCTTTTTCACTCGCGTGTCCGTGGCGTTGAAGGGGATGTTGAAGTCCTTCGAGCGGCAGTATTCCGTGCGCGCCTGCGCCTCGGCTTGCTGGGCCGCGGCTGGGGAGGGGAACAGCAGCAGGGCGCCGACGCCGACGAGGAGGCCGCAGGGGAGCCAGAATCGCCCCCCCGCCGAGTGCCACCACGTCGCGCTCGCTCGCCCCGCCGCCATGTTAGCCCCCTCGACGCGGTTGCCCCAGGTTGGGTCATCCTCCTATCCCCATCGTCCCGGCGGGCGGGGAGGCTTGACGAAAAGTTGAGCGGCCGCCCTCGGGGCGGCGCTCAACGCGCCGCCCCGAGGGCGGCCGCTCAACGAGGGAATGTCATTGGTGCGCCCCGACCGGCGCGGGCGTCAGCGCCTTGCCCGGCACCAGCGCAGGCACGCGCTCGGCCAGGCCCAGCAGGTGGCGCACCGTGCTGGGCGGGATGAACGATACCAGCAGCGCCAGCATCATCAGGCTGAAGCCGGTCAACCCCATGACCAGGGCGATGCCGGTGTGCAGCAGCACCGCACCGATCACCATCAGCCAGCGCAGGCGGCGGTTCCACACCAGGAAGGGAAAGCCGATCTCCAGGGCCAGCGTGAACGCGGCGCCGCCGCTCATGCAGATTTCCCAGAGCACGCGATGGCGACACAGCCAGGCGAGCAGGTCGTGGTAGCGGGGCTGGTGCAGGGCCGCGAACTCGGGGTTGGCGGCCGTCTGCCAGATGGCCCAGCCGTTCCACCACGCCGAGCCCTCCAGCTTCGACAGGCCCGAGGCCAGGTAGACGATGCAGAAATGAATCTGCATCAGGCGGATGGCGAAAGTGGCCGACGACGACAGGGCGTCGCCGGCCGGCTCGGCCCCGGTCTCGCGGCGCCGGCGGTAGCGCCACAGCAACCGGTCCAGCGACAGCGCCGCGGTGCCCGGGCGGGCGAACAGGTGCGCCAGCGTCAGGTAGAGCACCAGCACGTTCATGATGGTGTCCATGCCGAAAAACGTCGTCGGGGCCCTGTTGACGTAACTGAGCATACCCAACCAGCTCACCAGGCCCGTCACCGGCGTCCACAGACCCAGGGCGAAGAGGAGCATGCACACCAGGATGCCCACGTGGACCACCGCGACCCACGTCGGGTCGGTGACGTGGAACCACACCGACCAGACGTACTGCCCCCGCGACCACAGCAGGCGAGGGTCGGCGTCCGGGGCGTACCCGCCGAGCCACTTTTCCCTGTACCGGGCCAACTGTTCCTCCTCCTGCTCGCTCGGCGGCGGCAAGGTGGACTTCTCCGGCTCCCATCTGAAATCGCTCGGCGGGATGGGGTACTCCTCGCGGATGTCGGTCACCAGGCCGTCGCTGATCCAGGCGTCCTTGCCGAATAGTTGATAGAGCTGGTAACTGTAGATGAGATGGACGTAGAGGATTAGGGAGCCCGCGCAGATGCGGATCAGGCCGAGCGTGGCCGTGTCGCTGGGCTCGAAGAAGAAGCGGTTGACGGCGCGCAGGAAGCCCATCAGCCCCCCGTCGGCGGGGGGGGGGAGGGAGGCGGCAGGGTGCGTCCTCATGGTCGATCCTCCGGCGGGGGTCGGGAGGGCCGACCCCGGCTCGTGTCAGTCCTCGGTCGCCGGCGACCTGGAATCCCCGGCGTGGACGGCGACGTAGTCCTTGATGACGAAGCCCCCGCGGCCGTCGTGTACCCGCAGGATGGGAACGACCCAGTACAGCTCCGGGTCGTAGCGGTCCGTAAGCTTGCCGTCGGAGTCGAACTCCCCCATGTAGACCGGCAAGAGCTTGGAGGGTTCCTCGGGGTTGAGGCCGTCGGCCATCTCGCTCGGGGTCAGGAAGGTGTGCAGGACGCGATAGACCTTGACGGTCTTCACCGGCGTGTCCGGCGCCTGCGGACTCCGGTAAGCCGGGTCGCGCGCCACGTGCCGCGCGTAGGAGGCGATGTATTTCTTGGAGGTGGTGTCGTTCGGCTCGCGGTACTGCGACAGGTCGGGCACCAGGGACTCCTTGTTGGGCTGCAAGTCGGGGTGGTAGGGGATTCGCGCCCGGTCCTTGATGCGCCACCACAGCCGCTTGTTCTCTCCGAAGAAGTCGGAGGGATATCCCGCGCGGCCGTACGTGGTGCTCTCGCTCATGGCGATGTAGCGATAGTACGACAGCCGGCTGGGGTAGTCCTCGCGGCGCGGGAAGCGGACCCAGCGCGGCGGCACCTTCGGGTCCTCGTAGCTGATGCGGAACCACAGCTGCGTCGCTGGGCCGGGCTCGGGCGAGTAGAAGTGGTAGGCGTTGTTGAGGTACATGAACTGAAGATAAGGCCGGTAGACGTAGGTCCACAGGGCGCCCGTCACCCAGCACTGAACGCCGCTGGGCGGTACCACCGAGAAGACGGCCGTCAGGACGCCGCCGAAGTGAAACAGCACCAGCAAGAGGATCACCACGCGCCGCACCAGCATCGGCAGGAGGACCAGGACGGCCCCGACCAGGCCGACGGCCACAAAAATGCCGAGGACGAGGCGAAATGTGTCCCACTCCTCGCGGCTCGCCAGGTAAGCGAGCAGGACCACGAAGGAGCCCAGCGCCAGGTAGCCGGCCGTCGTGGCGCGATCCTCCACGTCCTCGTTGAAGTTGCGCAGGCGGTGGTTGACGGCCACCAGGGCGCAGGCCACGCCCGTCAGGATCACCCCGACGCGCAGCGGGATGACCTGGTCGGGAAGGGCCGATCCCAGGAGGATGGCCAGAAAGTTGACCGCCGCGCCGGCAGCCATCAGGTTTCGCGGCGTGAGCCAAGGCTGCCTGGCCCCGCTCGCTGGGGAGCCGAAGGGTTTCCCGAACATGGCGGTCAAACCTCGCCGAGGAATCGAACAGGACCGGGAGCGCACGAGGGCCCGGGACGGAATGGCCGCTGTGCCTCGCCTGCGCCTGTCGTGCTTCCCCCAGGATACCCGATCCAGCTGGGTAGGCTAAGGGGAATCGAGCAAACAATTCAGCACGCCGCCGGTCCCTATGGGGGTGCGAGAAGAACGCGGGAGGCCCGGATCCTTGCGCGGCGCGGCTGCGGAGGCCGTCCCAATACTGTACAGACACTGTACAAGGATTCTCGGCAAGGCTCGCCTGCGTCGCTTTGTAGTTTCTGTACGGGTAATAACGACCCAGGGGAGGGGTCCGGCGCGGATATTCCCCCCATCCTGCCCAATT
>DATFNV010000400.1:0-11742 GCA_035266225.1 Gemmataceae bacterium
GCCGGCTCGATCCAGCGGCCCATCCGCCCCAGCGCGCTCTGCCGCTTCCACTCGCCGCGCACCGTGTTGACCTCGTCCTCCTTCTCCTCGATCGCCGTTGTCTGAACCGTCGTCCACTCGTCTTTGTTCGGCCCTGCCCCAGCCTGGAGCGCCCCCAACTCCTGCTCCAGCCGCGCCACGCGCAGGTCGTCGGTCACCCCATCCGTTTCGCCGCGGGGAAAGTAGAGCAGCGCCCAGACGACGATCATGGCCGCCAGGATCATCGTGCCGGCCCGGCGTAAGAACGCCCAACCGGCATCCTTGACCCGCGTCAGCACCGTCCGCGCCGCCGGCCACTTGTACAGCGGCATCTCCATGACGAACACCGGCGTCTCGCCGCGCAGCAGCGTCCGCTTCAAGAGCAGCGCCACCAGCGGGGCCGTTACCAGGCCGATCGCGTACATGCAGAACATCGTGAAGCCCGGCACCCAGAAGGCGTAACCGTTGGGATGCCCCTCGCCCCGCACCGGCAGGAAGGCGCCGATCAGCAGCGTGTACACCGGCAGGCGGGCCGAGCAGCTCATGAGCGGGGCGACGAGGATCGTGGCCAGGCGGTCGCGGCGGTTCTCGATGACGCGCGTCGCCATGATGCCCGGTACCGCACAGGCCACGCTCGACAGCATCGGGATGAACGACTTGCCGCTCAGGCCGCAGCGCGACATCAGCTTGTCCATCAGGAACGCCGCCCGCGCCATGTAGCCGCAGTCTTCGAGGATCGCGATGAAGGCGAACAGGATCAGGATCTGCGGCAGGAAGACGATCACGCTGCCGACGCCACCGATGACGCCGTCCGCCAACAGGCTCGTCAGGGGTCCCGGCCCCAGCAGGCCGCGCACGCCCTCGGCCAGCAGCTCCTTCGCGCCATCGATGGCGTCCATGAGCGGCCGGGCGCCGCTGAAGATCGCCTGGAAGATGCCGAACATCACCACCAGGAAAAGCAGCGTACCCCAGACCCGATGCGTCAGGATCCGGTCGATGCGCTCGGTCCACGTCACCGGGCGGACCGCCGGCCGTTCGACGCAGCCGGTCGTCGCCTGCCGAATCCACCCGTAGCGCGCCCGCGCCTCCACCCCGGGGACCGAACAGCCGGCCTCGGCCAGGCGCCGCCGGGCCGCCTGCACGTCGTCCGGCAGGTCGTGGTGGTACGCGGCCAGGCGCTTTTCGGTGTAACCGCCCACGTCGAGCAGCAAGCGCCGCACCAGGAACGGAGACACCCCGCCGCCGATGTGTTCGTGGAGGTGATCGACTTCCCGCTCGAACGCCTCGGGAAAACAGACTCGCGGCGTACTGAGTACTGAGTACTGAGTACTGAGTACCGGACTCGCCGCCTCCGCCAGCACCTCTTTCAGCCGCTCCAGGCCGACGCCCTTGTTGGCCTGGATGGGCACCACCGGGACGCCGAGTTGTTTGCTCAGGCGCGGCACGTCGAGGCGCAACCCCTGCCCCGCGGCCACGTCCATCATGTTCAGGGCGACGACGACCGGCACGCCCAGTTCCAGCGCCTGCGTCGTCAGGTAGAGGTTGCGCTCCAGGTTGGAGGCATCGACGATGGACAACACGACGTCGGGCTTCGGCTCGCCGGGTTGCTGGCCGAGGATGAGATCGACGGCCACCATCTCGTCCGGGCTGCGCGCCGCCAGGCTGTAGGTGCCGGGCAGGTCGATGAGATCGAACCCCCTGCCGCCGTAAGTCAGGTGCCCTTTCTTCGTCTCGACCGTCACACCGGGGTAGTTGCCGACGCGCTGGCGCATGCCGGCCAGGGCGTTGAAGAGCGTCGTCTTGCCGGTGTTGGGGTTGCCCAGCAGGGCGATGACGCAGGACTGTTGAGTTTTGAGTTTTGAGGGTTGAGTTTTGCTGTCCGGCCCGGTGACGTTCATGGCTATCTCCCGGCCCAATTCAGAACTCAGAACTCAGAACTCACAACTCGCAGAACGTGGATGCGGGCGGCTTCGCGGCGGCGGAGGCTGAGGCGGTAGTCGCGCAGGCGGATTTCGATCGGGTCGCCGAGGGGAGCGACGTTCGTCACCTCGACTTCTTCCCCTTCGAGCAGTCCCATTTCCAGCAGGCGCTGGACGAGAGCGTCCTCCCCGTCGAGCGATTCGACGCGGCAGCGCTCGCCGACGCGCAGCTGGTCCAGGGTGGACATGGGGCGGGAACCTCGGTGGCGGGCGGCAGGCGGGATCAGGCGCCGACGGAAGCGGGTCGGACGAGGATCTGCAAGGTGTAGTCCATCCGCAGGCTCAGCCGGCAACCGCCCACCTCCAGCAGACACGGCGAGCCAGGTTGGAGGACTTTCACCACAGAGCCCACCCGAAGGCCCAACTCGGCCATCCGGCCCACCCAGCGCGGCTCGCCGGTCACCTCGGCCACCTCGGCCCATTCGCCGGAAGGCAAGCAGTCCAGCGGTAGTAACAAGTTCGGGTACAAGGGGTTATGCCTCAGGCAGGGTCCGCTCATCTCACGCAGGGCGTTATTGAGACTGAATCTCAGTATTAGTAGTGTAGCTGACTGTGGCGGCCTGTCAAGAGGTGGAGTGAAGGGATTCGCGGCCGCTTGCGGCTTCGCATGACCTGCGAAGCCGCAAGCGGCTATTGCGCCTGCCGTCGCAGCACCCTTCGCAGCAGCCGGCGCTCGTACTCCTCGGCGGCGAGATCCAGGAATGGATCGACGTCCGCCCAGTCTCCGGGGTGCGGCACCGGTTCGGGCGGCGCCTCGGCGTCCCCCTGGCGCACCCACGCCGGCAGATCGTCGAGCAGCAGCGTGTTGTGGGTCTTCTGCCATCCCAGGGCGGCCCGCAAGACCGTCTCCAGCTGGCGGGTGTTGCCTTGCCACGGCTGCCGTTGCAGCGCCTCGAGCACGCCCGGCGCGAAGTCGATGAGGTGCCGCGGTTGGCCGGCCTCGGTCGTGTGCAGGACGTGCCGGGCTTGCGCGGCGATGTCTTCCGGCCGGCCGCGGAGTGAGGGCAGCGGGATGCGGAACAGGCTCAGCCACGCCGACAGGGCCGGATCGAGGAGACCCGCCCCGACCAGTTCGTCGGCAGGGCGCTCGGTCGCGGCGATCACACGCACCTCGGCGGATTGCCGGGCTGCCACGGTGAGCAGGACCTGCTGTTGGTCCTGGTTCAGCCCGGCGATCTCGTCCAGGAAGACAGTCCCGCCGCGGGCCGCCCACAGCAGGTCGCGCCAGCGTTCGCCGAGGTTTCCCAGCACGCGACCTAATTCCGAGCAGTCCAGCGCGAAGAACGGCATGCGAACACGCTGCGGGTCGAGGCAGAGGATAGCGACGGCCAGGCGGCGCTTCGGCGTCCCCTTCTCGCCCTCGATCAGCACGGGCAGATTGCGGAAGCGGCTGGCCTTGAGTGTACGGCGGAAGACGTCGTGCATCGCGGGACTATCGCCGACCACCCCGTGCGGGGCGAACAATGTCGCGAACGCCTGCTGCTGCTCCTGCCGCTGCCGCAGGTCGCGCAGCAGCCGCGTCAACCGTCCGCACAGGTCAGCGGCGAAGTCCGGGGCCGCGGCGTCGAGCAGGGCGCGTGCGCCGGCCGCCAGCGCCCGGTAAGCGAAATCCGCGGGAAGCGGTCTCAACTCGGAATAGAGAAACACAGCCGTCCGGCGGCCGCCCTCACGAAGGAAGCGGAGGACCTCCGCCTCGCCGGCGCCGCGGGGCCACGGCAACACGGCCGCCACCGGGACACGCCGCCGGCACTCCACCAGGGCGGCCGACAGGTCCGCCGTGCGTAAGACGACATGTTCCCGGGCGAGGAAGTCGGCCACCGCCCCGGCGCGCACGCCGGACGGGGCGCCAATGACGATCGGCAGTTCCATGGGGATACCTGTAACTGGGGAGACGCTGTCAGGGGACCGACTCAGGGCCGGTGACCCTGCGAGCGAGAGGAACTTATGCAGGTTCCATGCCGGACACGAAGCCTCCACAAGAGGCAAGACACAAGTGCCGGATCCGGTGACAGTTATGACGACGGGACGGTTGCGCGAGGGCGCGGGGGCGGAGGGGCGGTGACGGCGAAATCGCCGCCTGACGGATTCTTCACCGGCGGGTTGGGTGGGCGTCGCCGTCCGCCCCGTGGCCGAGCAATTCGCCGACGACGCGCTTCAGCCCGAGGGCCAGCTCCGCCCCCTTGCGCACGACGACGGAACCGTCCGCCCCCAGGCGCTCGGCCTCCTGCGGCGTCAGGTCCTTGGCCGTCACCACCACCACCGGGAGGCGCAGGTGGCGCGAGTCGCGGCGCAGGGCGTCGAGGAAGGACAGGCCGTCCATCACCGGCATCACCAGGTCGAGGATGACGAGGTTGGCGTCGAAACGCTCCAGCCGTTCCAGGGCGTCGGCGCCGTTGACCGCCTCGCACGTCTCGAAACCCTCATCGGCAAGGTAGGCCGAGAGCAGATGCCGGGCGTCGGCGCTGTCATCGACGACCAGCGCTCGCCCTTTCCGGGACTGGAGGGTGCGGTGCAGCAGCGCATGCAGCGCCTCGCGCGACACCGGCTTGTCGAGCAGATCGACCGCCCCCAGGATGCTGCCGCGGTTCTCGTGGGCCACGATGCTGACCACCACCACCGGGATCGTCGAAAGCGTCGGGTGAGCTTTCAGTGCCTTGAGCACGTCCCAGCCGCTCATCTCCGGCATCATCAGATCCAGGACGATCAGGTCGGGGTGGAATTCCTGGCCCAGCCGCAGTCCCTGATCGCCGCAATCGACCGCCACCACCCGGCAGCCGCACTCCTCGATGTACTGCGTCAGCAGGATGCGCGAGTCGCTCTCGTCGTCGATGACGAGCACGCGCTTGCCTTTGAGGTCGGAGAGCCCCGTCGCCTCCTCGGCGCGCAGCATGATCTCCATTGTCAGCGAGCGGGCCGGCGCGGCGGGGGCCGGCTCCTCGCCTTTCTCCTCGCCCTTTTCCCCGAGGATGACGCGGAACAGCGAGCCGGCGCCGATGCGGCTGTGGACCTCGATGCCGTAGCCCATGAGGCGGCACAGCGAGCGCGCGATCGTCAGGCCCAGGCCGCTGCCGCCGTACTGGCGCGTCGTGCTGGCGTCGGCCTGGTGGAAGGCCTCGAAGATATCGTGGAGCTTGTCGGACGGGATGCCCATGCCGGTGTCGATAACGTCCAGCGCCAGAGGTCGGCCGTCCGCCGGGTCGGTCTCCACGCGCACGGTGACGCTGCCGCGCTCGGTGAACTTGATGGCGTTGCCGACGAGGTTGATGAGCACCTGCTTGAGCTTGCCGGGGTCGGTTTCCAGCAGGGCCATCCGCGGCGGCAGCTCGGGGATGAGCCGCACGTCCTTGCCTTTGAGGTGCCCTTCGAGGCCGGCGAGGGTGGAGCGCACCAGGTCGTCCAGGGAGACCTTCGCCAGTTCGACATGCATCCGGCCGGCCTCCACCTTGGCCAGGTCGAGCACCTCGTTGATAAGCTTGAGCAGGTGCTTGCCGTTGTCCAGCACGCGCTCGAGGAAGGTGACGTCCTGCTGGCGGAGGTTGCCGGCCTTGTTCTTGAGGAGGATGTTGGTGAAGCCGATGACGGAGTTGAGCGGGGTGCGCAGCTCGTGGCTCATGTTGGCCAAGAACTCACTCTTGGCGCGGTTGGCGGCCTCGGCCGTCGCCGTCACGCGCCGCAGCTCTTCCTCGGCGCGCTGGCGCTCGGTGACGTCGCTGCCGATGGCCAGGAAGCCGGTGACGTCACCGCCCTCGTCGTGCAGGGCCGTCACGGAGAGGAGCACCGGGAAGCGACGGCCGTCCTTGCAAACGTAGGTCCATTCGCGCTCCTCGGTTTCGCCGTAGCGGGCGCGCGTGACGAGGACCTCGAACCCGCCGTCCAGCGGCAGGCCCATCTCCCGGCTCACCGTCGCCTGCCGTGCGGCCAGTTCGGCCGGGTCGTGGAATAGCGCCGGCGTCTCCCGGCCGACCACCTCGCGCGGTGAGTACCCCAACCAGCGCTGGGCGGCGACGTTGAAGGTCTGAATGAAGCCGTCCGCGTCGGTGGACACGATGCTGTAGTTGGCGCTGTCGAGGATGGCGCGCTGGAGCATCGTGGTCCGGCGCAGCTCCTCGTTGGCGCGGCCCAGTTCCGCGGTCCGCTCGCGCACGCGCACCTCCAGGCCGGCGCGCGCCCGTTGCAGGTCCTCGTTGGCGCGGGCCAGCTCGGCGGTGCGCTCGCGCACGCGCGCCTCGAGGTTGGCGTGGGCCAGGCCCAGTTCCACCTCGGCCTCCTGCCGGCCGCGCACGTCGCGGTTGATGAACACCACCGAGAGCCCGGTGACGATCAGCGCTAGCAGACTCGCCAGCAGGATGATGAGTTTGGCCCGGTCGGCGCTGGCCTTGGCGATCGCCTCCTGGCGGCGGAACACGACCTCCTCGTCGTTCGACGCGGCGTCGAGGAAGCTGCGCACCTCGTCGATGGTCGGCCCCGCCCCCCGCCAGCCGACGCGGCTGTGCAGCTCGGCGAGCCGGACGCTCTGGGCGGCGCGCGCCTCGCGCCCATCGGCCAGGAGTTGCTCAACGCTGTCGTAAGAGCCCAGGCCGCTGAGGGCCAGGACCGCCAGGGCGAGCGCGAAGCCCAGGTTGACTTTCCACATGCTGATAACCTCTCGGTTGTCCGGCCACCGCCGACCCGTAGGCGCAAGCTGGCAGCTTGCGCCTACGGGTCGGCGGTGGCCGTTAGCGCCCCTGCAGCAGGCGCTCGATGGCCCCGAGCAGTTCGCCCTCATCGACGATGGGCTTGGCCACGTAATGATCGAAGCCCAGGGCGAGGCAACGCTCGCGGTCGCCGGCCATCGCGTGGGCGGTCAGGGCGATCACCGGCAGGCCGCGGAGGGTCGCCTCGGCGCGGAGGTGGCGCAGCACTTCGGGGCCGTCCATCCCGGGCAGGGAAATGTCGAGCAGGACGAGGTCGGGGCGTTGGCGGCGCAAGCCCTCCAGGCCGGCGGGACCGTCCTCGTACTCGACGACGTGATACAGGTCGCCGAGGATGGCGCCCAGCAGCAGGCGGTTGTCGGCGTTGTCCTCGATGACGGCGATGGTCTTCACGCGCTTAACCCCCGTTTGATTTCGGCCAGGCGGTCGCGGGCGCTCTCCCAGGACGCTTCGAGCCTGTGCAGCAGTTCGGCCAGGTCTCCCGCCTCGCCGCCGGCGCAGCGCTCCACGGCGTAGGCGGCCTCCTGCATGTCGGCGGCCCCGAGATTGCCGGCGCTGGAGGCCAGGGCGTGCGCCACCTGCCCGACGCCGTCGGCGTTGCCTTCGGCCAGCGCCGCCCGCGCCGCCTCCAGCTTGCGCGGCGTGCCCTCCAGCACCAGGTCGATGAGGTCGTCAATCAGCTTGTCGCCGCCCACCCGGCCCAGCATCGCCAGGCGCGCGGCCATCGGATCGCCAGACATGAGAGTGCCCTGTTCACGGAAAGGGGCGGATTCAAGCACTTTCAACTTGAAACGGGCGACAGGAAACGGGAAACTTGACGTCATGCCGACTCTACTGGTCATTGACGACGAGCCCGACGTCCTCGCTCTCTTCCGAGCGGTGTTCGGCGGCGGTGAGGTGAGGCTGCTCACGGCGTCCTCCGCCGTGGAGGGCTTTGCCCAATTGTCGCTGTACCGGCCGGACGCGGTCATCCTCGACATCCGCCTGCCCGACCGCTCGGGGCTGGACGCCTTCCAGCAGATCCACCTGTGCGACCCGCGCGTGCCGGTCATCTTCATCACCGGCCGCGGTACCGCGGAGACGGCCATCCAGGCCATGCAGCTCGGCGCCTACGATTACCTCCTCAAGCCCCTCGACCTCGATCACCTGCGCGAGGTCGTGCAGCGCGCCTTCGCCATCAGCCGCCTGATGTCCGTGCCCGCGGTGGTGCCGGAGTCGTGGACGGAGGAGGACCGCTCCGACATGCTCATCGGCCGCTGCCCGGCGATGCAGGAAGTGTACAAGTCGGTCGGCCGCGTGGCGCCGCAAGATGTGACGGTGCTGCTGCGCGGCGACAGCGGTACCGGTAAGGAACTGGTGGCCCGGGCCATCTACCACTACAGCCGCCGCAAGGCGGGGCCGTTCCTGGTGATCAACTGCGCCGCCATTCCGGAGAACCTGCTGGAGAGCGAATTATTCGGCCACGAGAAGGGCGCCTTCACCGGCGCAGAGCGCCGCCGCATCGGCAAGTTCGAGCAGTGCAGCGGCGGCACCCTCTTCCTCGACGAGATTGGCGACATGACGCCGCTGACGCAGGTGAAGGTGCTGCGCGTCCTTCAGGACCAGCAGTTCCAGCGCGTCGGCAGCAACGAGGTGATCCAGGCCGACGTGCGCCTGATCGCCGCCACCAACCGCGACCTCGAGGAGATGGTCGCCGCCGGCACGTTCCGCAACGACCTGTATTACCGCCTCAACGTGTACACGATCCGCCTGCCGCCGCTGTGCGAGCGCCGCGAAGACGTCCCCGAGTTGGTGCGCTACTTCCTGAAGCGCTTCAATCGGGAGCTGGGCAAGGAGGTGCAGACGGTGGCGCCCGAGGCGATGGATGTGCTGTGCGGCTATCCCTGGCCGGGCAACGTCCGCCAGCTGCAAAGCGTCCTCAAACAGGCGCTGCTGCAGGCGACCGGCCCGGTCCTGGCGGCCGAGTTCCTGCCGGACGGGCTGCTCGACGCGGCGCCGTCTCCGAGCGCCGGGGCCGCGCTCACGGAGACCGAGTTGACGCGCTTCGTCCGTGAGCGACTGGCCGCGGCGACGACCAACCTTTACGAGGAATACACGGCGCTGACGGAGCGGCGCCTGTTCCGGGAGGTGCTGGCGCACACCGGGGGGAACCTGACACAGGCCGCGAAAGTGCTCGGCATCAACCGCGGCACGCTGCGGACGAAACTGGAAGGCCTGGGGATACGGGAAGAGTCCTAGCCGCTTGCGGCTTCGCAATCCCTGCGAAGCCGCAAGCGGCTATTTGCGTTTCCTTTCCTCCAGGTACGCGGCGAGTGCCTGGCGCCACGGCCGTAGCGTCGGCAGCCCCAGCGCCTGGTACGCCCCGCCCGCCAGGACGCTGTACCCCGGCCGCCGCGCCGGCCGCCCGAATTCCCCGCTCGTGATCGGCGTCCTGTCGGCCTTGACCCCGGCCAACTCGAAGATCGCCCCGGCGAAGTCATACCAGCTCGTCGCGCCGCCGTTGGTCAGGTGATACAACCCGTAGGACTGCGTGCCGACGAGGGCCGCGGTCGCGTTGGCCACATCGACGGTGTAGCTCGGCGTGCAGGACTGGTCGGTGACCACCGGAAACGGCTTGCCCTGTCCGGCCAGGCGCAGCATCGCCTCGACGAAGTTCCCCCCCTTGCCGCCGCTGCCCCAGACCCCATAGAGCCCGCAGGTGCGGATGACGAAGTGACGCGGGCAGAGGGCGCGGACGAGGTACTCCCCGGCCAACTTGCTCAGCCCGTACACACTCACCGGGCCTGGAGAATCGGTTTCGGCATACGCAGTGCGCCGCGCTTCATCGAGTCCGAAGACGTAGTCGGTGCTGAAGTGGGCCAGGACACAGCCCAGGTCGCGGCAGGCCAGGGCCAGTTCGCGCACCCCCCAGGCGTTCACGGCGAATGCCGCCTCCGGCTCCGTCTCGGCTTTGTCCACGAAGTTGTAGGCGGCGCAGTTGATGACCACGTCCGGGCGCAGCTCGCGAAGGGCGGCGCGCAGCGGGTCGGGCTGCGTCAGGTCGGCGCCCTGGCGCGTCAGGGCGATGACCTCCCCGGACAGGCGCGGGCACAGGTCGCGGCCGAGTTGGCCGGCGCTGCCGACGACGACGTATCTCACCACGCATCCCTCCCGGCCGGCGCGGCGTTGTGTGCCGCGGCGACTCCTGTTAGGCTGACCGCACGCCCGGTGTGGCCGACCGGAGTGTCTGCCCACCGTGCCGCGACACGACCCCCATCCCGACCGACGAGGTCTCCTCATGTTGCGATTGCGTTTCGTCCCCCCGCTGCTGGTCCTGGGCTGCCTCCTGCTGACGGGCCCGGGACGCTCCGCCGATGAGTCCCGTTATAGCGACGGCAAGCAGGGCGCGGGAGAGTTGAAGCACATCGACGGCGTCCCCGTCCTGGTACTCGAGGGCAGCCCCGAGGACATGGGCAAGCAAGCCGCGCTCCTCATCGGCAAGCCGCTGCCGAAGCTCCTCGAGTTCCCCCGCGACCTGGTCAAGAAGCGCGGGGCGGCGTGGGCCTGGCCGCTACTGATCGACACGGCCAAGGGGATGGAGCCGCAGTTCCCGACCGACCACCTCAAGGAACTCGACGCCCTGGGCAAAGTGGCCAAGGTGGACCGTGACCTTCTCCTCTTCGGCAACACCTTTCCCGACATCAGCAAGGTGGCCGGCTGTTCCAGCCTGATCGTCGGCAAGGAGCGCAGCAGCACCGGCGGCCCGCTCTTCGGCCGCAACCTCGATTACCCGACCCTGGGATACCTGGAGCACTACAGCCTCGTCACCGTCTCTCGGCCCAGGGGCAAACATGCCTTCGCCTCGATCGGCTTCCCCGGCATGATCGGCTGCGTGTCGGGGATGAACGACGCCGGTTTGGCCCTGGCCGTCCACGAGGTGCACAAAACCAACGACGGCTCGCCGGGCCTCGACCCCAAGGGGATTCCGTACACCCTCGCCTTTCGACGGCTGCTGGAGGAATGCACGACCGTCGAGGAAGCCGAGAAGGTGCTGCGCGGCATGAAGCGGACGACCACGCTCAACCTGTCGGTGTGCGACAAGAATGGCGGGGCGGTCTTCGAGATCACCACGAAGACGATCGTAGTGCGCAAGCCGGAGGCCGACATCTGCGCCTGCACGAACCACTTCTGCTCGAAGGAACTGGGCGCCGGCGTCCACTGCGACCGGCTGCCGAAGCTCGACGCCTGCCGCGAGGGAAAGGAGAAACTCGGGCTGGCCGAGGTGGCCAAGAAACTCGACGCTGTCAACCAGGGTCAAGGCACCTTGCAAACGATGATATTCGAGCCGGCGAAGCTGAAGCTGCACCTGGCGATCGGCCAGTGCCCGTCGTCGGCGCTGCCACTGAAGGAGATCGAGTTGGGGCCGTTGTTCAAGGGGGGGAAATGAGGAAAGCCGCTTGCGGCTTAGCGTTCGCGCTAAGCCGCAAGCGGCTTGTGGGGGAATCCTCGTTACTTCTTGATCGGGTTGGTGTCGCTGGTCTTGACCTTGGTGGTCTGCGTCTGCTCGAGCTTGACTTGGGTGGCCTGGCCGCCGATGTCAATGTTGAGGTCGCCGCTCAAATCCACGTGCATCTCCGACTCATCGACGCGCCCCTTGTCGGCGTCGAAGAGGATGGTGCCGCCGGCGTTCTTGCTGGCCAACGTGGCGCTCTTGATCTTGAACGGTAGGCCGCCCCCCGACGCCTTCTCGTCCGGGGGGGTGTACTTGAGGGTCGTCTCGACCTTGATCTTGCTCTTCTTGTCCTTGTCCAGACCCTCGTAGGTGTACTTGTAGGTGTTGTCGTACTTGCCGATGGGCCCCATGTCGAGGTGGCTGTCCTTCGACCAGGACTCGTCCTTCTTGACCTCCTTGTTCGGCACGGCGGCGAAGGTCGGGTCGGCCATCTCCTTCAGGGCGTCCTCGCTGAGGATCTGCTTGAGCAGCGCCTCCATCTGCGGGTTGGAGTTGGTCAGCTTCTTGAGGAACTCGTTGCGGCCCTCGATCGTCGTGACCTTGAAGTCCTTGTTGACCGTCA
>DATFNV010000401.1:0-2283 GCA_035266225.1 Gemmataceae bacterium
AAACAGGCGGGCGCCCTGTTCGGCCGCGACGCCCAGGGTCTGCTCGAAGATTGCGAGTTGGAGGGCAACACGCGCGCCGCTGTCGAAATCCGTGGCAGCGGCAACCCGACGCTGCGGCGCTGCACCGCCCGCCGCTGTGGCGACGTCGGCGTGATGGTACACGACCGCGGCCGCGGGACGTTCGAGGACTGCGACCTGGCGGAGGCGGCCTGGGCGGTGCTCGTGGTCCGGCGAGGGGCGGCCCCAGTACTCCGCCGCTGCAAGATTCACGACGGCCTCAAGGCCGGCGCCCTCCTCGCGGCCCGCGGCGGCGGCCTCCTGGAAGAATGCGAGGTCTTCGCCAACGCCGGCCCGGGTGTCGTAATCGGCGACGACGCCAACCCGATGCTCAAGGGCTGTCAAATCCGAGACAACGGCCAGGCCGGGGTCGCCGTCGGCGAGAAGGGCCGCGGGACGCTGGAACAGTGCGCGATCAGCGGCAACGGCCTGGCCGGCCTGGTGATTGGCGCGGGCGCCGCGCCCCAGGTCAGGGGCTGCCGTATCGAGCACAATCGCGACGCCGGCGTCTGGGCGCGGCGCGGGGCGGCGGGCAGCGTCGAAGGCTGCGACCTGACCGACAACCGCGAAGGCGCGCTCGACCTGGAGTCCGGCGCCCGCCTCCAACTCCGCGACAACCGCACCGGCCCCTGAAGGCCGGCCTGGAGCGCGCCGATTCTGGGGTCATGAATCCCCACAAATGGGTCGCGAAATAGCGCCCCCCCCCCCTTCAGAAAGGGCGCCAAGACCGATCCCGACACTATGTTTCCGCGCCGCCGGCGGAATTTCGTTGCGTCCGCACAGGGCGCGGCGGTATGAAAGGTCTACCAGTCCTGCCCGCCGGATCGCGGCCATCCGGCCCCGGCGCGGGCGCGGGTGCAGCTCCCGGTCCCACGCGGGTCCCGTGTTCGTCAACACCGAGGTGCCTCATGCTCAGCCCGAATTGGAAACGGCTCGCCGCCCTGCTCCTGGGCGCCGGCCTCCTGGCCGGCAGCGGTTGCGGCGGCTCGCAGCCCGCGGCCCCGGGGCAGCCCGCGACCGAACGACCGCCGCTGGAGGGGGCCAGCCTCCGCAAGGACGACGTCAACGACCTGGTCGCGGGCGACGTGCTGCAGGTGCCCTACATCCTCTGGGGCGGCGACGTGGCCACCTTCCTGGCCAACGGCGGCGAGACGACCGCGGCCGGCAGCATCTTCGACAAGCACGGCCTACACATCAAACTGGTCCGCGGCGACGACTTCGCCCAGCAGGTCAAGGACTACAAGGGGGGCCAATCGCCCTTCCTGCGCGGCACGCTCAGCATGCTCGGCCAGGTCTCCGACGACATCGGTGGCGACGGCCGCACGCGCCCCATCGTCTTCCTGCAGCTCACCTGGTCGGCCGGCGACCATCTGGTGGCCCGCTCCGGTCTGCGCACGCTCAACGACCTGCCGCACAAGAAGGTCGCCCTCCAGAAGGGCGGCCCGCACGTCGGCATGCTCAACGACATCCTCCACACCGCCCGCCTGTCCTGGAAGGACGTCACCGTCGTCTGGACCGACGACGTCACCGGCGACAAGGGCCCGGCCGAGGCGTTCCGCAAGGACCCGAGCCTCGATGCCTGCTTCGTCATCACCCCAGACATGGCGGCCCTCACCGGCGGCTTTGACAAGACCGGCGACGGCAAGGACCAGACCGTGCCGGGCGCTCACGTCCTCGTCTCCACGGCCGACATGAAGCGCTCCATCGCCGACGTCTACGCCTGCCGCAAGGACTTCTTCGACGCCCACCGCGACGTGGTCGAGAAGTTCGCGGCCGGCTACCTCAAGGCCACCGAGGAGCTGGTCGCCATCAAGAACGAGGTGAAGGACAAGCCAACGGAGCGCTACGCGGCCGTCCTGCGGCTGGCACGGCAACTGTTCGGCAAGGATCTGGCCAGCGACGCCGACGCCGACGGCTTGATCTCCGATGCGGTCTTCGTCGGCCTGCCGGGCAACTACGCCTTCTTCAAGGACAAGGGCAACCTGAGCGGCTTCGAGGCCAAGCAGAAGGCTGCCGTGGACCTTGCTGTCAGCCTCGGTGACGCCAAAAAGCGCATCGACCTGCTGCAAGCGGACCTGGATTACGCCAGGGTGAAGAGTCTGGGCGACTTGACGGCCGTGGTCCAGGCACAGCTGGCCGCTCGCTTCTCGGATAACCCCAAGGAGCGGAACACGGTCTACTTCTTCAGCGTCAAGTTCGAGGGCGGCCGATCCGATTTCCCGGAGG
>DATFNV010000402.1:0-4433 GCA_035266225.1 Gemmataceae bacterium
GGCGGTAGCGCACCATGAAGTAGCGGGCGTTGTCGTGGTCCATCGACGCAAAGCGGGCGCTCTCGTCGCCGCGGAGCTGCTTGCTGCCGTCGAACAGGTCGAGTGCGACGTCGCCCTCAACCTTGACGTTGGTCTGCTGGGCATCGAGAAGGAGATCGCCCTTCTCGCTGGTGGCCTTGAGCAGGTCGGCATGGGTGTCGCTGGCCCAGGTAAGGGACTTGCCGTTCTTGACGCGGGCGTGGAACGACCAGTCGCGCACCGCTTCGAGGCTGTGGCCGGCCGGGAAGCGGTAGGAGGCGCGGCCGTACTGCGACGGCAGTCGCTGCGTGTAGGACAGGACGATGCGCTTCTCCTGGCGGGGTTCGAGGGGGAAGACGCGCATCTTGAACGTGCTGCCGTCCACCCACTCCAAAAGCGCGGGGTCCTGCATGCGGCGGACGATGCTCTCGAAGGTCTGGCGGGCGAAGTCGCGCTCGGCCATGCCGCCTTCCATGAGCTGGCCGTTGACGTACATCGCCAGGCGCGACAGCGAGGCGTCCGGCGGCAGTGGGAAGTTGAACGTCCCCTCCAACCGCCGCATCGTGTGGTTGAAATAGGTCTGGTCGATGGTGGTGCGGGCGAAGCCGTCCTCGACGTGGACATCCACGTGGTACTTGCGCAGGCTGAGCTGATCCTGCTGCCCGGACGGGTCGTTGGCGACGAGGGCGCCGCCGGCGTACTTGCTCGGCGGGACCAGGGGCGCCTCGGCGGCGCACATCAATTCGCGCGTCCAGGCGAGGGCGGCGGCGGCGCGCGGGGCGGCCGTCGGCTGCTCGGCACCGGGGGCGAGCTGCTGTCCGGCGGTCAGAACGTCATCGAGGCCGCTGACGCGGACCTTGCCCTGGGTGACCGTGACGCCGGTGCCTCCGTCGAGCGCGGCCACGTCGAACTTGGTGCCCAGGGCGACGACCTCACGCTTGGGCGTCTTGACGACGAATTGGGCCGAGTCGCCTTGTTCGGCCGGCCGTGGGGCGACTTCCACAAAGACCTCGCCGGCCGAGAGCGTCACGCGCCGGTCGGCGTCGAGCTTCACCTCGGTCTTCTGATTGAGATAGAGGATGGAGCCGTCTGGCAGGGGAACGCGGCGGCGCTCGCCGGAGGCCGTCCGCACCGCTTCGCCGACCGCGAGCGGCTTGACCTGCGGGGCGTCGGGGCGAGCGCGCGGCGTGAGATGACCCGGGCGCTGGGGCACGCGGGTCTCGTCCGCGACGTGGGGCGGACTGATGGCCTCGGGACCTCCAGCCACGATCGGAGGTTGTTCGTCTTTCGGCGGGTCGTGCTGAACGAATGGCCCCGAGTTCGGTGCGTGCGGCGCCGGGGACGTCAGGGCATGGAACAGGAACGCCAGGCCGGCGACCGCGGCCGCGGCGGCCAGTACCCAGACGGCGCGGCCGCGGAGGGTCGGCCAGCGCCGCGGCGGCGCGGACGAGGCACGTTCGCGGGCGGCGGCGGCCAGGCGGTCGCGGACGCGCTGGGCGAATTCGGCGTCGGGCGCCTCGGGCTTGTAGGCCTTTTCGAGGAGGCGTTCCAGGTTCTGCTCGACGACGTCGGGCGCCGGGGAGGCGGCACCGTTCGGCAGGTGGTTATCGGTCATGGCGAGAGTTCTCCATATTCTCCGGCGAGCGGGGAGGCGTCAGCCCCCCGGTGAGGATACCCAACCGGGGGGCTGACGCCTCCCCGCTCGCCGGTAGTCTGTTGTCAGGGCAGTTCGGCCCCGAGGTTTCGGGTCAGGACCAGGAACGTGGCGCGGAACGCCTTGCGGGCCCGCGTCAGCTGCGACTCGACGGCCTTCTCGGTGGTGCGCCACAGGGTCGCCAGGTCGCGCACGCTCTTGCCGGTGATGTATTTCGCCTCCAGCGCCTCGCGATAGTGCGGCGGCAGCTGGGACATGGTGGCGTTGACCAGCTCGCGCGTCTCCTCGCGGAGCAGGACTTCATCCGCGAACGGCTCGGAATCGAGGCGGGCGTACAGGGAGAGGAGTTCGCGATCCATCTTGGCCCACAGCGATTCGAGTGAGACGGTGGCCCGCTCGCGATTGAGCACCCGGTGGATCTCGTTGCGGGCCAGGCCGGTGATCCAGGGGAAGAGGTTGTTGTTGGCCCGCGGCGGGTCGTAATGGTCCAGGTCGCGGAGGGCGCGGACCAGGGTTTCCTGCACGACTTCTTCGCACAGGTGTCGGTTACGCCCGACGCGGTAGAGGCAGAAGCGGAACAACGGCTCCAGCAAGGCGTCGGCCATCGTCTGGACGGCGGCGGCGTCCCCGCGGAGGGCACGCGCGCGCCAGTCGGCGTCAAAGATCGGTCGCAAGCCGAGGCCTCCTTTCCGCCTCCCGGCGGGAGGCTCTGTGCGGGGAGTAGTACAGCAATCCTGCGCTGACAGGACGGTGCGCCGGCCGGCCGCACCGGGATTCCTCTGCCGTTCTATGTGAGTGGGCTGTGAGATGCCTTCGCCGAATGCCGGCCTGGTTCCACACGAGTGCCTTCGGGGTAACCCGTTGGACAGGGTTCGGGGGTGGTTCGGATTAATCGGTTCGCGCTCGCGCCGCGCGGAGGACGGCGCGAGCGCGTTCACTCCGCCTTCGTGACCTTGGCCTTGCCGATCGTGAACAGGAAGTTCTCCGGGTCGGTCGCGTTGAGCGTCAACTTCCCCTCCACCTTCAGCTGGTCGCGCGTCAGACGGAACGTCTTGTCCGCCGGCAATTCTATGAAGACGATCCCGCTAATCTCGGGCATCTCGCAGTACCAGCAGCCGACGGGGTACTGGATCAGCATGAAGGTCGTCATGTCCAGGTTCTCGCCGAGCGGCTGCATGAAGCCGGTCAGCGTCACCTGTCGGCCGTCCAGTTCCTTCAGGTACTTCGGGAAGATCACCTTGAAGGGCCGCCGCACGGTGGTGTCGCCGAGGACGCTCCAGGGCAGGGCGTTGAGGCCGGTGGCGCTGACCGGCGGCAGCGCCGCCTCGTCGAGCTTGCCGCCCAGGGGGCGCGACGAGCGCGGCTTCAAGCCGCCGGCGTGGACTTCGTGCTCCGTCTTCGTGGCGGACGCGCCGGCCTTCTTCGCCAGTTCGTCGGCCTCCTCGCGATTGGCCCGTCGGTGTGCTCGCAGGTCCGGGGAGCGCAGGCCGAACTCGGTGACGCAGCCGTCCATGATGGCCGCCGCCGTGCGCACGTCGCCGTGGGCCGACGCCAGTTCCCCGAGCTGCCAGAGCAATTTGCCGTCTGCCGGCAGCCACAGGGCCAGCTGCTGCGCCACCGCCGCGGCGTCCTCGGGCAGCTTCTTGCGCTCGGCGGCCGCCAGCTGGCCGGGCTGGTACTTGTCGCCGTCACCGACATAGCGCACCCCGAAAAGGTCGTCGAGGTCCTGGCTGTCCTTCGGCTGCTTCCGGCGCTGCTCGACCAGGCGCAGGTGGGCCTTCTCCGCCTCCTGATTCTTGCCCGGCGACAGGCGCACCGCCTCGCGCAGCGCCGCCGCGGCCTGGTCCAGCTCGCCGCTGAGTTGGTAGGCGGTGCCGAGGTTGGCGACGATCTTGAAATGGCTCGGGTAGGCGCGCTGGGCCGTGCGCAGCACATCGACCGCCGTGCCGGCCTCGCCGAGGCGCACCAGCAGCGCCCCCTGGTCGGCCAGTTCGTCGGCGGACAGCTTGCGCTCCGTCGCCGCCTTTTCGAGCTTCTTCAGCGCCGTCTCGTACTTGAGGCGCTCGGGGCCAGCGGGCACCTTGTCGGTCGGCTTGACGGCGATGGTGCGCAGCAGGCGCTGGTCGAGCAGGAAGCCGCGCCACTGCGACGGCAGGTCGGCGATGGTTTCGCCGGAGTAGTACAGGCCGGCCCGCGCCGTGGGGGCGACGAGGAGGCCGAGCAGCAAGGCGGCGACGAGGCGAGGACAATGGCGCATGGGTGGGACTCCGGCGGGCGAGACGTCATTCTACCGCGGCCGGTTGATCTGGTCCGCCCCGATCATCTCCGCGACGAACAACTCGCCGTCGCTGTCGAGGAAGCCCTCCTCCTCGGACGGCGCCCGCAGCCTCAGAAACACGTCCTGCCCGACCTGCATCGTGTGGCCGGCGCCCAACTCGGCGCCACCGTTCAGGGCATGGCCGAGTACACTTTGGAAGATGTCAAACATCTTTTGTCCTTGGTGGTGCCCCTCGGCGTGGAACGCGAGGTCGGGGAGTCCGAGCAGGTGGCAGCCGTGGGTGCGCATCCAGACGCCCGGCACGTCCTCCACCTCGTATTTGATGAAGCCGCAGTACAGTAGCAGGAGCAACCCGTGCAGGAGCGCCCGGGTGTCGCCTACCCCGGACCGCTCCAGCGCCCCCGCCGGGAACGAGACGTGGCCGGGCTCGTTGAGCACCATCACCGCCCCGTGTTCGGCCAGCGCCCCGGCCACCGCCGCCAG
>DATFNV010000403.1:0-7661 GCA_035266225.1 Gemmataceae bacterium
TCCTGCATTGGGACTTTCGAGGTTCAATAGCCCGGCTTTTAGGCTCGCTGTCTACGCTTCGCAGGGTGGGTCGCCCCACCGCCACGCAAGACTCGCTTCCAGGTGCTGGCTAGGCTTTCCTGGGCGGGCTTGGCTACCCGCGAGATTTCGCTGAAAGGTTTCCGACGGTTGTCATCCTCCTTTCCCGAGCTTTACTTGGCGCAAACACCTTTTCTGGCCCGCTTGTTTGGTTCTTCCTCCTGATTCTACGCATCAGACAGCATCAGCGGGTTCGTGTATGAGATACTTGGCTCCCTAACTTTCATTTTTCCCGAACGCTGTAAGGCGCTCCAGCGCCCCCTTCGCCGCGCGCGTCAGCTCGGCCTCCGGGGCGCCCTTGCCGACCTCCTCGATGACCCGCCGCGCTTCGGGCGTGCCGATCGCTTCGAGCACCTCCAGCGCCCGCAACCCGCCCAGGCGCCGCCCGTCTTCGGCGCTCCCTTTCTCCAGTCGCTCCAGGATCCGGCCCGCCCGCAGCCGCACCTCCGCCGAGCCGCTCGCGGCCGCCTTGCGCACCGCGGCCTCCGCCGCGCGCCCCAGGGCGATCAGCTTCTCCGTCGCCTTGTCGCGCACATCGAAGTCGTCGTCGTCGAGTTGGGCGATGAGCTTGTCGAGGTTCGTCGCCTCGACGCGACCCACGCGCCCCTTGAGGTACGGCACCGCCTGCGCCGGCGCCCGCGCCAGCAGGGCGACGGCCCGCAGGGCGGCCTCGGCGTCGGTGCCGGTGAGTTCGTCCCACAGCTCGTCCAGCCGCTTCGCCGACAATTCGGCGGGGTCCGTCCGGCCGAGCAGAGCCAGCGCCCGCCAGTCCCACAGCAGGGCCGTCGTGTCGTCGCCGCCGGTCGCCAGCAGCCGGCCGTCCGACGAGAACGCCGCGCCCCGGACCGCGCCGACGTGGCCGCCGACCTTCAGGCGCAACTTCCCCGTCGCCACCTCCCAGAGCTGTGCCGCCGAGCCGCCTTCGCCGAACACGGCCAGCGTCCGGCTGTCGGGGCAGAAGGCGAGGCGAGTCGGCCGGCCCTGCGGCCCGCCGAACTGATACAGTTCGGTGCCGGTCGCCGCCTCCCAGACGTGGACGCCGTCGTTCTCGACCGCCCCGAGCAGCCGCCCGTCCGGCGACGGCGTCAGCAGGCGGGCGCCGTTGCCCGCCTTGCCGATGGTCCGCAGCTCCTTGCCGGTCGCCGCGTCGTAGACCAGGACCGGCCCCTGGAGCGTCGTGTGGTACAGCCATTTCCCGTCCGGCGAGATGGCCAGGCCGCCTTTGTTCTGCGGGCCGGTGTCGATCTTCATCCGCTCCTTGCCCGTAACCGCGTCCCAGAAGCGGATGTGATGATCGATCCCCAGGGTGGACGATATGACGGTCTTGCCGTCGGGCGTGAAGACGACGTGCATCGTCGTGACGGCCGACGTGTTCGGCGGCAGGTGGCCGGTGAACTTCACCCGCTCCTTGCCGGTCGCCGCCTCCACCAGGTGGATCGACAGGTTCGACCCGATGAGGGCCAGCGTCTTGCCGTCCGGGGAGACGACCACGTCATCGTTCCAGGTCAGCGCGCCCAGGGCCCGCGCGCCCGGGATCGTGCCCGCCGCCTTGCCGGTGCTCACGTCCCACCAGCGCATGGTGGGGCCGTAGCCGCCGGTGAGCAGCCGCTTGCCGTCGGGAGAGAAGACGAGGGCGCAGACCGTGCCGGGGTGCCCCGCGAAACGCAGCCGCTCCTTGCCGGTGGCCGGGTCCCAGACGCCGACGGTGCGCGTCCCCCCGCCGACCAGCGTCTTGCCGTCGCGGGAGAAGGCCAGCGAGTAGAAGTAGTCCTGCTCGCCCTCGAACTGGCGCAGCTCCCGCCCGGTGGCGACCTGGGCCAGCTTCAGCTGGCCCGTGGAGCCGTAGGCGACGGTCTTGCCGTCGGGCGAGAAGGCGACGCAGTAGGCGCCGCCCAGCCACTTCTTGCCCTTGTGCAGCTCCTCGCCGCTGCTGACCTCGAACAGCTGCAACTTGTCGTCCCCCGCCACCGCCAGCGTGTCGCCGTCGGGAGAAAAAGCGATCTGCGAAATCCGGTGAACCGGCCCTTTCGAGTCGGGGCCGAGTTGGCGCAGGTGCTTGCCGGTGGCGGCGTCCCAGAACTGCACCGTGGCCTTGAAGTAGTCGTCGGACGCGCAGACCCCCGCCACCGTCTTGCCGTCGGGCGAGAAGACGACGTAGCGCACCCGGCCCTTGTCGTTGTCGAACGCCAGCAGCTGCTTGCCGGTGGCCGGGTCCCAGGCGCGGGCGGTCGAGTCCAAGCCGCCGGAGACGAGCGTCTTGCCGTCGGGGCTGAACGCCAGGGAGACGACCGTGTCCGCGTGACCGGTGGCCTGCGTCGGCTTCGTCCCCGGCCGGCCCGCCGCGCTCATGTCCCACAGGCAGATGAGCTTGTCGGCGCCGCCGGAAACGAGGGTCTTGCCGTCGGGCGATAAGGCGAGGCAGTGGACCGCCCCGATGTGCCCCTCCAGGGTGCCGAGGGCCTTGCCGGTCGCCGGGTCCCAGAGGCGGATCAGCCGGTCGTCGCCGGCGGAGACGAGCGTCTTGCCGTCGGGGGAGAGGGCGACGGCGCTGACGATGCCGCCGTGGCGCAGCCGGGTCGTGCCGAAGCGCGCCAGGGCGCCGGGCGGCAGCGGGTCGCCGATCAGGTCGAGGCGCGAGGCGGGCACCTGCGCCTCTTCCGGCTTGGGAGGCGGCGCCGGGCGGTCCGGGCGCTCGGCCGGCGGTGGGGCCGGTCTCTCGTCGGGCGCCTCGGCGACCTGGGGCGCCGGCGGCGGCGGGGCCTCCGGCCGGCGCGCCGCCAGCGCGGTCGCCACGGTGCAGAAGCCCAGCAGGGCGAGGGCGGCCAGCGCCTTCAGCTTGTTCACGAACATCGCCCGCAGCACCGCTTCGGCGAGGGACGCCGCGCCCTTAGCGGCCGCGCGCCCCATGACCACGGCGGCGGCGGCGCGCCCCAGCGCCGCCGGGACCGCGGCCGACGCCGACCCGTGCGCCAGCGCAGCCGCGGTGAGTCCGGCCGCCAGCGCCACGCCGCGCCGCGCGAGGCGGGTGCGCAGGCGCTCGCGCGCCCCGGCCAGTCGCCCGGAAACCGTGCCCTCCTTCCAGCCCAGCTCGCGTGCCGCCTCGCCCTTGCTCCGGCCCTGGAGGCAGCACAGCACGAACGGCGCCCGCAGCTTCGTCGGCAGGCGGGACACTTCCTCGTCGAGAATGGCCTGCACTTCGCGCAGCGCCGCCTCGGCGGGCGGGCCCGGCGGTGCCTCGCGCCCCTCGGGCAGGGCGCGTGCCCGGCGCGCCGCCGCCCGCGCCCGCGCCTTGAGCGCCACGCGGTAGGCGACGCCGTACAGCCAGGAGGCGACCGACTCGCTCTTGCGGATCGAGGCGGCCTTGCGGGCGAGGACGAGGAAGGTGGCCTGGAAGGCGTCCTCGGCGTCCTGCTCCTGACGCAGCACGTGGCGGCAGACCCCCCAGACGAGCCGGCCGTGGCGCTTCAGCAGGGCGGCGAAGGCCGACTCCTCGCGCCCGACGGCGAAGCGCTCCAGGAGCTGGCCGTCGCTCAGCCCCCCGCCGAGGGCGCTCAGATGACGTAGGTGGTGCAAAACGGCCGCGAGCCGAGCCTCGGCCATGACTGTTTCTCCGGGGCGAAGCCTTTGCCACTATAGTGCCGGGCGGGGGGAGGGCGGGTAGAGAATTTCCGTAACGACCTCCACCCGCCGCGAGAAGTTGCCGATGAGCTATGCTGGCGGGGCAATTGCACGGTAGAATGGTTATGGGGACCTTCACCAGCGGGACCGGCGTCGCACCCAGCCGGCCCGGCCCTGGGGTCTCCCACGGGGAGTCGAGGCCGCGAGTCTGCGCCGACGGCTGCTGGCCGGCGCGCGGGTCTGCGGGGCCGCCGCGCTGAGGCCTTTCGTTCACCAACCCTCCAGCCCCTTACTCCCGGCCGCCGTCTACGGCACCATGGCCGCGGGGTTCGTCGCGTGGAACCTGCTCGCCGAACGCCCGCCGGCCTGGGTCTGGGTCGTGCTGCCGCTGGCTGGCGTCTTCCTGTGGACCTTGCTCGAATACGCGCTGCACTCCCAGCTCTTCCATGACCCGCCGCGACCCCTGCGCTGTCTGAGCGAGTCGCACGGCAGCCACCACGAGGCGCCCGACGACCCCAACCGGATCGTGGCCCGCCTGTCGTTCTCGTTCCCGGTCGCGCTGGTTCTCTTCCCCCTGCTCAGCCTCGTGCTGTGGAGCCCCCAGTGGGCCGGACTGGTCATGGTCGGCCTGATCGTGGAATACCTGTCTTACCAGGCAACTCGCCGCCGCCTCAGGCTGGTCCATCACGGATACCTTCCCCCACCTCTCCCACCTCGCTGATCGCCCGACCTATAATCCAGTCGCCGTTTCCGCCCGGAAGAAAAAGTGCCCGCCGTGCCAGGTTTCCGGGGTGTGCCGGTACTGGAAAGTAGGGCGAATTGGCGCGAGGACCGATGGCCGAGATCCCTGCCACCCGTGCGAGCCTGCTGGTCCGCCTGCGCGACCCCCGGGACGGGGCCGCGTGGACACAGTTCGTCGAGCTGTACGGCCCGGTGGTGTACGGCTACGCGCGCAAGCAGCGCCTCCAGGACGCGGACGCCGCCGACCTCTGCCAGGAAGTGCTCCGGGCCGTCGCCGGCGCCGTGGGCCGGCTGGAATACGACCCGGCCCGCGGTGCCTTCCGCAACTGGCTGTTCACCGTCGTGCGCCACAAGCTCTGGAACTGGCGCGCGGCTCAGGAGAACCGAACTCCGGGCAGCGGCGATAGCGCGACCCATCTCTTGCTGGAGCAGTACCCAGCCCCCGCGGGGGAGGAGGCGGCATGGGACACCGAGTGCGAAGATCAGCTGTTCGCCTGGGCCTGCGCCCGCGTCCGTCGCGAGGTCACCGACGTCACCTGGCGGGCCTTCTGGCGGACGGCCATCGACGGCCGGCCGGGCAAGCAGGTGGCTGCCGAATTGGGCCTGAGCGTCACCGCCGTCTACAGCGCCCGCAGCCGCGCCCTCGCCCGGCTGAAAGAACTCATCCACTCTGTGCAAGAGCCCTGAAGGCTCCGGAGGGACTCCCGATGGTCGCGCCACTTGACTGCCCGGGGATGGAGTGCTGGGACGCCCTGTTCCGCAACGCCCTTCCTGAGGACCAGCGCGAGGACTTCGAGCGCCACCTCGAGTCGTGCCCCGCCTGCCAGGAACGTCTCGACCGTCCCGAAGAGTTCGGCGCCCTTCTGCGGAAACGGGCCCGGCGCGTCGGCGACCCGACCGTCACGCCGCCCGACCCGACCCTGTCTCAGGTGCTGGAGCGGTTGCACGGCGTCAAGTCGCCGCTCCACGCCGCCGCCGCCGACCCCGCCGATCTGTACTTCCTTCGGCCCACGGACCGGCCGGACCTGCTCGGCACGCTCGGCAACTACGAGGTGCAGGAGGTGATCGGCCAGGGGGGTATGGGTGTCGTCCTCAAGGCGTTCGACCCGGCGCTGCACCGCCTGGTGGCCATCAAGGTCATGGCCGCCGCTGTGGCCGGCAGCGCCACGGCGCGGCGGCGCTTCACGCGTGAGGCGCAGGCGGCGGCCGCCGTCTGCCACGACCACGTGGTCGCCGTCCACGGCGTCCACGAGGCCGACGGCCTGCCCTACCTCGTCATGCAGTACGTCCCCGGCGAGTCGCTCCAGGCGCGCCTCGACTGCACTGGCCCGCTGGAGGTGGTGGAGGTGGTGCGCATCGGCATGCAGACGGCGTCGGGTCTGGCGGCGGCGCACGCGCAGGGGCTGATCCACCGCGACATCAAGCCGGCGAACTTGCTCCTGGAGAATGGCCTGGCGCGCGTCAAGATCAGCGACTTCGGCCTGGCCCGCATGGCCGACGACGTACGCCTGACGCAGAGCGGCGTGCTGGCGGGGACGCCGGAGTACATGGCCCCGGAGCAGGCGCGCGGGGAAGCGGTGGACCACCGCGCCGACCTGTTCAGCCTCGGTAGCGTCCTCTACGCCACGTGTACCGGCCTGCCCCCCTTCCGCGGCTCTTCCACGGTGGCCGTGCTGCGCCGGGTCAGCGACGAGGAGCCGCAGCCGGTGCGTTCGCTGAACCCGGAGGTGCCGGCTTGGCTTGAGACGGTGGTGATGCGCCTCCTGGCGAAGGATCCGGCCCGGCGCTTCCAAAGCGCTGCCGAGGTGGCCGCCCTGCTCGAAGGCTACCTCGCCCACCTCCGGCAGCCGGAGATGGTGCCTGCGCCGGTGCTGCCGCCTTCGCCCTTCGGCGTTCAGACAACAACACCAGTCCCGAGCCGTCTGGTCAAGCGGTTCCCGCGCCGCTACTGGCTGCCGGCGCTCGTTCTCCTGTCGCTTCTGGGTCTGGGCGGCGCGCTCTGGCTCGCCCTGGTGGAGAAAGGGAACGACGCAAAGGTGGACGCGCAGGCTGCGCCGCCAATCCCTGTGGAGGAGTCGCGGCTGAGGTCTAGAGGAGGGTTGGCGATGGTATTGCATGTCGGCCTCGGAGTGACCTTCGCGTTGGTGGCCCTCGTGTCGCTCGGCTTCTACCTGCGTCAGCGCGCCGCGGCACGCAGGCTGTCCGCCGGCGGCACGCAGCAGTCCACGACACCGGGATCGGTTGCCGTCCCGTGCCCCGAGTGCGGCAGGAACCTAAAAATCAAGGCCGAGCTGGCCGGGAAGAAGGTCAAATGCCCCCAGTGCGGCAAAGCGCTCGTGGCGCCGCAACCGACGCGCCCCGCGAAAACCGGTTTCATCAGCTTGGCAACGGGTCTTCTTGCCGTCCTTGGCCTGGTCTTCCTCTGTTTTTGGACTTTTTGGCCCCGCACGTCGCCGATCACTTCCTTCCTGGACATCCCGTTGGGCAATCGGTCGGTTCCAGGCGTCGCTGATTCCGGGTTTTATTACGATGAAAACGATAACGAGGGGCCGTTCCGCTGGACCAACGGCAAGGGGAAGCTGGTGATTCCTCTGGCCGAAAACGACCGGCCGCAAGCCCTCCTGGTGCAACTCGATCGCCTGGAGAACTGCTCGCTGCAGATCATCGTCAACAATCGCGAAGTCCTCAAGGAAGAGCCCAGTCCCAATCGAGTGATCTGGTGGGAAAAAACGATCGATCTGCGCGGCGTCCTACTGGGAAAGGAGGTCATCAAGGAGGTCATTGTCGAGATCGTCAGCAACACGCGCCCCGACCAAAACGATATCTCCCGCCGGGAAATCGGCGTAACGGTGCGCGGCATCAAGCTGCTGAGCCGGCGCGGCGACGATAACGAGGAAGAAAAGATGAGGTCGTCCTCTTTCCTGAACGTCACGCTCGGTAATCACATCGTTCCAGGGATCGAGGAATCGGGGTTCCACCCCACGGAACGCAGCAATGACGGCAGGTTCCGCTGGACGAAGGGCAAAGCAAGGCTCGTGATTCCGCTCGACAAGAAAGAGCGGCCCCAAGCAATCCTGGTGCAACTATAGCCTGTTTCACATGACCTTGCACCTGATTTTCGATAACAACCTGCACTATGGCGAACGGTTCACCAGGCCATGCGCTACCCCTTCGTCTCTCATCCCTCATCAGCTTCCATATTTTCAAGCCAATAACGATCTTCC
>DATFNV010000404.1:0-13807 GCA_035266225.1 Gemmataceae bacterium
ATCTGGCCGTACCGAGACTGGGTCATCGCCGCCCTCAACCGCGACCTGCCGTTCGACCAGTTCACCGTCGAGCAGCTCGCCGGCGACCTGCTGCCCAACGCCACGCAGGAGCAGAAGGTGGCGACCGGCTTCCACCGCAACACGCCGATCAACCAGGAGGGCGGCATCGACGTGGAACAGTTCCGCGTCGAATCGATCATCGATCGCGTCAACACGACGGGCGCCGTCTGGCTCGGCCTGACCGTCGGCTGCTGCCAGTGCCACGATCACAAGTTCGACCCGATTACGCAGCGCGAATATTACCAGCTCTTCGCCTTCCTCAACAACGCCGACGAGCCGACCCTGGAGTTGGGCACCCCTGCGGAGGTCGAACAGCGCAAGGACGCGCGCGGGCAAATCGCGGCGCTGCAGAAGCAGCTCAAGCCGCTCGACCCGACCGACCCGGCCGGCGAGGACCGTTGGGAGAAAAACCTCACCACCGACCTGCGCAAGCTGCTGCCGCCGGACATTCAGGCGATCCTCGACGTGGTCGAGAACGGCCGTACCCCCGCCCAGAAGGAGAAGCTGTCCGAGGCGTACCGCAAGACCGACCAGTCGCGCCACGTCCTGGCCACCATCGGCATCGAGTCGCCGCTGGCCAAGGCGGCCAACATTTCCCTGGGCCTGCGGCGCATCGAGCTGGACAAGCAACTGACGGCGCTGAAGGCGACCGCGCCGGTAGGGCCGACGACGATGGTGCTCCAGGAGCGCAAGGCGCCGCGGACGACGCAGGTCCTGCTCGGCGGCGACTTCACGCGCAAAGGCGCCCAAGTGGTGCCCGGTGTGCCCGCGGTGTTTCCCGCGCTGCAAGGCCACGAGTCGCAGCCCGTGGGCTTGAACCGCCTCGAGCTGGCGCGCTGGCTGGTCGATCCGCACAATCCGCTGACCGCCCGGGTGATCGTCAACCGTCTCTGGCAGCACTACTTCGGCCTGGGTCTCGTCGAGACGGACAACGACTTCGGCACCCAAGGCACGCCCCCGTCGCACCCGGAGCTGCTCGACTGGCTGGCGACCGAGCTGGTGCGCCAGGGATGGGGCCTCAAGGCGATGCACCGGTTGATCGTCACGTCCGCCACCTACCGGCAGTCGAGCAAGGCGCGGCCGGACCTGATCACCGTCGATGCCCGCAACCGCCTGTTGGCCCGCCAGGTACGGCTGCGCCTGGAAGCGGAGTTCGTCCGCGACGCGGCCCTGGAGGCAAGCGGTCTGCTGTCGCGCAAGCTCGGCGGGCCGAGCGTCTTCCCACCGCAGCCGGAGGGGATTTACCGCTTCACGCAGATCGACAAGAACTGGAAGCCGAACGTCGGCCCCGACCGCTACCGCCGCGGCCTGTACACGCACTTCTGGCGCTCGGCCCCGCACCCGAGCCTGACGGTCTTCGACGCCCCCGACGCCAGCAGCGCCTGCACGCGCCGCAACCGCTCGAACACGCCGCTGCAGGCGCTGACCTTGCTCAACGACCAGGGGCAGTACGAGTTCGCCCAGGCGCTGGCGGCGCGCGTGCTGCGAGAAGGAGGCGCTGATGATACCGAGCGCCTGCGCTATGCGTTCCGCCTGTGCCTGGCGCGACAGCCCAGGGAACGCGAACAGCAGCGGCTCGGGGAATTGCTGGCGCGCGAGGGGCGAGGTGCCGAGGCGTGGGTGACGGTGGCGCGGGTGCTGCTGAACCTCGACGAGTTCATTACGCGGGAGTAGGTCAGGCTTTCCAGCCTGACGTGGCGGGACATGAAGGATGACAAAGTTGCTTTGGAGTTGACCAAGCAAGAGTCTATCGTCCTCATGGCATTCTTGCTCCGGTTTCGGGACAAGGACTTCCTTGCCATCGAAGACGAAGCGGAAGCGCAGATTCTTTGGGACCTGTGCGCCATGCTCGAAGACAAGCTTCCCGAATTGCTCGACCCTCGCTGGAGTGATCTCCTGGCCGCGGCGCGAAAAACGGTCGCTGATTCGTCCGACTGGTAAGAGGCCCGAGAAGGCGGATTTTATGGACTACATGAATCCCTTGCTCCTCCGAACCCGCCGCCACTTCTTTACGGACTGTGCCGTCGGCCTCGGCTCGATGGCCCTCGCGTCCCTGCTGAACGACGGCAAGGTCTCGGCGGCGCCGCAGCTCCTCAATCCGTTGGCGGCGCGCCAGCCGCACTTCCCGGGGAAGGCCAAGGCCGTCATTTATCTCTTCATGGCGGGTGCCCCGAGCCAACTGGAGCTGTTCGACTACAAGCCGAAGCTGGTCGAATACGACGGCAAGCCGATGCCCGACGAGTTCATCAAGGGCAAGCGCTTCGCCTTCATGGACACCTTCACCAAGGAGCACCCCAAGTGCCTCGGCAGCCGCCGCAAGTTTGCCCGGCACGGCCAGTCCGGCACCTACGTCTCGGAATGCCTGCCGCACCTCGCCGGCGTGGTCGATGACCTGGCGGTGGTGCGCTCGCTGCAAACCAACGTCTTCAACCACGCCCCGGCGAAATTCTTCATCAACACCGGCTCGGCGCAAACCGGCCGGCCGAGCATGGGGTCGTGGGTGACGTACGGCCTGGGCAGCGAATCGCAGAGCTTGCCGGGCTTCGTCGTCCTCCAGTCCGGCCCGCGCGGGCCGCGCGGCGGCGCCCCCCTGTGGGGCAGCGGCTTCCTGCCGACGACGTACCAGGGCGTCCCTTTCCGCAGCGGCGGCGAGCCGATCCTGAACCTGAGCAACCCCAAAGGCGTCAGCGCCCAACGGCAAAAAGAGGTGCTCGACGCCGTGCGCGACCTCAACGCCGAGCGCCTCGCCGACACCGGCGACCCGGAGATCGCCACGCGCATCGCCTCCTACGAGATGGCCTTCCGCATGCAGACCAGCGCCCCGGAATTGATCGACCTGGCCGGCGAGACACGGCAGACGCTGGAGATGTACGGCGCCCAGCCGGGCAAGGTGTCGTTCGCCAACAACTGCCTGCTGGCCCGGCGCCTGGTCGAGCGCGGCGTCCGTTTCGTGCAGCTATACCACACCGACTGGGACCACCACGGCGGCCAGGGGGCCAACCTGCGCGACAGCCTCGACCAGGTTTGCAAGGAGATCGACCGCCCCTGCGCCGCCCTGGTCCGCGACCTGAAGCGGCGCGGCCTGCTCGACGAGACGCTGGTGGTCTGGGGCGGCGAATTCGGCCGGACGCCGATGGGCGAGGTGCGCGACGTGGGCGGCAAGGACATCGGCCGCAACCACCATATCGACGCCTTCACCGTGTGGTTGGCCGGCGGCGGCGTCCGGCCGGGCGTCAACCTCGGCGTCACCGACGAACTCGGCTACGCCCCGGTGGAGGACCGGGTTCACGTCCACGACCTGCAAGCGACGATACTGCACTTGCTCGGCCTGGAGCACACGCGGCTGACGTTTCGCTTCCAGGGCCGCGATTTCCGCCTGACCGACGTGCATGGCGAGGTTGTCACCAAGCTGCTCACCTGATCGGAGTGCCGACATGCTTCCGCTGACTCGACGGGCCTTCCTCGGCGCCTCGCTAGCCGGACTGGCCGGCGGCCCCGTGCTTGGAGCCGACAAGCCCGCAGAAAAGCCGGCGGAGAAACCCGCGGAGGCGACCCCGAGGGCCTCCGACGACGCCGCCTTCCAGCCGAGCACCCTCTTGCTCACCTGGCAGCGCGACCCGACCACGACCATGACCGTCCAATGGGTCGGCGTCAAGGGCGAGACCGCGGACACCAAGGTCTATTACGCGCCGGCCGCCGGCGGTCCCTTCGAGGCGGAGCCGACCCTCCCCAGGCCGTACCCGCAGACGGACTTCAAGGTCTTCCGCGCCGAGTTGACCGGCCTGCGCCCCGGGGCCGACTACTGGTTCCGCATCGGCAAGCGTTCTCCTTTGTACCGCTTCCGCACGATGCCTGCCAAGGCTACCGACACGATCCATTTTGTCTCGGGCGGCGACTGCGGGGTGAACGTCCACGCGATCGCCAACAACGTCCAGGCGGCGCGCCAGGACCCGATGTTCGCCGTGGTCGGCGGCGACCTGGGCTACGACGACGGCAAGTCGGTCGAGGTCAGCCTGGCCTTCCTGCGCAACTACAGCAAGCACATGGTCGGCCGCGACGGCCGACTCATCCCCCTGGTCGCCTGCGTCGGCAACCACGAGGTCGAGGGCGGTTACAACAAGCCCCGTGCCAAGGCGCCGTTCTTCTACGCCCTTTTCGACGGGCTCTATCCCGAGACTGGCTTCGCGACCCTCGACTTCGGCGACTACCTCAGCTTGGTGCTGCTCGACTCGGGTCACACCAGCGCGATCGACGGCGCCCAGGCCGACTGGCTGGGCAAGGCGCTGAAGGAGCGGGCCGAGCAGCCGCACGTCCTGGTGGTCAATCACGTGCCGGCCTACCCGTCGTTCCGCAAGATCGCAGGCAAGGACGGCAAGGCCGGCACCGGCGAAGGCAACCGCAAGCACTGGGTGCCGCTCTTCGAGAAACACCGCGTGCCGGTCGTCCTGGAGCACCACGACCACACCTTCAAGCGGACCAAGCCGCTGCTCGACGGCCGGCAGGACGAGAACGGCGTCCTTTACCTCGGCGACGGCTCCTGGGGTCGCCTGCGGGCGCCGCAGAAGCCCGAGGACCTGGCCTACCTGGCGGCGACGAGCCGGGATTACCACCTGTCGCTGCACCGCCTCCAGGGCGAGGAGCGGTTTCACCTGGCGCTCGACGAGAACGGCCGCGTCATGGACGTCTGCCGCAGCGGTCAGCGGAAGGGGGGCATGGTCCGGGTGCGCGAATGATATTACCCCGGCCAGAAAGATACGCACACAAGCCTGAAGCGCCAGCGAAGGGGCGCCCGCCACACAAGCCTGACGCGCCAGCGAAGGACCGATCGCCCCTTCGCTGGCGCCTCAGGCTTGTGTGCGTATCTTCCGTGCCGGAGTAATAGTCTGTTCGAGAAGGTCGGCATGCGGAGCATGCCCTACGCGCTGCGGTGCGTCTCGTAGGGCATGCTCCGCATGCCGACCCCCTTCTGGAACGGACTCTCACTGCCGCCCGGCCTCCTCGTCGCGTTCTTTCAGTAGCGCGTCCACCCACTTCTCGAGCTTTTCCGCCAACTCCTCGTTGCCCTTGTGGCGGATGACGCCCTTGTGATCGAGGACGTAGATGGTCGGCCATTCGTAGACGTGCCAGGTAGTGGCGATGGGCCCCTGTGTACTGCCCCCGTCCCACCAGGCCCGCCAGGTGAGCTTGTTCTTGGCCAGTACCTTCTTGAGCTGCTCTCGATCGGTGTCGCTGTTGACGCCGAGCAGCGCGAAGGGCTTCTTCTCGAGCCGCTTCACCAGCGCCCGCGCCTGCGGGTAGGTGCCGCGACAATCCGGACACCAGTGCCCCCAGAAGTCGAGCACCACCACCTTGCCGCGGTAGTCGCTCAGTTTGAATTTCTTGCCATCGACATCTTCTCCCTCGATGTCGGGCGCGACCTTGCCGACGGCCAGGTTGCGCAGCTCGAAGAGGGCCGCCTTCGCCGCGTCGCCCAACTTGCCGAGGCGGCCCTCCGCCACGTCGGCGTATTTCTTGACGACCTGCTCATACAGCGCCTCGGCCTCCTTCATCGCCTTCTCCGCGTCGTCCCTGGGCTGTTGCTGCGCTTGCTCCTGCAAGCGCAGGGCCAGCGCGTAGCAGGCTCGCCCCCGGGCGCCGTCGGCCGGGTTCTTGTCCAGCACCGCCCGCAGCAGCTTCTCGGCGTCCGAGGACTTGACGAACGCCAGCGTCATGCAAAGCCCGGCGATTTTCGGATCCTGCACGTGCTCTTTGGTCAAGGTCGAGAGGGCCCTGTCCAGTTCCGGGCTGCCGTGCCCCAGCCTCACCGCCATGCTGAGGGCGTCCACCGCGACGGCATCCTTCGGGTACTTCTCGCCAATCGCCAGGAACCGGGCCGCGCAATCCTTTCGGTCCGTGGCAAACGTCTCCTTCAGCGCCTTTTTCTCCTCCTCCGTCTCCGCGGCACGAGATGTCGCGAGGTATTCTTTCGTCCGCTTCTCCCAATCAGCCGCAAGCCGCTTGTAGGCGGCCGCCGCAGGCGTTTCCTCCCTGGGCGGGTCGGGTGGCTCGGCGCGGGCGCCCACGACAGAGAGCAACAGCGCCAGGACGCAGAAACCGCTTCGCGACATGGAAACCTCCGGGAACGGGGGGACAGCACCCAGCAGCCCACGGCATGCTTCGACTGCGGGTCCGTGCCCGTGCCCGTGCCACCTGAAACGGCCTGTTTTTCAATCAGGCCCAGCCCACCCATCGGTTATTTGCCGAACACCAGGACCGCGAAGGTCTTCGGCACCCTCATCGGCCGGCCGCCCGGGTTCGGCTTGAAATCGGCGGAGGGCAGGAACAGCTTGTGGGTCTTCCGATCCAGCGCCATCGTTCTCGACCCCACCTTGGTCTTGACCGTCTCCACCAGGGTGTACTTGTCCGCGCCGTCCTGGTGGACGACCGTCACGGTCCCGTCGCCGCACGAGCTGAAAATCAGCCCCGTCTCGGGGTCGAACGCCGTGGCGTCCACGCGCTCGCCGATCGGCTGCTTGGCGACGACCTTGCCGTCCTCGGCGTTGACCACGACCAGCAGTTTGTTGTGGCAGCCGACGAAGAGGCGCTTGTTCTTCGTGTCCATCGACAGGCCGGTCGGCTCCTCGCCGGGCGCCAGCGGCCAGCGCTCGAGCACCTTCAGCTTCTGGGCGTCGATCTTGAGGAGCGTGCTCTTGTCCTCCAGGTTGACGAACACGTTGCCGGCGCCGTCGGCCGCCGCGAACTCCGGTCGGCCGTCCAGTTCGATGGTGCCCGCCACCTTGCCCTCGGCGGCGTCGATCACCGTCGCGCTTTTGCCGCGGCCGTTGAAGGCGAAGACGCGCTTGGAGGACGGGTCGAAGATGATGCTGTCGGGGTTCTTGCCGGTCTTCACCTCGCCCAGGTTCTTGAGCGTCTTCAGGTCGAAGATCGTCACGGTGTCGGCTTGGCCGTTGCTGGTGAAGCCGCGGCCGAGGTCCGGAGCCAGGGCGATGCCGTGGACCCCCTTGGTGTCCTCGATCGTTCCCTTCACCTCTCCGGAATCCGCGTCCAGCACATCGACCTGGTTGCCGTGCGAGACATAGACCCGCCGGGCCGCGTCGTCCACGGTCAGATAGTCCCAGCCCCCGTCGCCCGGCACGGGGATGGTCTTGAGCAGGTGGTAGCCTTCCGGCTCCGCGGCGGCGGCCAGGCCGGCCGCCAACAGGATCAGCAGGGGAGCAGCGAGAGTTCGCACGATCGCCTCCGGTAAGTAGGGGACCAGGGCAAGGGCCTGAGCATACCCGACCGGCCGGCCGACGGCAAACAGTTTCCACCCGGCGCAGATGGGGGCGCGGCAAATAATTCGGGGGACCATCCGCGCCCCCTGCCCGTGCCCGTGCCCGTGCCCGTGCCCGTGCCCGATTCCAGACCGGGCACGGGCACGGGCACGGGCACGGGCACGGGCACGGGAGTCGCTCCCGGATGATTTGCCACACCCAGATGGGGAAAAACGAGAAACCCCCCGCCCGTCAGAGCGAGGGGTTCGCGAAACGACCTTTTCTCACCGCGGCGATCAATGGTTGAAGAGGAACGCCGGGCTGTTGATGAGCGCCCACGCCACGTCCTGGGCGCCGAGGAGGCGCTTGTCGGGCGGCGTGCCGACCTCGTTCCGCACCTGGGTCAACCGCAGCAGCTCGCCGTCCTGCGCCCGGTAGTAGCGCGTCAGCTCGGCCTTCTGCTCGGGCGTCCGCTTGGCCGCCTCGACGGAGAGGATGCGGGCGATGGCGTCCGGCGGGCCGCTCAGGCCCTTGCCCGGGTCCGCCGCCGTGGTCACCGACAGGCGGAACTTGCCGATGTTGTGCTCCTTGCCGGGGAACTGCTGGTCGAGGGTGAAGGTCAGCACTGTGCCAGTGGGGAAGCCAACTGGCTCCTTCGTCTCGAAGACAGCAACGTGCGACCGGCCGAATTGGGGCGACACCGCCCAGCCGGTCGCCGGGTTGTTGTCGATGGCCCCCGCCACCGCCCAGCCCTCCTGCGAGAAGTCGGCGACCGCCCTCTTGAAGACGACCGTCTTCGCCGCTTTCGGATCGTTTTCGGGCGCCACCGTCACCTTGAATTCGTTGAGCACGAAGTTGCCGTTCGACGGCGACCGACCCGGCCCCTTCGCCGGCAGGCTGTCGTCGGGCAGCACCTCCAGACGGAAGCCGGTGACGCCGCTCGCCTTGGTCGTTGCCGTCACGGTGTAGACCTCCGGCGAGGGATTCTTGCCGCTCGCCAGGACCGAGGCGTCGGCCTGCTTGGTGAGGGTGGCTCCGCCGGCCGATTTCAGTTCCTTGACGTCAACGGGGGTCCAGCCGACGACGTTCTTGAAGCCCTTCTCCCACTCGGCTTGCTTCGCGGGAATCTGCTTCTCGTACGCCTGCAGCGCTCCGTCCAACTTGGCATACTCGGCCACCATCTCTTCGTGGTCCTTGGCGGCCGCGTTGAGCGTCTTGAGGCACTTGGCGACCTCGTCCTTCGTCGGCCGCCGCGCCAGGATGGCGAGGTAGATTTCCTCGATCAGCCGGCCGTCGTCCTTCTCGGTCGCGGTGAGCTGAGCCAGCCGGTTGGACGGGTCCTTGAGCGCCTCGCCGAGGACGGGTCCGTTGATGAGCGTCAGCACCGGCCCGAGCATCATGCCGCCGGCGCGCTCGCACTCGCAGGCGCTCTCGCGCGGCGGCTTACCGAACAGCTCCAGGAAGCCGCCCGGGATCGGCACGCTCGAGTCGAGCAGCTCGGCGGCGCGGGCGCCCGGCGGCAGGCCCGGCAGGCGGCTCTGCGAGCCGGTGACGCGGTGGATGGCGTCGTAGAGCACCTCCGCCGGCAGCCGGCGAGCCAGGGCGTGGGAGTAGTTCATGTCGTCGTCCACGTTCCAGCGGTTCGTCGCCAGCGCGTGCTGGTAGACGCGCGACTGGCAGATCGTCTTGACGACGTGCCGCGTGTCGAAGCCGCTCTTGATGAAGTCGTCGGTCAGGCGGTCGAGCAGCTTCAAGTTCGTCGCGGGGTTGCCGGCGCGGATGTCGTCGATCGGCTCGATCAGGCCGACGCCCAGGAGGTAGCTCCACAGACGGTTGACGTAGCTCTTGGCGAAATGCGGATTCTCCTTGGCGGTGATCCACTTCGCCACCTCTTCGCGGCGCGTCTTGGCGCCGGCCGGAAGGCCGGGGTAGGTGTAGGGGAACTGCGGCGGCGTCACCTTGCCGGTGCGCTCGTGCTTCACCTCGCCGCTGGTGATGTCGGCGATGACCTCGACGAGCGGCTTGGCCCCTTCCACGTCGGTGCCGCCGAGCTTCTGCCCCTTGAACTTGGGGTCTTCGTTGCGGTTGATTTGCGCGAAGTAGGCGGCCAGGTGGTAATACTGGTCCTGCGTCCAGCGCTCGAAGGGGTGGTCGTGGCACTTGTTGCAGTTGAAGCGCACGGCCAGGAACAGCTGCGTCGTGTTCTCCATCGCGGCGTCGGGCGTCCGCAGCACCTTGTAATAGGCGGCCGCCGGGTTCTCCAGCGTCGAGCCCGACGCGGTCAGGATGTCGTAAACGAACTTGTCGTAGGGCTTATTGTCGGCAATGGCCTGGCGGACGTACTTGCGCAGCGCCACCGCCCCGCCCTCGCCCAGGAACTTGCGGTTGACTTGCAAGAGGTCGGCCCACTTGTTCGTCACGTGCTCGACGTAGTCGTTGCTGCCCACGAGCTTGTCGATCAATTCGTCGCGCTTCACCCGGGTGGGGCGAGTGTCGGCGAGGAATGCCTTCACCGCCTCGGGCGTCGGCGGCAGGCCGGTCAGGTCGAGGGTGACGCGGCGGAGGAACTCCTCGTCGGAGCACAGGTCGCTCGGCAGCACGCGGATCGCTTTCAGCTTCTCGTAAACCAACTCGTCGATGTAGTTGTTGGCCGGGACGTCTTTCCAGGCGAAGCCGCTGCGGTCGCCCATGATAATGAGGGTGCTGGCGGAGTAGGCCCCCTCGTAGCGGGCGAGCATGGTCGTCTCGCCGCGGCGCACAGCGGTGACGAGTCCCTGCTTATCGACCGTCGCCACCTCGTTGTTGCTGCTCTCGACGAAGGCCTCGGCCGACACGTCGCGCTTGCTGCCGTCGGCGTAGGTGGCGACGACGGCCAGCTGCTGCTTCATGCCCGGCAGCGGCACGACGGCCGAGCGCGGCACGACCTCGATGGCGGTGACGCGCGGCACCTTGAGATCGAGCTTGACGCCGGTAGCGATCCACGCCTTGATGATCTCGTAGTAGGGGTCGCCGGGCTTGAAGAGCATGCCGCCGACGTGCGGCGCCTCGCCGGCCGGCTTCAGCAGCATCAGGCTGCGCTCCGGGGCGGCGCGGTTGAAGCGCCGCCCTTCCAGCTCGTCGGTCAGCGCCTGGTGGTCGAACTCCGGGTCGTAGCCGCGCAGCGACAGTTTGAAGCCGTTCTTGCCCTTGGCGGCGCCGTGGCAGGTGCCGGCGTTACAGCCGGCCTTCGACATGATCGGCATCACGTCGCGCACGAAATTGACCTGCGGCGGCTCCTTCTGCCCGCTCACCTTGAGCGGCACCGTCACCGACTGCCCATCGACGGCACACTTCAGTTCACCGGCGCCGTCGGCGACCGGCCGCACCTGGCCCGCCGGCGTCAGGCGCACAAGGTTCGCCGGACTGGCGACGGTCGCCATGCGCGTCACGTCGATGCGGTCGCCGTTGTCGAGCTGCCCGACGAGGAGCAGCTGAACGTAGTCGAAGGGCCCCTTGAGTGCGACGGCGGCCGGCTGCGCTTCGACCTTGACGACCTTCGTGCCCGGGGGCAATTTCTCCTGGGCACGGGCGCCTGCCGTCGTGATCGCGGCCAAGGCGACGGCCATACAACAACCGATGATCGTGCGGTTTATCATGTGTTATTCCCTGCATATTTAGAACGCGCCGCCCCGAGGGCGGCGGCTAAACGAACTAGTTCGCCGCCGTCGTCGTTTTCAGACCCGGCACCGGGATGAACTCCTTGACGAGCTTGCCCGTCGTCGGGTCGTTGAGGCGTACGACGCCGTCGAAGCCGGCCGAGGCGACCGCCTTGGCGTCGGGGCTGAAGGCCACGGCGAACACGCCGCCCTTCTGCCCGTCGAACTTCGAGACGCGCTTGCCGGTGTCCACTTCGTAGACGCGCACCTCGCCGCTGCCGTTCAAGCGGCTCGCGGCGGCGAAGAGCTTGCCGTCCGCGCTGAACGCCACCGATTCGACGACGCCGGGCATGGCCTCGTACTCGCGGACCTTGTTGGCGTCGTCGCCGATGACGCGCTTCGTCTCACGGTGCATCTTGTACAGCTTCGGCGCCCCGTCGGAGCCGCCCAAGAGCAGTTCGTCGTACACCTTCTCCTTGACCTCGCCGACCGAGAGGTCTTTCGGCTTCATCATCCGCTTCTCCTTGAACGGCCGCCGCGCCACCGTGATGATGCCGCCCTTGAGCACGCCCGGCGTGATGCTGGTCACGTTATCGATGAAGCGCTGCGTCGGCACGTGCGTGAGCTTCACGGTCATGTCGCGGCTGACCGAGACGAGGTGTTCCGAGTCGGCGGAGAAGGCCGTGCCGAGCACCCAGTCGTTGTGGGCCCCCTGGTAAAGGACCTGCTCGCCCTTGACCACTTCGATGGCCCGCACCGTGTTGTCGGCGCAGCCGAAGGCCACCTTGGTGCCGTCGTGCGACCAGCTCACGCCGTAAAGGGTGTCGAAGGTGACCGAGTGCGACATCTTGAGCTTCTTATTCTCCACGTCCCAGATCTGCACCTCGCCGAACAGGGCCGGCGAGCCGCCCGCCACGGCCAGGTACTTGCCGTCCGGGCTGAAGGCGATCGATTGCACGCGCTCGGCTAGACCGACGAGGCGGCCAACCAGGCCGGAGCCGTCTGCCTTGTGCAGCAGCACCTCGTGGCGGCCGGCGACGGCGAGGACCTTGCCGTCGGGCGAGTAGGCCAGCGAGGCGATGACCGGCGGCAGCAGGTACGTCGGCGGGTGCTCCATGTCGATGACGACGCGGTCGGACACCGGCGTGTCGTCCCTGGCCCCCTGGGCGATCCACTTCTTGATGAGGGCCACGTCGCGGTCGGGCAGCGGCGGCTGGTTCCGCGGCATGAGAGGCTTCTTGCCGTCGTGCGGCGTGACCTGCGAAACCAGGTTGCTGACGTCGGGTTGGCCGGGGACGACGCCGGGCTTTTCGCTCTCGCCCTTCTTGAGCAACTCGGCGCGGGCGGTCATGACGAACCCGCCGGAGGGCTTGGCCGGCTGGTGGCAGCCGTTGCAGTGCTGCTGGAAGATGGGCCGCACGTCCTTGTAGAAGCTGACCTCAGCGGGGAGGGCGTCTTTCTCGGCGGGCTTGTCGGCGGCCTGCAGGGCGGGCAGGGCGAACGTCAGCAACAGACTGGCGAGGGCCAGGGGTTGAGCCGCGGTCATCGGGAGGGCCTCACGGGTGGTCGGCGAACGCTTGCCGCCCCAGGTGATACCAACCCGGAGCGCAAGCGAGAAACAAAGGCGGGCACGGCGGCAGCGGTAGGCATCAGCGGCAGCGGCTGATGGGATTGATGATTGCACAGCCGGGGGTGAGTTGCAAGAAGATTCTTCAGCCGCTTGCGACAGGAGGGTTAGAGCGGAAGCGGACGTGCAGATCCATGATGACTTACCCTCGCACCCGGAACTCGATCTGCAGCGCGCCGTCGTCGCGGCACTGCACCCCCTCGGCCCCGTTGCGGCGCGCCTAGGCCAGGATCGCCTCGCGCTAGGCGTGGGCCAGCAGCAGCCACGGGCGGAACACCGGATAACTAGAAGGCCGCGCGAACTCGAAGTGGCCGAGGAGGTGGTCTGCTCAACCGGTCCGACCTGGCGCATCCTGAGACCGGCCCGTAGCGACAAGGAACAGGGCCGTCCCGGCCGGGCGCGCGGTCAGATGACGCGCAGGACCAGGAGGGAACCCTCGCCCATGCCGTTGTAGACCGGGCGCGGCAATTCCGGGTGCTTTTCGGCCATGTCCGCGGCAACCTGCCCGGGATCGGTTCGCAACCCAGTGCGGCGAAGTCAACATCGGCAAGCTGATGAACAGACTGAACCCGACGGGGGCGCTGGGCTTGCGAGGAGCAGCGCGTGTCAGGACGAGTGGACGATTGACCCAGTCTTGGCATAGTCCACTGGGCCAATCGGGTTCGCGATCGTAACTCCTCTTCGCCAAAGAGGTTAGAAAAACCGACTTCAATCGAGCGGAGAGGGCGGGATTCGAACCCGCGGTGAGGTTTGACCCCCACACGGCATTTCCAGTGCCGCACCTTCGGCCTCTCGGTCACCTCTCCGAAGATCGTAAGCCCTTGTTTTTCCTTGGTTTGCGTCATGTCCTTTCTGTTAACCGCCACCGCACAATACGTTCTGTTAACTTTTCTGTTAACCGCTTGCACCCTGGGAGGTACGGCAGACTGTTAACCGCCCGGCTCATTCTAGGCCACGGCAGGCGGTGGCGGCAATCAGGCGCTCACGGGAAACTCGGCCGTGCGAACCCGGCCGTAGGGCGGCGAGACCAACGCCCGCGAGGGCCGCGACGTGCAGCAAGCCTCCTCCCGCCCGTCGTTCGCCTTCCCCGAGGGCTGGGCAAGTCAATTCTCGCACATCGGGTGCCTTGCTCAGCTTCGTCTCCCCGAAGCGACGGCCAGCCGAGCCGTAGAACAGGACGCGCGCGTCCTGGACTGTCGATCCGGTGGTTGCGGGTTCGAGTCCCGTCGCCC
>DATFNV010000405.1:0-12152 GCA_035266225.1 Gemmataceae bacterium
ACGCACCACAGCCAGACGCTCAGGCAGCCCATGCTGTACGTCGCGGTCCGGGCGGACGACCTCGGCCCCGAAGTCGCCTTCGTGCGCGCCGCCCTGCCGATGAACAGGGTGGAGGAGCAGATCAGCCGCCTGCACCACATCATCTGGACGGCGGCCGCCTGCGCCGGCCTGGTCACGGTGGCCCTGGCGTTCTGGGTCGCACGGCGGACGGTGCGCCCCCTCACGGAGTTGACCGAGGCGGCCCGCCTCATCGCCGAGGGCGCCTACGGCCACAAGGTCTACGCCTCCGGGCCGGACGAGATCGCGGTGCTGGCGCGGACCTTCAACCACATGAGCGTCCGGCTGGCGAAGCAGTTCGCCCAGCTCGAGGAGGACCGGCAGCAGCTGCGGGCCATCCTCAGCGGCATGGTCGAAGGGGTGATCGCGCTGGGCGCCGACGAGCGCATCCTGTTCGTCAACGAGCGGGCGGCCCGGCTGCTGGAGTTCCAGGCGCAGGCCGCCGTCGGCCGGCGCCTGTGGGAGGTGGTCCGCGTGCGCCCCTTGCAGGAGGTGGCCCGCCGCGCCCTGGCCAACCCCGAGCCGCGCCAGGAGGAGCTGCGCTGGAACAGCCCGGCGCTGCGCAGCCTGACGGTCCACGCCGCGCGGCTGGCGTCGGCCGGCGGCGCCGTGCTCGTGCTGCACGACACCACCAATCTCCGAAGGCTGGAACGCGTCCGTCAGGACTTCGTGGCCAACGTGTCGCACGAGCTGAAGACGCCGCTGTCGGTTATCAAGGCGTGTGTCGAGACACTGCTGGACGGCGCCGCGGAAGACCCGCAGCACCGCGACCGCTTCCTGGAGCGCATCGGCGACCAGTCCGACCGGCTGTACGCCCTCATCCTCGACCTGCTCAGCCTGACGCGGATCGAGTCGGGCGAGGAGGCGTTCGAGCTGCGGGCGGTGCCGCTCGGCCCGGCGGTGGCGGGCTGCCTGGAGCGCCACCGGGAGCGGGCCGAGACCAAGAAGCAGCAACTCACGGCCGAGCCGCCGCCGGGCGGGGACGGGCTGGCCGCCCACGTCGATGAGGAGGCGCTGGAGCAGATCCTGGACAACCTCGTCGAGAACGCTATCAAGTACACGCCGGAGGGGAGTCGGATCGTCGTGCGCTGGCGGGCCGAGGGCGGGCAGGTCCGCCTGGAGGTGGAGGACAACGGCCAGGGCATCCCCGAGGCCGACCTGCCGCGCATCTTCGAGCGCTTCTACCGCGTGGACAAGGCGCGTTCGCGCGAGATGGGCGGCACCGGCCTCGGTCTGGCCATCGTCAAGCACCTGACGCAGGCCATGAAGGGAGGCGTCCGCGCCACCAGCCGCGTGGGAACGGGAACGACCTTCATCGTGTCCTTGCCGCAGGCGACGGCCGAACCCGAGCCTGAAGCGCCGTAGCCGGTCGCTGGGCGGGTCGTCAGGAACGCGGCCCTTCCTTCCCCGCCGGCGGGTAGCGGTCACCGCGACCACGAACCGTTTCAATCCGCCAGCCGTGGGGGGCGGAAAAGCCCCTGCAAGCTTCCGCGAACATTCATTGAGGCCGCCCGCCTTCCGCGTACATTCCTCCTCAGGCCGATACGCGAATCGTGAGGGAAGACTCGCCGCGACGCGCCGGTGACACGATCCCGTCAAAGCGCCTTCTGGATGCTCGGGACTTGGCCGCGTAGATTGACCTTAGTACACCTGTGTGGAGACCTATCCATGAAGAAGGCGGTTCCCCCGGGGGCGCGCATTACCCTCATTTTCCGCGCGTTTTCCGACAGCACCAGACTCCGCATTCTCTCCCTTCTTCGGGGCGGCGAGTGCTGCGTGGGGGACCTCGTACAGATCCTCGACGTCGAGCAGCCGAGTGCGTCGCGTCACCTGGCCTACCTGCGCAGGTCCGGCCTCGTTGTGGTTCGGAAGGCGGGCCAGTGGAGTTACTACTCACTCGCCCCCGCCCACGCTCCCTTCCACCAGAAACTGCTCGAGTGCCTGGCCTTTTGCTTTCAAGAGGTGCCCCAGATCGAGCAAGATCGTCTGAAGGCCGAACGACTTAGGGAGGCGGGGGGCTGTTGCCCAGCCGGGGAGAACGCGAACCCGTCGCGGAGGAAAATGTCGAGCCATGCCTAACGGTGGGCGGAGCCTCCCGCCCATCGGACTCCCCGTCGGGGATGCCCTGCCGGTCACTCGGCCACCTGGACCTGGTTGAGCTTCCTGAGAGCACGGACGGCGAGCGCGTCGGGGAGGCGGGCGTAGAACTGCGACTCGGCGTACTGCTGCCCGTCCTCGAGCACCCAGCGGAGAAAGTCAAGTAACTCCTGTCCCTTCCGATGCGGCTGGTGGAGGTAAAGGACGGCCCAGGTCGCTCCACTGATGGGATAGGAGGTTTTCCCCGGGGCGTTCGTGAGGGAGAAGCGCAAGTCGTCGGGGACCTCAACCAGAGCGTCTTCTGCGGCGGCCGTCACGGACTCCATACGGGCCCGGACAAACTTCCCCTCACGGTTTTGCACGAGGCCGAAAGCGAGGTCCTTGCGGTGAGCGTAGGACAGTTCGACGTAGCCGATGCTCCCGGCCGTCCTCCGAACGTACTCGGCCACGTTCTCGTTTCCCGACTCCCCTTTGCCGGTCGGCCATTTCACTTCTCTTCCCCTGCCCGGCCCACGTTTCCACTCGGGGCTCACCTTGCAGAGGTAATCGGTCCAGATGTCGGTCGTGCCGCTGCCGTCGAGGCGGTGGACGACGAGAATCTCCTGATCCGGGAGCTTGAGCCCGGGGTTGAGGTCGCGCAGCGCCTCGGCGTTCCACCGTTTGATCTTCCCCAGGAAGATGTCGGCGAGCACCGGCCCGGTGAACCGGAGCGGCTCGTTCACCTCGGCGAGGTTGTAGACGGCAACGACCGCGCCAAGGACCAGCGGGACGTGGACAACCTCATCGCCGGCGGCGCGGACCGCCGCCAGTTCTTCGTCGGTCAGGGGGGCGTCGGTGCAGCCGAAATCGCCCTTCTTCTCCGTGATGAATTGGACGCCGCCGCTGGAACCCCAGGCGTGGTAGGTCACCTTGCAGCCGCCCTCCCGCCGTTCGTACTCGCGGCCCCACTTGTCCATGATGTCGTACACGAAGGTGGAGCCCGCCCCGGTGAGCCCGTCCGCCGTGCTCGTCGGCTGGGCGCCGCATCCGACCGTCGCGAGCAACGCGCCCAGGAGAGCCAGCCGTGAGGTCCGCTTCATGACCGATCCTCCACAAAGGATTCCCGCCCCGCCGCAGGAATACGCTCATGGTAATATACGCTCAGAAGAATATAACCGTCGCCGTGCTGTTTGTCCAGAGGGCCCGCGGCCCGGGCCCTCGCGGAAGCTGTCGCGGAACGGTGATGCGGACGGTTGCCGGTCAGGGTCACTTGCCGTTGACCCCTGTACCGTTCTGACGGCGGCGCGATTTCAGGTCGTAGGTTCCAGCCCCAATCCGCTCGAACAGGTCGAGCCGGCTGCGTAGCGAGGCATACACCACGTCCTTCATCCCCCCCGGTTTCTTCGGCTTCAGCCCGCGCGCTTCGACCGCGCGGGCGATGTCGGCCAGGTCCATTTCGCGCCCGGCGTCTTCGAGGACCGCCAGGACGTGCCAGGGGACACTCCCGGAATGGATGCGGGCGGCCCCCGGGGGACGTGTTGCGCCATTCGTGGGGCCAGCCGAGGAGGAGGGCCCCCGCCGTACTCCCGGGGCCCGTGCCGACGCCTGGCGTCTCTTGCAAAGCTCAGCGAGGTAGCGCTCTTCCCCTTGAAGCTGGGCGCGGAGTTGATCGATCGCGCTTTGGGCGTGCCGGATCATATCGTCGAGGATGTCAACTTCGCTCATGGTAGCGCCGCGGCGGGTAGCCCTTCTGGGAAATCTGGTGATAGCCACCGGCGAGAGCAACGATAACGAGACGGGCGGCACTCACGTCATGTCCCTGCGCTTCCTCACTCGTCGCACATGGCCGACGGGCGGTGCCGGACGATCTCGCCGCCTACGAGGTAGATCACGTCCTCGGCGATATTGGTGGCGTGATCGGCGATGCGCTCCAGGTGCCTGGTCGCCGAGAAGAAGGACAGGCCAGGTTCGACCATGTCCGGCGAGCCCCGCATCAGCCGGATCAATTCGCCGATAATGGTCTTGTTGTGGCGGTCAACCTCGTCGTCGAGCCGGCACACAGTACGGGCCAGCTTGGCGTCGAGGTTGACGAAGGCGTCGATCGCCTGCCGGACCAGGGTGCTGGTCAGGTCGGTCATGCGCTGCAGGTCGGCCGGCACGGGGATCGCCGGGAAGCGGGCCAGCACGAGGGCCCGCTCGGCGATGTTCGCGGCGAGGTCCGCCATGCGCTCCAGGTCGGTGTTGATCAGCAGCACGGTCGTGACGTAGCGCAGATCGACTGCGACCGGTTGGTGCAGCGCCAGCACCTTGAGGCACTCCTCCTCGACGTAGTTCTCCTCCTCGTCGATGTCGTCGTCCCCGCCGATGACCTCCTCGGCCAGGGGCACGTCGCGGGTCCGCAGTGCGAGAATCGCGTTGCGGATCGCCGCCTGGACACGCTCGGCCAGGTCCAGGATGTGTTGCCTTAAGCGATCGAGGTCACGCTGTAAGTGCTTGGCCATGACTGTCCCAAGAGCCGCAGTGCGCCAACGACGGCTGACGCCCCGATTGCTCGCCTCTTAGCCGAACCGTCCGGTAATATAGTCCTGTGTGTCCCTGACGTGCGGGTTGGTGAACAGCTTGCTGGTCACGCCGTACTCGATCACGCGGCCGAGGTACATGAACGCGGTGTAGTCACTGGTACGCGCGGCCTGCTGCATGTTATGCGTGACGATCAGGACGGTATACTCGCCCTTCAATTCCTGCATCAGGTCTTCGATCTTGTTGGTGGCGAGAGGATCCAGTGCCGAACAGGGCTCGTCGAGGAGGAGTACCTCCGGGTCGCCGGCGATGGCTCGCGCGATACAAAGCCGTTGCTGCTGCCCGCCCGAAAGCGTGAGCCCGTTGTCGCGGAGGCGATCCTTCACCTCATCCCACAAGGCCGCCCCGCGGAGGCTGCGCTCGCAGACCTCGTCGAGCAGGCGCTTGTCGCGCTCCCCGTCGATCCTGAGCGGGTACACGACATTCTCGTAGATGCTCATCGGGAACGGGTTCGGCTTCTGAAAGACCATGCCCATGCGCTTCCGCAACTCGATCACATCCACGGAGTTGCCGTAAATCGGGTCACCGTTCAAGCGCATGTCGCCGGTGATCCTCACCCCGTCGATGAGGTCGTTGAGGCGGTTCACCGACCGGAGGAGCGTCGATTTCCCGCAGCCGGAGGGGCCGATGATGGCGGTGACTTTCCCCCGCGGGATCACGAGCGACACGTGGAAGAGCGCCTGTTTGAGGCCGTACCAGAGGTTGAAGCACTCGACGCTCAGGACGGCCGATTCGCCGGCGAGTTCGGGGTGGATGTACGCCTCCACGGCCTCCCCCCGCGCAATGGCCGCCAGGCGCCCGTCCACCACCGCGGGGGAAGTCGGCTCGGGACCCGGGCCGTGGGGGGCGCCGGGCGGGGCGGCCGTATTCGGGAGGGGCACGGGAGGAAGTGCCATCGTGGGACTCCGCTTAAAACTGGCCGGCCGCGTAGCGCCGGCGGAGGCGGTTTCGGAGCAGCATGGCGGTCGCGTTGAGGGTCGCGATCAGGGCGATGAGCAGCAGGGTCGTCGTGAAAACCATCGGCTTGGCCGATTCGCTGTCCTGACTCTGGAAGCCCACGTCATAAATGTGGAAGCCCAGGTGCATGAAGCTGCGCTGCGGGTGGACGAAGGGAAACTCCGAGTCCACCGGCAACGACGGGGCCAACTTCACGGCCCCGACGAGCATCAGCGGGGCGACTTCGCCGGCCCCCCGCGCCATCGCCAGGATCATCCCCGTGAGGATTCCGGGCATGGCCCGGGGGAGGACGATGCGCCGGATCGTTTGCCACTTACTGGCGCCACACGCATACGACCCCTCGCGCATGGAACGGGGCACCGCCGCCAGCGCTTCCTCCGTCGCCACGATCACGACGGGCAGGGTCAAGAGCGCCAGGGTGAGGGAGGCCCAGAGGAGTCCCCCCGTCCCGTAGGTGGGGCTGGGGAGGCGGCTGCGGAAGAACAGGTCGTCGAGGGAGCCGCCAATGATGTAGCAGAAGAAGCCCAGGCCGAAGACGCCGAAGACGATGCTCGGCACGCCGGCCAGGTTGTTGATGGCGATGCGCACGGCGCTGATCACCGGGCCGGCCTTGGCGTACTCCCGCAGGTACAGGGCGGCGAGCACGCCGAACGGCACGACGACCAGCGACATCAGCAGCGTCATGGCGGCGGTTCCCCAAATGGCCGGGAACACGCCCCCCTCGCTGTTGATGTTGCGCGGCTCGTCGGTCAGGAACTCCCACCAGCGCGACGTATAGATGCCCAGCTTCCCCCAGTAGCCCACACGGTTCGCCGGGTAGGCGCGGACGACGTCGGCCAGGGGCAACATCTTCTGTTGGCCGCCGGCGGCCAGCCGCATCGCGTACCTGGCGTTTTCCCCGTTCAGATGGGCGATCTCGTCGTTCAGGCGGTCGTGCTCCTTCGCCGCCCAGTCGTTGACTTCGTCCAACTTGCTCGCCGCCGCGGCGTACTCCGGGGAGCCGGCCCCGTGCTCCAGTTCCGCCCGCCGCAGCCCGAGCCGGGCCTCCTCCTCCCGCCGGCTGACGGCCCCGCCCTGGTCCTTCTCAATCTTGACCCGCCGCTGGAAGCGCTGGCGCACCGGGCCGTGGTGCTCGTTGAACTTGGCCCAGACGTCCGCGGGGTCCGTGGCCACCTCCTTGCCGTCGATGAGGAAGGCGACCGGGACGCCGTTGAACCGGCCGTCGTTTGTCGCACGCTCGATGACCAGCGCCCACTCGGGCCGTTCCTCGTCGGCGATCTCAAAGTCGCTGACCCAGTGGTGGTGCGTCTGCGTCAGGTCGAAATTGGCCGTGTAGATGAGCCGGCGCCTCGCCCAGCCGTCCTCCCGGGCGAGGGCGTCGCGCGCCGGCCCCCGCGCGCTTTCGGGGAGGCCGTCGAGCAGGGCGGGGTCGGGCCGGTAGCGCTCCTCGCGGACCACCTCTCCCAGGTAGACCGCTCCGCCGTGCGTGCGCACCTGAAGCGACGGGCCGGGCCAGAAGGTGGCCATCCCCTGCCGGAAGACGACGTAGAGCAGCCCGACGATCATGAAGAGGCAGACGGCCAGGGCTCCGCCCTGCAGCCACACCATCGGCTGGCCGTGGGCGACGAGGGGCGTTCGCGCCGAGCGCCGCCGCCGCGGGGACTGGGCCGGGGCGGGAGCCGGTTGGGCGCCGTGAGGGACCGTAGCGGAACTCATAGCTGGTAGGCCCTCTTACGGAACCGCTGGCGGATGATTTCGGCCACCGTGTTGAGGGCGAAGGTCATGGCGAACAAGGTCAGCGCCGCGAGGAAGAGCACGCGGTAGTGCGTGCTGTTGCGGACCGCCTCGGGCAGCTCGACGGCGATGTTCGCGGACAGCGTCCGGAACCCGTTGAAGACGTTGATGTCGAGGACCGCCGTGTTGCCCGCGGCCATGAGGACGATCATCGTCTCGCCGACGGCTCGCCCCATCCCGATCATGACGGCCGAGAAGAGGCCGCTCATCGCCGTTGGGATGGTGATGCGGACGGCCGTCTGCCAGGGCGTGGCCCCGCATCCCAGCGACGCCGAGCGCAGGTGTTCGGGGACCGCGGACAGGGCATCGTCGGCGATCGTGTAAATAATGGGGATGATGGCGAACCCCATCATGAAGCCGACCACCAGGGCGTTCCGCTGCACGTAGGTGCCGACGACCGAGCCCCGCGGGTCGAAGCCCAGGCCGTTGAGCACGGCCGCCAGCAGCAGCGCCGCGCCGACGGCGAGGAGACCGGCGGCGAGGAACTTGGCCAGGTCGGCCGCGGCGTTCACGGGGCGGCTCCGGGAAGCGGCCCAGCGCCGAAGGCGGGGATTGACCACCTGCCCAAGAAAGAACGCCGTGGCGAGGCCACAGATGGGGAGCAAGAGCAACAGCCAGCCGCCCGTGCTGCCGCCGGCGTGTCCGTCCAACCACGATTTGACGTCGCCATTGAAGAGAAGGCGCTCCAGGAGGGGGCCGGCCCAGGCCGCGGTGGCGACACCCGCCGGGAGGGCGGCACACATGAAAACGAAACGCAAGCGGCCCAGGCGCAGCGTGAGCTTTTCCGGCAGCAGCTGCCAGCCGTAGCCGCCCAGCACAAAGGCGAGCGGGACAGTGAAGAACCCCGCCAACACCGCGGGGACGACCTTCTCGACGAAGGGGGCGAGCACGAGAGCGGCGAGAAACCCCAGGACCACGCTCGGCAGACTGGCCATCACCTCGATGGTGGGCTTGACCACGGCTCGCGTGCTGGGGTGCAGGAACTCGCTGCTGTAGACGGCGGCCAGCAGGGCCAGGGGCACGCCGATCAGCAGGGAATACAACGTCGCCTTCAACGTCCCGAAGATGAGGGGCCAGAGGCCGAACTTGACTTCCACGGCGTCGTCGCCGCCCGTCGATTGCCAGACGTGTTCGGGCTTCTCGTAGCCTTCGTACCACACCGGCGTGATGACGGAGCGGAGCGTCACTTCGGGATGCCCTTCGCTCACGTCCCAGCGCCAGACGCTCTCGGGCGTTTGGGCCACCAGGCCGTCCGCCTTGGGCGCCAGGGCCAGCGTGCGGACCTCCTGCCCGCGCTCGGTCATGAGGTCGGCCAGGTGCTTCTCGCTCGTGGCGTAATAGAGCCCCACGCCGCCGTCGGCGTATCCCGCGGCGAACAGGCGATCCCGCGCGGACACGGCCAGTGCGGTGACGGCCGCCCCCCGGCCCGGGAACTCATGCGCCGCCGTCAGGACCGACTTGTCACCCGTGCGCGCGTCGGCGGGCTTGATGCGATACCAGGTGCGGACGCGACCGGAGGAATCGCCGACCAGCAACGTCGCCTTGCCGATCAGGAACTGCAGTGCCGTCAGCTTAAGCCCCGACCGTTTTTCCAGCAACTCCACTTCCTCAACGACTTTGGGCTCCTCCAGGTCCTGGGTGCTCACCCGGACGAGGTGGCCGTCCTCCCAGGCCAGGAAGACGTTATCGCCCACACCGGAGACCAGCAGGTACTTGGGCAGCCCGGCGCCGGGGCGGGCGGGGAGGGCCAATTCGCCCCCCGTCAACTCCTTGACTATCTCCCCCGTGAGCAAGTCCTCGCGCGTGCTGACCGAGGTGGTCCGCAGCTTGCCGTCGGCCGTCAGGAGGCTGATAACGGGGCCGGTCGGGCGGACGGACTGGTCGATCCGGTGGACGGCCACGGGCTCCAACGGCTTGATCGGCTCTTCAAACTCGACTTTGATGCCCTGCGCGCGCAGTTGACCTTCCGAGGTCCGGGTGAGCACCCCCTGCTCGAACTCGGCCACTTCCCCGGCGGGCAGCTCGCGGAGCGAGGCGGGAACCGCGTCGGGATCGACGAAGCGCGTGACAGCAGAGATGCGACCCAGCCGGACCGTCCCGTCGGCGAAGCCGAACGCCACGTCGGGGTCGCGGCTCGGGGCAGAACAGCACGTCAGCTTGGCACCCGGGAAGAGGGGGCGCGTTACCAGCACGTGGCCGTTGTCGAGGCGCGAAACTTCCAGAGTGCCGTCCGGGAAAACCGCCCAGCGCAAGAGCTGATATTCGTCCACCCCCGTCAGCAAGGGGACGTCGCGCCGGCCCGGCGGCGGCAAGTTGCTGGGGCGGCCGATCGTCGCGCCCTGGAAGAGCGGGACGACCACCCAGACGAGGAACACGCAAACGGTGGCCACGGCGACGATCGTCCCGATCCCGCCGAGGGTGATGAGCACGCGGGACAGAACCTCACCGACGCGGACCAGCCGGCTGGTCTTCCGGCGACGGGTGTAGCCCGAGTAGGAGGATCGGGGTTGCATGAGAGAGGCGCCTCGAGAAGTTTAGCGGCGGGTCGCACTCACCGCGCGGGTCTGCGACCCGCCGCAAAACAGCAAGCTCGGCATGAGGGCCGCGCTTAGTCCTCAAGCCCGACCGACTTCAGCGCCTTGGCGCGGACGACGGCGGTGATGGGGAAGTAGCCGTCCTTGATGACGTCCTGCTGCCCTTGCTTGCTCAGGACGTACTTGATGAACTCCCGGCGGAGCGGGTCGAGTTCGCCGTTCGGCTTATAGTTGACGTAGAGGTACAGGAAGCGAGCCATCGGGTACTCGCCCTTGTAGGCGTTCTCGGCAATCGCCTCGATGGCCTTGCTCTTGGCGTTCTTGGCCAGCGGGACCGCGCGCACGTCGGCGGTCTTGTAGCCGATGCCGCTGTAGCCCATGGCGTACTTGTCACTCGCGACACCCTGGACCACCGAAGAACTGCCCGGCTGCTCCTTGACCGCGTCCTTGTAGTCGCCGTTGAGCAGGGCGTGCTCCTTGAGGTAGCCGTAGGTGCCCGAGGCCGAGTTACGGCCGTAGAGGCTGATCGGCTTATCGGCCCACTCGCCGGTGAGGCCCAGGTCACCCCAGGTGCGGATGTCGCTGTCATGGCCGGCCTTGCGGGTCTTGGAGAAGATGGCATCGACCTGCGGCATCGTCAGGGACTTGATCGGGTTATCCTTGTGGACGTAGATCGCAAGCATGTCGATGCTGGTCTGCAGTGCGACCGGCTTGTAGCCGAACTTCGCCTCGAACTTGTCGATCTCCTGCTGCTTCATGGGCCGGCTCATCGGGCCGAACTGCGCAGTGCCTTCGATGAGCGCGGGCGGGGCGGTGGCCGAACCCTTCCCCTCGATCTCTACCTTGACGTTCGGGTACGCCTTCTTGAACCCCTCGGCCCAGAGGGCGGCGAGGTTGTTCATCGTGTCCGAGCCGATGGTCTTCAGTTCGCCCGAGACGCCGCCGACGGTCTTGTACTCCGGGACCTTCTCATCGACCTTTACCGTGGTTTTTTCCTCCTTACTATCTTTTTTCTCCTCCCCCGGGACTCCTGGGACGAACCCCAGCGCGAGGGCGAGCGCGGCGGCCACCAGTACCACCAATTTCCCGTTCATCGGAGACCTCCTTTGACGACAACGGAACTCGGGCGCGAGAGACCTGCGGTCCTCCGCGCCCAGGCTTTCGACGGCAGAGTCATCCTATTCGCCCGGGGTTGTATTCGCGCGAGGTAATCATTAAGGATATGTGAAGAAACGGTGACGATTGTGGGTCGGGGGTCAGTCGTCGCCGAAGGACCCGGGTACGATGGGACCGATCCTGCTCTTGAATTCCTTCAGCCAGTTCCGCACGTTGCGGTAGATCTGGTCACGCACCGCTCGAAATGCCGCCAGGCGTTCCTCCTCACTCCCCTCGCAAGCGGCCGGGTCCTTGAAGGGCCAGAGAAGGCTGGTGACCGCTCCCGGCCAGACCGTGGGGCACATTGGCTCAGCCACCCGGCACACAAAAATCGCGATATGTACTCTGCGCCATCCCAGGAACTCGCGGACGGACTTGGAGCGCTGGCAGCCGATGTCCACGCCGACTTCGCCCATCACGCGCACGGCGAGCGGGTGGACTTCCCGCGGCTCCAGGCCGGCGCTGAAGACTTCCAACAGCCCTCCCGCCTCCCTTTTCAAAAGGGCTTCGGCCATCTGGCTGCGGGCCGAATTGTGGGAACACAGGAAGAGAACGGTGGGCCTCCCCGAATCGGACTCGATCTGTTCGTCGCCCGGCCAGTGCTCGCCCGCCCAGGGCGCAAGTCTCCTCCGGGGGACGAGTCGTTCGGATGCCGACGTGGAGCGGGCACGATTCGCCATGAGCGCACCTTTCCGCGAAGAGTATCGACTCTCGCGCGTGGCATTGACGGGGCTGTCGTCGGGCCATGTCCGGGCCGGACCGCCACACGCGGATCGTGAAGGTCGCGCGATCCTCGCACGGCATTTTATATTTGCCCAGAGAAATATAACCACTGAGCCATATCTTGTCCAGAGGATCCACCCGCCGCGGAGAAACCGGCCCGGCGTCCGGCTGTGGGCCGGTCCCGGTGTGTGGCGAGAAGAACCGTCGCAGGGCGGTCGTGTGGGCCGACATCGCCGCCGAACTCGGCGGCACGGCCCAGGCTCGCCGCATGCAGTG
>DATFNV010000406.1:0-9000 GCA_035266225.1 Gemmataceae bacterium
GGAAGGGGCGCAGAAAATCGTCCAGCGCAGGCATCGGTTCGCCCGGCGCGAGAGGGACACGCTTTGTTGTCTTCATACCTCATTATACGCACGTCCACCCCAGATGACAAAGCCGTACTAACGGTGACCGGCCACGCCAGCCTCAGCGGCACAGGGGTCGTCCTGTACAACGCGGGCCGCGACTTCTGCAAGTCCGACGACGACCGCGGCGGCATCACCCTGAGCGGCAACGGCACATTCAACCTGACCGCGCCGGCCAGCGGGCCGTACGCGGGGGTCGTGATCTTCCAGGCCCGCGACAACACGCGGGCCATCTCCCTGAGCCGAAACGCGATGGCGGGGTTGGGTGGCACCTTGTATGCCCCGGCCGCGCTCCTGTACCTGACCGGCGACGCGAGCCTCCGGGCGGCCCTCGTGGTCAACGAGTTGTCGCTCAGCGGCGATGCGGCCAGCACGCAGGCCGCCGATAGCGCGGACGTCAGCGGGGGCAACGCGGCCGGGCAACTCCTGGCCGGCGACGTGGTGGTGTACGTCAACGATCCCAATAGCCTCTTCACCGCCGACGAACTGGCGCGCATCCAGGACGCTGTCAGCGCCGTGGACGCCGTGGTTGAACCGTTCGGCGTGTCGGTGACCGAAACCACCGACAGCACAGCGGCCAACGTCGTCATCGACACCGGCAGCAGCAGCACCGTGGGCGGCTACGCCGACGGCATCCTGGGCTGCTACACCACCGCGGGCGAGATCACGCTGATCCAGGGCTGGGACTGGTACGCCGGCAGCGATCCCTCGCAGATCGGCGCCAGTCAGTACGACTTCCAGACCACGGTAACGCACGAACTGGGCCACGCCCTGGGGCTGGGGGAGAGCAGCGATTCCACCTCGGCCATGTCCGGCACGCTGGCGCCCGGGACGGTCATACGGACCCTGACCACCGCGGACCTGAACATCCCCTACGACGAGGGACTCGCCGACCCCCAGCGCGCCGCCGTGCCGCCCCCGATGGGCGCGGTCAACAACCCCGTGGCAGTTGCGATCACTCCCCCGGTGCAGGGAGCCGCGCCGGGGCTGCTCACGACCCACGCGGCCACGGGAGGCAACGTGTTCGGCGTGGAGCCGGCGGACTTTCCGGGGGAGAGCGGCATCCGGTTCGGGCTGCAGGACGGCCGTCAGAACGAGGTGCCGGCGGGTACGGGCAGCACGTCGGCCTGGGCGCCGCCCCGCATCGAGGGATCGACGGCGCCTGGCGGCTTGCCCGCGCCGGTGGGCGGCTGGCTGCGATCGGACATCCCGGCCGACGACGGCGACGACATGCTGCCGGGCGACGATCTGTGGGTCGGCGGCCTCGCGGCTCGTCGCAACGAGGCGCAGGATGGGCTCGGCGCAGAGACGTGGCTCACTGCCAACGGCGAGTCTCGGACCACCGGCGCCGACAGCCCGGATACCCTGTCAGCCCGCGCCGTCGATGACTATTTCCTGCTCGGCGACAGCGGGGCGGCGGACAGGACTTGCGACCTGGCCACGCCGGAGGCGATGTTGCCGCAGGACACCGATCTCGGCGATGCCCCCTGATTCCGGGCCTGGTTCCGAACGGGGTGACAGGCGTGGGGGGAGTTGCGTGCCAGCGACCCCAGTCCCTTGGCAGCGTGGCACAGAACTCGTTTTTTTCGCCGCAAGTTGAAGGGAAACCGGGAGATAGTTCTGTGCCACCGGGTGGCACAGAACTCGGCCCCTTGGCACACAGCTCGGCCCCAGCCGGATACCGTCATCGCCCCGGTCTGGAACCCAGCCTGATTCCGTGGAGCAGCGCGTTGACCAACGCGCCGCTCTGCGAGCGGCCGCTAAACGAGATGCGTCGCGGTCTGCGCCGGCGGCCGCGCCCCCTTCGCCTCGACGCCCACCTTGAGGATGAACGGCACCACGAAGGTCATCACCAGCCACAGCGCGACGGCCAGCCCCAGGGCGTGCAACCACTGGAAGCGCAGCAGCAGCCACAGACACACGAACCAGACGACGAAGTGCAGCACGTTGAGCAGCACGCGCACGAACGCGCCGCCGCCGCGCGGCGTCGTGATCCGGCCGAAGCCTTCGTCGCTCAGGTAGCGCCGGCCGTCCTCCTCGACGAAGCGCGCGTGTTCCGGGTCGGCCTTGAAGCGCAGCTCCTTGTCGCCCTCCTTGATGACGATCGCCTGCACGTCCCGGTCCCGCGCCGGCGACCACAGGTGACGGTCGGGTTCGCTGCGATACTCGTGCCGCGGCGGCGACCCGCTCAGGTCATGACGGGTGTACTTCACCTTTGCACTGCCGCGCTCGGCCACGAACTCGGTGATCGGCCGTTCGGACACCTTCTCGGTGGTGAAATTGAAGATGTTGTCGAAGGGGAGGTCGGTCTGGCCCGGCTCGGCGGCGATGTAGTTGAACAGGGCCCAGACACCAAGGTAAGCGGTGATGGCCGCCGCCGCCGCCGGGGCGCGCCAGAGCAGGTCAGCCTCGACGTTCTCATACAGCATCGCTTGCAGCAGGCGCGTGGTGCCCCAGAGGAGGGCCGACAGGACAAGGAAGGTCAACAGGAGAACCAGCGCAAGATACAGCACGACGAGCCCCCGACGACGTTTATCGGCCGATACCCCTTTATCCCGCGTCTTGCCCGGATCGTCAATCCTGCGACGTCTGTGCGGGCAAAGCGCGGTTGTGGGAATGGCGACCGTTGTTATACTCCCACCGCGATTTCGGCTCTCGCCCGATCGCACCGAGGCCGTTCCCATTCCTGTCAACGAGTCGGGGCCCATGATAGCGACCTTGAGCCTGATGACTTGCGTGCTGACGACGGCGCAGCCGGCGGACCGCTCCGAGTGGCTGCTGCTGCCGCAACTCGGCCGCGCGCAAGAGTTCGTCTACCGCGGGTCCTACGAGGAGAAGGCATCTGGCAGCGACCTGGAATTCGAGCGCAAGTACGCGCTCCGGGCCGTCGCCTTCGTCCTCGACGCCACGCCGCGCGGTGCCGAGACCGCCTTCGTCACCGTCCTGCGGCCGCGCAACGCCCGCGGCGCCCGTATCGAGGAGGCGGCGCCCAGCTCCGCACACCTCGAAGTGGTCCGCGTCGATCCGCAGGGCCGCCTCAACGGCGAGCCCGGCGTGTCCCTGGCGGTGCCGCTCGAGGGGCCGCCGGCCGTCGAGTTCGGCGCCTTCGTCGAGGTGCCGCGCCAGGCCGTCGGCGCCGGCAAGGGCTGGGTCACCGAGGAAGACGGCCGGCCGCCGCGCCGCTGGGCCGTCGTCGGCACCGAGTCGGTCAACGGCACCACCTGCGTCAAGCTCGTCGGCGTGCAGCAGTCCGACGACTGGGACCAGCCGCGCGCCGACCGCGTCGCCTGGTCGCGCCAGGACACCGTCTGGGTCGCCCCGCGCCTCGGCGTCGCCTACAAGGTCGAGCGCGTCATCAAACGCCGCGAACCGGCCCGCAAGCAGCCGTTCTACCAGTCGGTACTGGCCTACGAACTGGAGACGCGCAGCGAGTACCCCCGGCAGATCTACGACGACATCCGCCGCGAGGTGCTGCAGACGCGCGACTTCGTCGAGGCCGCCGCCCCGCTGCTGCCCAACCCCACACACTCCGCTGCCCAGATCGACGCCCTGCTCGGCCGCATCAAGTACCACACCGAGCACCACGCCATGGCCCTGACGGTCTACCGCGAGCCGCTGCTGCACCTGCAGCGGCGGCTGGAGGCGGCCCGCCGCGGCGAGGCGGCCCCCGCCGTCACTCCGGCGGACCACGACTCGTTCGGCGTCGCGGTCGTCGGCAAGCCGGTCCCGGAATTCCTCACCACCAACTTCACTGCCACGGCAAACGAGAGCGGCCAGCTGCGCTGCTGGAAGGACAAGCCGCTGCTGATGATCTTCTACAGCCCCACGTCGCCGTTCGCCGAAAACGTGCTGCAACTGGGCGAAGAGGTCCGCCTCCTCACCAGGGGGGAGGTCGGCGTCGTCGGCCTGGCCATGTCGCCCGACGGCGACGCCGTGCGCAAGCAGCGCGCCGAGTTGAAGCTGACTCTGCCCCTCTACGACGGCCGCGGATTGCGCCAGAGTTACGAGGTCAAGGCGACTCCGAAATTGATGGTGATCGACTCCGCCGGCGTGCTGCGCGGGGCGTGGGACGGCTGGGGCGAGGAGACGCGCGACGCGGTCTTCACCGAGCTGCGCCGCTGCGGCGCTCCCCTCAAGAGATGACCGGTTCAGTGGTTTACGTTTCGCGAAGCCAGCGCGAAACGGCAAGCGGAGACCGCGCATCACTCCCAATCGTCATATCCTGTCAGAGTGCCGCCCGCGGCCCGTGCTGTCCGGACGCCGGCGCCTTGCGGCCGTGCCCCAAGCGGCGATACTAACAAGTGGTGTGTTGTCCCCCCGGCCGGACCGGGAGGGGACAGCGAGTGTCCCTGGATGACCGACTACCAGATTCAGCCGAACACCCGGCACTGTGCCGCGACCGGCCGCGAACTGCGGCCCGGCGAGAAGTTTTACAGCGTCCTGCTCCAGGAAGGCGGCAAACTGATCCGGCAGGATTACGCCGCCGAGGCCTGGCGGGGGCCGCCCGAAGCGGCGTTCAGTTTCTGGTGCGGCCGCGTCCCCGCCGCGGAGCAGGGCCGCAAACTGCCGATCGACGACGACCTGCTCGCCGACTGCTTCCAGCGCCTCGAGGGACACGCCGAGCCGGCCCAGGTGAATTTCCGCTACGTCGTCGCCCTGCTGCTGATGCGGCGCAAGCGCTTCCGCTTCGAGGAGGCGCGGGTCGAGGACGGGCAGGAAGTGTTGCGGATGCGCTGTGCCCGGACCGGGGCGCAGTACGATGTACACAACCCGCGCCTGAGCGAAGACGAGATGATCGCCGTGCAGGATGAGGTGTTCAAGGTCCTCGGTTGGGAATGACGGCCCCCTCACCCCCGGCCCCTCTCCCCGGAGTCCCGGGGCGAGGGGGGAAAGATGGAGACAGCGAATGCGACCCGTCCTGACCGGTGTCTGTCTGAGCCTGTTGACGCTGTCGCTCGGGTGTACACCCTTCAAAACGGGCCCCGCCGTCATCGACGACGGCAAGACGTGGGGCGCCGCCGCTCCCAAGCCCGCCGACCTGGTCGCTTACCTGAACCAGAACGGCCAGGCGCTGCGCTCGGTCGAGGCCAAGAGCGTCTTCATCAGCGCCAAGCAGGACAACGAAACCATCGGCGGCCTGGAAGGGTTCCTCGCCTGTCAGAAGGCGGCCAAGCCCGGCACACCGCCCAACTTCCGCTTGCAGGCCCTGGCCCTCGGCAGCCCCGAGGTGGACATCGGCTCCAACAGCGAGGAGTTTTGGTTCTGGATCAAGCGCTCCGGGCCGCAGCCAATGGTCTACCACTGTGCTTACGCCGATTACCCCAAGGTCGCCGCCAGCGGTCGCATGCCGTTCCCCATCCAGCCGGAATGGGTGGTCGAGGCCCTCGGCATGGCCGAGTACGACCGAAACGGCAAGTATGAGATGAACGAGTCGAAGGCCACTTACGACCTCGTGCAGCGAACCCGGTCGGCGAAGGGAGACGAGGTAGTCAAGGTGATCGCCTTCCACAAGCCTCACCACGCCGGCGGCTCGCAGGTGGCGGCCTACATCCTGTACGAGACGACCAACGACGCCAAGCACCCGTATCGCGAACTCTGCTCCGCGGTCATCGAGGAGTCGAAGGTGGTGCCGGTGGGGAGCGGGAAGAACGCCGTGCTGCCCACCAAGGTCCGCCTGACTTGCCCGAAGGAGAAGATGGTGCTGACGATGGAGTTGGACAAGGTGCAGGCGAACGTGGCCTTCGATCAGGAGCGCATCACCACGCTGTTCACGCGACAGACGCTGAATAACTACAAGTCGTATGATCTGGCCCGCGGCCCCGACGCCCCGGCCAGCAGCGTTCGCCCCGCCGGCGGGTGGAACCGATAGGCGCCGACGACGGAGAAAGGGGTCGGGAGCTCCCGACCCCTTCGTTCTCTCCGGCCGCGGCGGGCGTTCCTTCGCCTGGCCGGGTGTGCCAGGGGCCGATTCGTTTCACGAGCCGGTGAAACGAATCGCGTTTCCTGATGTCCTTGTCCCTCCTTGCCTTGCGCCGCCGACAACCCGTTCGTTTCACGACTTTGGTAGACACTCTTCGGGGGGGCAATGAAACGATTCGGCAGAGAGGAAATTCGGCCGAAGCGACGCGCGGGGTCAACCTCCAGCTCAACCGTGGACCGGGCCCACCGACTGTCACTCGGTTTGAACCCGGCCCCGCAAGGGGGAGATGCTCCTCTCGTGGCGCTCGGGGCCAACGCCTCCCCCCCACGGGAACCTTCCCGGGAACCACGCCGATGCCGAATCCCTCACCCGACCTTCACTGATTGATCTCGCAAGGGCCCTTGCATTGTTGCTAACCTCCGGGTAACATCTCCTCCAGCCGCTCAATCCCTCAACCTCGGCAGCTGCCTTCCCTTGCCGAGTGTCGAGTTGTGGCTGGTTCTCTCCCGAGGCCCGTTTCTCCTTCCCGAGGAACCGTCCTCATGCCCGTCCGGCTGACAGGAGTGTCACCTTGCACCGTTTGTTCCTCTCCTTCCGCAACCGCGTGCGCTCCCTCTTCCGCCCCGGCCGAAAGAAGCACTTACCCCCCCCCCCCTAGTAGACTTTGCCTGGAGCCGCTCGAAGATCGCGTCGTGCCCACCAGCACCACGCTGAACTTCTCCTTCACCGGCCCGTCCTACTCCGCACCCGGCACCAACCTCACCGACGTCTTCAGCGTCGCCAACACCGGCACCATCGACGCCTCCAGCGTTAACGTCCACCAGCCGGTCCCCTCCGGCCTTTCCTTCGTCTCGCAGACGCAGGTCAGCGGGCCGACCCTGACCCTCACCGAAGGCAGCGGCGCGGTTTCCGACTCCATCGCCACCCTCCCCGCCGGCGACACCGTCACCGTCGATGTCGTCTTCTCCATGCCCAGCGGCACCTCCAACGGCAGCACCTTCCCCCAGGCGGCCGGTGTCTCCACCACCACCTCGCTGACCGGCTCCTCGGTGACCAGCGGCAGCTTCAGCACCACCGCCCAGCTCCAGGCCGACCTCGCCGTCAGCCTCACCGCCCCCAGCACCGCCGGCCAGGACACCAACTATTCCTACACCCTGACCGCCACGAACAACGGCCCCAACACCGCCCAGTCCGTCACCCTTACCGATACCCTGCCTTCCTGGGACACCTACGTCTCGCAGGCGCAGACCAGCGGCAGCACCTTCACGCTGTCCCACACCGGCGGCACCATCCTGGACACCATCTCGTCGCTGGCCTCCGGCGCCTCCGCCAGCTTCACCCTGACGGGACAGGTCGGCGCCAGCGCGCCCGTCAGCACCGTCCTCAGCGATTCGGCCGGGGTCTCCAGTTCCACCACCGACCCCAACACCGCCAACAACAGCGCCAGCGCCAGCACCACCGTCGTCGATCCAGTTACCCTCACGGCCCCCGGCAACCAGAGCAGTTACGAGAGCAAGTCCGTGTCGCTCTCGCTCAGCGCCGCCGACGGCGTCAGCGGCGCCACCCTCAGCTACTCCGCCAGCAGTCTGCCGCCTGGCCTGACGCTCAACACCAGCACCGGCGTCATCACCGGCACGGTCAGCCCCGGCGACTCGGCGGCCGGCCCGTTCACGACCACGGTCACGGCGAGCGACGGCACCTACTCGGCCAACCAGACGCTCACCTGGAGCACGCCCAACCCCGTCACCATCACCAACCCCGGCACGCAAACCAACACCGACGGCGACAGCGTCTCACTCTCGATCAGCGCCAGCGACGCCGTCAGCGGGACCACGCTCATCTACGCCGCCTCGGGGCTGCCCCCCGGCTTGACGATCAGCTCCTCGACGGGCGTCATCAGCGGCACGGTGGCCCTGGGGGCCTCGGGGCTGGGTCTGTTCCCGGTCACGGTCCTGGCCACCGACGGCACCTACGCGGCCAGCACGCTCTTTACCTGGCACATCAGCGGCAAGATCACGCTGACCAACCCCGGCACCCAGACCAACAACGAAGGCGATACCGTTTCTCTGTCGCTCAGCGCCAGCGACTCGACCAGCGGGGCCACCCTCAGCTACGCGGCGACGGGGCTGCCGGGCGGGTTGAAGATCAACACCAGCAGCGGCGCCATCACCGGAACCATCGCGGTCGGGGCGGGCGCCAACGGGCCGTACAGCGTGACCGTGACCGCCGCCGACGGCACCAACTCCGCCAGCCAGACCTTCACCTGGAACGTCAACGGCCCGGTGACGCTGGCCCCAATCCCCGACCAGACCAACAACGAAGGCGATAGCGTTTCCCTGGCGCTGAGCGCCACGCACTCCAGCGGCACGACCATCGCCTTCGGGGCGGTCGGCCTGCCCAACGGTCTGAAGATCAGCACCAGCACGGGGACCATCAGCGGCACCATCGCCAGCGGCGCCGCGGCCTACGGGCCGTTCAGCGTTTCGGTGACGGTCGGCGACGGCATCAGCAGCGCCAGCCAGAGCTTCACCTGGAACGTCAACCATGTCCTCAGCCTCAGCGCCCCCACCGATCAGAGCAACAACCTGGGCGACACGGTCTCGCTGACCGTCAGCGCCATCGACCCCGGCGGCACGCCGACCTACGGCGCCATCGGCCTGCCCGGCGGGCTGAGCATCAACGCCGGCAGCGGCGTCATCAGCGGCACCATCGCCGCGACCTCGACGACGGGGGCCCTCAGCGTCACCCTGCTGGCCGGCGACGGCAGCTACACCGTCCAGACGAGCTTCACCTGGACCGTCAACAGCACCATCACGATCGCCACCCCCGCCGACCAGAGCAACAGCTACGGCGCCACGCCCTCGCTGACGATCAGCGCCACCGATTCGCATAGTGGCACACTCAGCTACTCCGCGAGCGGCTTGCCCAACGGCCTGTCGATCAACTCCGGCAGCGGCGCCATCTCGGGCACGATCAGCGGCGGCGGGTCGTTCACGCCG
>DATFNV010000407.1:0-4496 GCA_035266225.1 Gemmataceae bacterium
GCCCGGCGAACGTGACCCGATGCTCGATGGCCACGAAGCCGGCGGCGGTCAGTTTCTCGCGGATGGTCGTCGCCGGCAGGTAATGGAAGCGGCCGCGCCGCGCTTCTCGTTTCAGCCAGGAGCCGTAGCGGAGCATGCGGAAGGCGTTCTTGACGTAGCGCAGCGGCCGGCGGGCGGTGAAGAAGCCGTGGAAGCCGTTGACGGCCACCTTGTACCAGGCCGGCTCGGGCACGTTCACCGAGAAGACGAAACGGCCGCCGCCGCGCAGCACCCGCCACACCTCGGCCAACAGGTGGTCGTAAGCGTCCGTCGTCCAGCAGCCGCGCTCCTCCGAGTACGATTCCGCGTACTGGATCGCCAGTCCCGAGACGGCGCCGTCGAAGCGGGCGTCGTCCCACTCCCCGAGTCCGTGGCTGAAGTTGCCGTGAACGAAGCGCAACTGTCCCGGGGCGGGCACCGGGCGAACGAGGTTGCCAACCTTGGCGATGGAGCGCTCGTTGGTGGCGGCGCAGTCCATCGCGACGACCTCGGCCACCGAGCCCCCGCTGGCTTCCCAGACCGCCCGCGTGAGCTGGCCGGAGCCGCAACCCAGGTCGAGCCAGCACTCGCCGGGCCGGGGGTCAAGCCAGGCGGTGGTGTCGGCCAGGAGCTTGCGGTACGGCGGCAGCTCCTGCTGTCCCCAGAAGGCCCGGGCACATTTCGTGTCCGGCCAGTAGTTCAATACGGGGGTTGCGGTCGGCATGGCTTTCCCTTCCCTGGGAATGGCCGGCGAACGATCCTGGCCCGATCCGGCCGCAATTTACCGTGCGGCCGGGGAGCGGGAAAGGGCAGTTTCCGCGCGGCCGCTTGCGGCTTCGCACGGTTGACCTGCGAAGCCGCAAGCGGCGGGGACGTTACTTGAGCGGATTCTCCTCGACGCGCCGGATGGTGCGCGTGGTGGTCTGATCGATGTCGAACGGAGTCTCCTTCTTGGCGGCGTCGGTCGTCGTCAAGTGTCCCGTCAGGTGCCGGGTCTCCTTGTGGCTGACGAGCCGGCCGGCGGCGAGGTCGGCGACGATGGTGCCCGTCGCGTCGGTCACCTTCACGTCCCCCTTGCTTACCTTCACTCCTCCCGCACCCTCGTCCGGGAGGGCGTAGGACCACTTCTGAGTGATATCGATCTTCTCGCCGTCCTTGTCCTTGCCCCCGTATTTGTACGTCGTCTCTCCCGTCAACTTGCCCCACGGCAACGCGAGAGTTTCCGTCCGCTTCCAGGTGTCGTCCTTCTCGACAGACTTCCCGGGCAAGAAACCGAAAATGGCGCTCAGTTCGTCCTTGAGCGCGTCCTCGGGGAGAAAGGCCCGGTTGTCCTTCTCGATCTTGTCGCTGCCGCCGCTCAGCCTCCTGATGAAGTCGTCGTAACCGTCCAGCTTGCTGGTGAGCTTGCCGGCCGAGTTGATGGTGAACGTGAACTTCGCGCCCTTGAGCAGGTTGGCGAAGCGCGAGGCGATGGCAACCGTGGAATCGTCGGCCTTGGCCGACTTGACCTGCACGCCCTCGATGGTCTGATCCAGCGTGTAAGAGCCGGCCTCGGCCTTCTTCACGACGAAGCTGCTCACCGTCGTGTATGTGCTCGCCGACGTGGTCGGCTTGTCGGCCAGGGTGACCGTCTGCTTCGTCTCGGTGACGGCCTCGATGAAGAACTTGTCACCCTCCTTGAACTTCCACTCCAGCGCTGTCTGGGCCGGAGCCGCCGGCACCAGCGCCAATAGCAGCAACCCCGCCCCCATCGTGCCCCGCAACGACATGCCTCAACCCTCCTATTTCTTCGCCGGTTTCTCGTTTAACACCGTCACGACCGTGCTCTGCTCCTGCTCCACCACCGCATCGTCCTTGCTGTCGGCGATCGACAGGACCATCGTGCCGAGCAATTTCAGGTCCGACTTGACCTGGACCAGGCGGCCGGCGGCGGCGTCGAAGTACACCGTGCCCTTGCCCTCCTTGACCTCGATGCGGCCGCTGAGGACGTAATAGGGCAGATTTTCGACTCTCTTACCCGCCTTGAATTCGACGGCCGTGCTGAAGGTGATCTTGTCCACCTTCTTGCCGCCGACGTCTTCCTTGCCGTCCAGCTTGTAGGTCCGCGTTTCGCGCAGGGTGCCGAGCACGCCGAGCGGCTCCTCGACCGTGCGCTCCCAGGTGTCGCCGTCCTTGACAGGGCGGTCGGGCAGGAAGGCCAACGTCTCGCGCACCGACTTCTTCAGCGACTCTTCCTGAAGGGTCGCCTGCAGCGCCTGGCGCACGGCCGGGTCGTCCCCCGCCAGCTTGTCGATGAGCTTGTCGTACCCCTCGAACTTGAGCACCTCCCAGTTCTTCGACAGCGTCACGTTGAAGGAAGCGCCGACCAGTTTCTCGTCGCTGATCGGCTCGCCCTTCTCCGGCTTGATGGTCAGCTCCTCGATGGTTTCCTTCACCAGGAACGAGTCGCCCATCTGGTCCTCGACCTTGAAGCCTAGCACAATCGTCTGCTCGGCGTTCTGGGGGAACTCCTTGTTCAGCGCCTTGAGCGTCTGCTTCGTGGACGTCACGTTGCGCAGGTAGAACTGATCGCCCTTCTTGAGCTTCCATTCGAGGGTCGCCTGGGCGCGGGCGGTCCCCGCGAGCCCGGCCACGAGGAGCAACACGGCCACGACACGGCAACGCGACATCGACACACCCCCAGGGAGTGACAGGATCAGCATTGTTGACCTGCTGTACAGGTTATCCCTTTATAGGCCGCACTTTGACGCCGAGCAAGGACAAAGCATCCCCGCCCACGGTGCGCGCCCGCCCGTTGCCCTTCCAGACGACTGACGGACAATAGATTAACGGGACAGTCCGGGAGAGCGACCCTCATGAATGACCTCCTGCGCGAGAAGTTGTGCGATATCGTGGCCGCCCACGGCCCGGGCGTGGCCGACGACCCCCGCCAATGCGCCGAACTGCTGCGCCAGGCCGCCCCGGAGGACGGCGACGGCGTCGAGGCGCTGCTGCGGGCGCTGCAAGCCCACGTCCCGGCCCGGCTGGCGCTGCTGACCGAGCCGCTGGCCCTGGCGCCGCTCACGTCGGGCCTGGTCCGGCGACTGGTGGAGGAGCAGGGGTTGAGCGAGGAGGCGGCACGCTGGGCTGTCGAGGCGTGGGCCGTCGCCCTCGGCAAAGGGGGCGACGCCCCGTCGGCCGCCGCGGAGCAATTCTCCGCCTACGAGCACGTCCTGGCCCCGCCGCGCCGGCGCTGGCGCTGGCTGTGGTACGCCCTGCCGGTGGTCGCGCTCCTGGCGGTCGGGGGGGGCTGGTGGTGGGCCGCCCAGCGCTCGGAGGAACGCCGCATCGCCGACCGCGTCGGCGGCATCTCCTGCCTGGCCGTGTCCGCCGACGGCCGAACCGTCCTCGCCGGCTGCGGCAACCGCTCGCTCATCCTCTGGGACGTGGAGAGCGGGGCCGAGCTGAGGCGCTTCGACGGCCATCAAGGGGCGATCACCGGCGTCGCCCTGTCGCCCGAAGGCCGGCTGGCGCTGTCGTGCGGCGGAATACGAGTGAAGAAGGAGGGGAAGCAGCTCACCCCTGTGGACTGCGTCGTGCGCGCCTGGGACGTGGCCACCGGCAGGGAACGCACCCCCTTCGGGACGGCGTTCAAGATCACGGACACGACGTGGGAAGCGATCCACAAAGCCGACGTGCCCGAAACCGTGCTGGCCAAGCTCAACCCCTTGAAGGATAAGAAGTTCAACACGCAGAACGACCTGGCGACCGAAGCGAGCAAACTCCTCGACAAGGAGGAGTGGGAGCGTTCCCGTAGCGGCATTTTGGGCCATGCGCTCTCCTCCGACTATGAGGTGCCGATTTACTGCGTCGCTTTTTCCCCGGACGGCCGGACGGCTCTCGCCGGCATGGGCGACTACGAGTACAAGGAGGGCAAGTACGTCGTCAAGGACGAAAAGACGCTGCCGTTCGAGTGCGTGGTGTGCCTCTACGACGTATCGACGGGGCAGGAGCTGCGCAAACTCGAAGGACACAAGGCCCCGGTAGCGTGCGCTGGCTTTACCCCCGACGGCAAGCGCGTGCTGTCCGGCAGCTGGGACGGCACCCTCCGGCTCTGGGACGCCGCCGACGGCCGTGAATTGAAGCGCGCCCAGGTCAGCGGCAAGGCCCACGTCGTCTCCCTGGCCGTCTCGCCCGACGGCCGATGGCTCCTGACCGGAGACGACCAGTCGCGGGTGAGCCTGTGGAACCTCGACGAGCTGGAGCCGGAGCGCGAGCAGAAGGGGCGCGGGGAGGGCGTCCACGTCGCCTTCTCCCCGGACGGCCGGCGCGCCCTCTCCGGCGGTGACGACTTCGTCGTTCGGTTGTGGGACGCGGAAAACCTCACGGAGCTGCGGCACTACCCCGGGCACACGGGCGCCATCGATGCCGTCGCGTTCCTCCCGGACGGCCGCTACGCCCTCTCCGGGGGCTCCGACAGTACGATTCGTGTCTGGCGC
>DATFNV010000408.1:0-18662 GCA_035266225.1 Gemmataceae bacterium
TATAGCCCGTTACAGATGACCTTGCACCAGTGACCTGGCAGCTTCCGGCTGGATTGCAGGTTGTTTATTGATACCACGAGTGCAAGGTCATCTGTAACGGGCTATAGCACCAAACGGTTTTCCTGTTCGATTGTGTAAAGGATGGGACGCGACACAAGCCTGACGCGCCAGCAAAGGATCGCCAGCATCCTTCGCTAGCGCGTCAGGCTTGTGTCGTTCGCCGGGCTTTACAAGAAACTGGCAAGAAATCGTTTGGTGCTAGGGCTCCTGCCCTTCCGCAAGGCGACGGTGCCGCGTCGCCCCCTCGGTGTCGCCCTCCTGCTCGCAGAAGGTTGCGAGCGCCTCGTGCGCCGGCTTGCACTTCTCGTCCAGCCTCAGCGCCCGTTCCAACCACTCCCGCGCCAACTTCGTACGCCCCAACCGCAGCAGCAACCCGCCGATCTCCGCGCACACGTCGGCGGGTTCGGGCGACCTGGAGCGATCCCCGTTCATCAGCTTGGTCAGGCGCTCGACATCCGCCTTGAGTTCGTCGTAGCGGGTCTTTTCGGCCGCTGCCTCCGCGCGGCGGCCGGTCTGGTGCCCCAGAGTCTGATAGAGGGCGTAATGCGCTTCAAGAAGGTACGGGTCTTTCTCCAGGGCCCGGCGCAGCCACGTCTCCGCCTCGGCGTCCTGACCCTCCTCGACAGCCACCTTCCCCCGCCATAGCAACCCCGTGGGGTTGTCCGGTGCGGCAGCCACTACACGGTCGAAGGCCGTCGCCGCCTCCGCCAGGTCTCCTTGCAGGAGACGACAGCGCCCCAGGGCCGCCACCACTTCCGGCCGCTCGGAATGGGTTCGCTGGAGGTACTCGACGTGCGGCAGGGCCTCAGTGGGGTTGTTTTCATCCAGGAGCAGGTCCGCGAGGCGAAGGCGGGTTTCCCATCGCCACGGGGCCAGCTCAAGAGCGCGCTCCCAGTCCGCCCGCGCGGCGTCCTGGCTCTGAAGGCGGTCCCACGTCCAGCCCCGCCGATCGAGCGCGGGCACCGAGTCGGGCTCGCGCTTCAGCCAAAGGTTCAGGCAGCCGAGGGCCGGCCGCAACTGCATCTGCCGAACGTACGCCCCCGACAGCGCTTCCAGAATGGCGGGGGATTCCGGATCGTCAGCCACCACCAGCCGCAGCAATCCGGGGGCCACCGTATCGACGTCACCCGCCTGGACGCGAAGCAACAACCACTCCAGCTGCGTCCCTGCGCTGGCGCCACCGGCCAGCTCAGTGCTCTTATGCAAGTGGACCTCGGCCCGAGGAAAATCGAACTGGAGCCGGGCGACGCGCGCGGCCAGCAGGTGGGTCGAGGCGCTGCGACGCCATACCATCAGGCAGTGTTCCACGTGCCGGCGGGCGTCAGGGTATCGCTCCTCCTTGATGGCGAGGCGCGCGGCCCTCTCCTCAGACTCCGCCCAGAAGTGAACGCCACAGCCGCCTGCCAGGACCAGCAGGACGATGCCGAGGCCCGCCGTCTTCGGCCGCCGGCAGACCGCCGAAACAAGACGCAAGGGGCGTAACGAGAACTTCGCCACGCGGGACAAGGTCGAGGGGAGAGACATGAACGAATTCATACCGACGTAGCCGAGGGGGCGTGGCAAGCCTGAGTGGTGGCACGCCCCAACCCGCCGTCGGGTCGCGGGCTGGGGCCGAACGCAATTTGGTGAACGACCTTGGTCACTCAGTCGGTCAAGTCGAACGTCTTTGGTTCTTGCTTGCCCGTAGTAATCTCCCACGTCAAGCCCGAGGTGCTCGGGTCGGCGTACTTCTTGGGGATCTGGACGTACTTGGGCTGATTGCTAGTGTCGAACTCTGGCTTCTTCACCTCACCGCCGTCCGGCTTCTTCCCCCCAGGGGGCATTTTCATATTGTAACCACCCGCCGCCAACTTCTTGACCGATTCGGTCTCGATTGAGACCTTCTTTGGGCCGGGCGGGACGCCGGAGACGGAGAAAGTACCGTCCGAATTGATGAGGATCTGGTATTTCCCAGCATCGCTGTCTTCCGCCGGAGTAAGGATGATGGTGCCGCCCGTCACTGGCTCTCCCTTGTACGTCACCTTGCCGGTGACGGTGGCTGTCTTGCTGCTGCCGCTGCATCCGGCAAGAAGGAAGAGCGAGAAGTGCAGTCCCAGGAGAGTACAGGCCCAGAAACAGCGCCCATGGAGTATTTTCTTTGTCATGCGAGTCTTTCTTTGGGGCAACATTTTAGCGAGCGGGGGCAGAAGCCGCCCGCTCGCGAAAAAACCAAGGCTTGCGGAGATCGACAGAAAACAGCTGAAATCCTTGCCTTGGGGTCTAAGAGTCTGTTCCAAAAGCCGCTTGCGGCTTAGCGGAAGCCTGAATCTGCTAAGCCGCAAGCGGCTTTCGGAACAGACTCTAACACCAAACGGGAGTGAGCGGGCTGGGCGTAATCGTTGGCCGGTTACACAAGCCTGACGCGCCAGCGAAGGAGCGTCGTCATCCTTCGCTGGCGCGTCAGGCTTGTGTCGCACGCCAAAGTTAACCGACTCTCGGCCGGAAATCGTTTGGGTGCTAGCGCCAAGGCCCCAGTCGTACAGTCGAAAGCTGCGGCCCCGGCCCGCTGGCGGCGACAAGGCGCCGCGATGTTACCAGTCGGGTCCGAGAAGCTGACCGTCGCGCGGCGAGATAGCCCAGGACCACGTCGATTGCGAAATCGAACCGCTGACCAGGCGCGAGCTACCGTCGCCCATGGCGACGCAGATCCCGGCGGTGCTCATCCCCTGCGCTAACGCGGCATTGCAGGTGGCCGGAAGGGGCTTCGACTGGAACAGCTGCACCAATTGCCCAAACTGCGGGTCCGCACCGTTGGGATCCCACCAAGTCGGCGAGTAAAGGTCGGAGCCTGGTCCGCAGCCTTGCCCGCTCTCGCCCCAAATGTGCTGGACACCTTGGCAGATGCAGTACCGTTCCATGAAGGTGATGGTGTTCGAGGTGCCGTCTGGGAACCCGCTCGTGATCGTGATATTGGACCCGCCACCGCCGTTGCCACCGAACACGTACCAGTTCGACGAGTAGCTGGTGGCGCCGCGGCTGCTCCAGGTCAAGTTGTTGCCGGGCATCGTGGGGTCGGCCGGGGCTATGTACGTCTTCACGATGGTATTGTAGGAAGTCCACGACCAGTCATTGGTGCTCTTGTAGATGTTGTCCTGTTCCAGGAACGGCAGCAGGAAGTACTGGAGGGTGCCCTGAGTGGCCGGTTGCCATTGACCATTCGGCCACGGATTGTTGGGTTGAACCGGGAAGTAGCCCACGGCGGGGGGCAGTGCCGAGTTGGTGTCGTTGCAGTTGGCCGTGGCGAGACTCATCTGCTTCAGGTTGTTCAGCGACTGGATGCGTGCGGCCGCCTCGCGCACCTTCTGGACGGCGGGGACGAGCAAGCCGATCAGGATGGCGATGATGGCTATCACCACCAGCAGCTCGATCAGCGTGAAGCCGCGCAAACGGCACCACAGTCTCAATTTCGGCATGGTTGACCCCTCGGAATAGGACGAGGACTATGGAAGAGGAAGAAGCAATGGACGGAGAGAAAACCGGCTTGTGCGACCCAGTCTTCCCAACCGTTTACGATCCTCGATCTACGGATGTCAACGCCAACTCCACCGGGGGCCGAATGCCAGACGGCAAGGAGTTACGGGCGCATGCCTCGGATGATCGCTCGCCTCAGGACGTTGCCCTGCCTGAACGATCGTCTATAACCCAGCATGATTGGCGTCGTAGTGCAACTGCGATACAACCCATCAACCCATGTTCTAAACGAAGGCGAGTCGCCCTGTCAACAGAAAAACAAAACAATTCCATGCGAGCGTGCGGACCTTCAGGGCGCACAACCTTCCTCGGTGGCCAGGGTAAGGCGAGTCAGAGCAGGCGGCCAGGCCACGAGACGAGTTGACGCTTGACCTTTTTCGCCATGCCTCTTAACGTTAACGGGAGCCTCTGTGCCCTGATAGCTCATTCATTCCCTTCTCCCACGTCGAATCCCTCATGGCAACCGAACAACCGAAGTCCGTCTCCCTGCCGGGAACCCAGGAAGTCGAACACACGACGACGTCCTCCCCACCCCCAGACCGGGAACCCGATGCCCCCATTCAGCTATCTCACCTTCCCGTCTGCGCCACTGGCCCCGCCGAGCCGCCGGTGCGCGGGGGCAAGTTGCTCGACGCGCTTCTGGGAGGAATCGTCATCCTGCTCGCCTTTCTGCTGGCCGCTTACCCGGCGCGCAATGGTGACGTATGGATTCATCTTGCCGCAGGCAAGCTCCTTACGCAAGGAAAATATCATCTCGGCGCCGATCCGTTCGCCCATACGACCGCCGGCGTCGCGTGGGTGAACCACGCCTGGCTTTACGACCTGGTGACTTACGGCGTCTACCAGGTCGCGGACGGCGTCGGGCTCGCGCTCTTCAAGGCGCTGCTGATCGCCCTGCTCGGCGGCGTCCTGCTGCGTGTGTCCGCGGCCGGTCGCGGCCTGTGGGTGCCGGCCCTGTGCTCCGCCCTCGCCCTGCTGGCCGTCGGGCTGCGCGTGCCCCTCCAGCCGATGTGCGTGTCGTTCGTCGCCCTGGCCCTGACACTGGGTTTCCTGGAGCGCGGGGGACGTCGGTACGGTCAGGCCGACCTGTCGGCCTTCGCCGCCTACTGGCCGCTGTTTCCGTTGTTCGCTCTCTGGGCCAATCTCGACGCCTGGTTCCTGCTCGGGCCGTTGGCGGTGGCGCTTTACGGGCTGGGCTCGCTGCTGCGTGGCGACAGGCGGTCGGCGTCAGCCCTGGGGCTGGTCCTGCTCGCCGGACTGGCAGCCTGCCTGGTGAATCCGCACCACGTGCGTGTCTTCGCCTGGCCGAATGATCTGGGCCTGTCCCCGGCCGCGGCCGCCCTCGCCGCCGACCCGCTCGGGCGCGAGCTCGTGGTTTCGCCGCTCGGCGCCGAGTTTTTGCAAGCCGGCCTGGCGCTGAGCCCGGGTGGCCTCGCCTATTTGGCGCTGGCCCTCGTGGGCCTGATTTCCTTCGCGGTCAACCGCGGCGGCCGGCCCTGGTCGCGCCTCCTCCTGTGGGTCGCTCTCCTGGCGCTCAGCCTGTATCAGTGGCGAGCCATCCCCTTCTTCGCCGTGGTCGCCGGCCCGATCGCGGCTCTGAATTTTCAGGAGGCCGCCCTTCGCCGCGAGGCCGCCGGGCACGCCGCGGTGCTGCGGTCGGTCGTCAGCCTGGAAGTGTTCACCGCCCTGATCGGCGTGCTGGTCCTGGGGGTCGCCTGGCCGGGCTGGTTGCAACCGGAGCCCTACGAGCCGCGCCGCCTGGCCGTCGAGCCGGAGCCGTCGCTCCAGCGGGCGGCGGCCCAGGTCGCCGCGTGGCGCCGCAACGGTCTCCTGGGCGCGGACGCCCTCGGGTTGAATTTCTCCCTGGATGGGGCGCATCACTTCGCCTTCTTCTGCCCCGAGGAGCGGGGCTTCCTGGATTCGCGCCTTCCCCTTTTTCCGCGCGACGTGGCGGAGGATTACGCGGTGCTGCGCCAGGCCTTGCTGGGTCTGGCGGAGGTGCCGCCGGAGGATTGGCGCGGCGTCCTGCGCCGGCGGCACATCAATCACATCATCGTTTACGAGAATGAGACGGGGAGACTGCACCCGGCACTGTCGCTGTTGTACCGTCACCCGGAGGAGTGGCCACTGCTCTATGAGGACGGGCGCACCGTCATCTTCGGCTGGCGCGACCCGGAGCGGCCGCAAAGCTCCGACGCCTTCGCCGGGCTTCGGCTGGACCTCGACTGGGCCGCCTTCCACCCCGCCGACGACAAAAAGGCGCCCAAGTCGTGGCCGGGCCGGCCGCCCCGGCCGCCCGCCTGGTTCGACCCGTTCGTAAAGTCCCGGCCGGCGCGCTCCCTCAACCGCGACGAGGCGGCGGTCTACCTGCTTCAGTTCGACACCCTCGCGCTGGGCGCCGGCTTCCGCCACGGCCAGGCGTTCGACGGCGCATGCGCCGGCGGGCTGGTGGGCGCGGCGAGCCTGGGGACGACCGGCGCCGCCCTGGACCTGCCCTTGCGCCTGCGCCTGGCCGGGATGTTCCCGACGCTGCCCGGCCCGGGGCAGAAGGGCGGGCCCGCCCCGATGGACGCGCTGGCCCAGCACCTTCTGGAAAACAGTGCGCTGGCCCGGGAGGACGCGCCGACCGGACTGTTGCTGCTCGCCGTCCGCGCGGCGCGCCGCGCCCTCCACGAGACCCCCGACGACCCCACCTGTTACGTGATTCTCGGCGAGGCCTACTTGCGGCTGACTGCCCATACGTCCGAACGGGCCTGGACCAAGGCAATGCCGCTGCTCCGTCGCCTGCGCCAGGTCCAGGCGAGCGCCGCCTTCAATCAAGCGCTGCTGATCAAGCCCGATCACCTGCTGGCGCACGCCCGCCTGGCCAGCCTCTACGGGGAAATGGGCTACGCGGACCTGAGGCTCAAGCACCTCAAGGAGGTTCCGAAGTTGAGCCGCGCCGAGGGGCCGCACCGCGGCGAGAGCGCGGCGCAGTTCGAGGCGCGGCTGGCTCCCGTGGAGGAGGAGGTCAAGCGGCTCGAGGAGGCGGTGCGGCGGCTGACCGACGTGTACGAGGCCAACGCGATGTACCTCAAGGTGATCGATCGGGCCAACGCCGCCCTGGAGAAGGGCCTGGCCGGCAAGGCCCTGGACGTGCTGCTCGGCGCCGATTTCGCGGCCTTCGATGCCCCCGGCATGCGGCGGGAACTGGAGCTGCTCCTGGCCACGGGTCGTGTGCGGGAAGTGCGGGAGTGGATGGACCCCGAGCAGAAAGCGGTGCTGGGCACCACCAATTTCGCCTTCCTCCAGGCACAGATGAAGGCCGCCACGGGGGACTACGACGCGGCCGATGCCGATCTGGTCGAGGTCGCAGACGCCTCGAAAGAAATGGCCCGCGGACCATTCTCGGGGCTAACCGCGCGGACCGGCATCGCCGTGGGCACGACGGCGTTGGTGCTGGATGGGCCGTTGGCCACCCGCTCGCTGGTCGAGGGCCTGGCCTTGGCCGCACAATGGCGCCGTACCCTCATCTTCTCCTACAGCCTGGCCGGCATACTGATGCAGCAGGGGGATGTCACAGTCTTGCGCAGCCTGCTCGCCCTTGAGGCGGGGGAGACGGCCCGGGCCGAAGCGCTGCTCCGCGAGGCACTGGCCCTGTCAGGGAGCGATGCCGCCGTGGCGTCGGGCGCCGGCCTCGACTTCCCGACGCGCCCGATCGCCCGGCAGGTCCTGGGCTGGCTGGCGCCCCCCCACGGAGTGCCCCCGGTCACGCCCCGCGGGGCCTCGGAACCGCTTCCATGAATGAGACATCCCAGCATCGGCTGTCGCCCGCGCCCCGCGCCCCGGCCCACCGGCGCGCGGCGCGCGGCCTCATCCTCGCCGGACTTGTCTTGCTCGGTCTCGCCGCCGGCGCCTGGTACTTCGTGCATGGACGGCACGACCCCGAGCCTGTGCCTCCCCGGCGCGGTGAGTCGCCCCCGGACGATCCGCGCACCGCCTACGCCGGGCCGTTCCGCAACATCGCCCCTGACGTCAAGTACGTCGGCAGCGCAGCCTGCGCCGGCGGCGGCTGTCACGACGGTAAAATCGCCTCGTTTCGCCAGCACCCGATGGGCCGGTCGCTCTTCGCCATCGCCGAAGTCGATCCCGCCCCGCCGGAGGACCGGGCGCACCACAACCCCTTCGACGCCCTCGGCTCGCAGTTCCGCGTCGAGCATGACGGGGAAGCGGTTCGACACCGGCGGGCCGGGTTCGACGAGGGCCGCCGACCCGTTTACGATTTCGCGCTTGAGGCGGCCTACGCCCTCGGCTCGGGCGCCCACGGCCATTCGTACCTGGCGGTGCGCGACGGCGGCTACGTGTTCCAGACCCCAATCAGCTGGTACGCTCAGAAACAGACCTGGGACCTGTCGCCGTCGTTCACCGAGGCCCTGGCACCGGGCCGGCCGGTCACGCCCGAATGTCTCTTCTGCCACGCCAACCGCTCCGAGCCCGAGGCGGGAACCGTCAACCGCTACAAGGAGCCGGTGTTCGAGGGCCTCGCGATTGGCTGTGAGCGCTGCCACGGGCCGGGGGAGAAGCACGTCGCCGCCCGCCGCGGCGGGGATTTGATTGAGGGCGAGATGGACCCCACCATCGTCAACCCCGCGCACCTCGCCCCGGCGCTGCGGGAGGCCGTGTGCGAACAGTGCCACCTGGCCGGGGAGGCGCGCGTTCTCCGCCGGGGCCGGAAGCTCAACGACTTCCGACCCGGCCTGCCCCTGGAGGAGTTCTTGACCGTTCTCGTGCGCGCCTCCGACGGGGGGCGCGACAACAAGGCCGTCAACCACGTCGAGCAGATGCACGTCAGCCGCTGCTTCCGCGCGAGTGGCGGCGACAACAAACTCGGTTGCGTCTCGTGTCACGACCCGCACGTCCACGTGGTCGAGCCGGCCGAGCGCGTCGCTCATTACCGCGAGAGCTGCCTGGTCTGTCACCGGGAGCAGGCGTGCAGCATCCCCCGGGAAGGGCGGCTCAAGGCGAGCCCACAGGACAGCTGCATCGATTGCCACATGCCGCGCCATCCCCTCGGCAACATCCCGCACACCGCCGCGACGGACCACCGCATCGTCCGCTTCCGGCGCGACCAGGACGAGCCCCATGCCGGGCCACTACTGCCCGCCGGTCCCGGGCTCCCCGTGGTGCCGTTTCACGCGCCGGCCGGCGCCCCGCGAGGGTCCGAGACGGAGCGAGACATGGCCATCGGTTTGATGGGGCCGTTAACCGAGATGGGCAAGCTCGATCCACTGGCCTACGGCAAACTGACTCTTGGCGTGCTGGAGGCCGCCGTGGCGCGCGATCCCGAGGACTGGGACGGCTGGGAGGCCAAGGCCCGTGCCCTCTGGGCGCTGGGCCGGCGCAGCGAAGCACTCGCCTCGCTGGAGGCCGTGCTGGCGAAAGCGCCGCGCCGCGAGACGGCGCTGTTCGGCGCGGCCGTCCTGGCGCAGGATCTCGGGGAACGCGAGCCTGCCATCGACTACTGGCGCCGCGCCACCGAGGTCAACCCGTGGCTGGCGCAGTACCGTCATTCCCTCTGCGATCTGCTGGCTCGCAAGGCCGCCTGGGACGAGTTGCGGCCGCACTGCGAGGCCTGGTTGCGGCTTGACCCCGCGAGCATCGACGCGCGCCAAACCTGGGCGACCTACCTGCTCCGCACCGGGCGCAAGGACGAGGCGCGGGCGGAGTTTGACAAGATCCGGGCGCTGCACCCTGCGAACCTCGCCCAGCTCCGGGCGTGGTTCGACGAGGAGTCGAAATGAGCACGCGGACCGACCTTCCGATCCGGGGACCGGCGAGCGCTTCTCACGCCACAAGCACGACGCCAGCTTTCCCGCCGGCGCTGTCGCCTCCTGTCTGCAAAAGGCGGGACTGCGGCAGCAAGACCTCGACTACGTCGCCTTCTGCGAGAAGCCGCTGTGCAAGTTCGACCGGCTGCTCTCCGCGGCCTTCACCCCACTACCCGGACTCCGCTCGCGTCCAGTCGCTGGAAGAGCGCCGCAACCCCGGCCCGGCCGTCGAATCATGTTCTCATGCACTTTTAATCAGGTTTTCGGTATACTGGATGATAGCGCGTTTCGACACGAGTCGGTTCCATGCGGAGACAGCGCGGTGAAAAAGGATGACGGCGCTGCGACGCCTAACCAGCCGCTGAAACGCTCGCCTCGCCGCATGTCGGTTTCGCGTTGCCTTTCCATCTGCGGCCTGATCATACTCAGCTTTGTGTTCGGCGCCGCGGTGATGGTTTATGAAGTGCCCCCCTCCCATTTCCTCGGCAAGGCCCTCATCGGCGCCCGAGCATGGTACGAGCGAAGTCAGGTTTCTTCAGCAACGGCGGACCGGGATCCGGCTCCGGTCGCCAGGGGCGTAATCGACGAACCCGGAAGGACTTTTGACGGATTCACGCTTTACGCATCTGCCAGCCTGGAGGCCCCGGGTACCCGGGTGTACCTCATGAACATGCGGCGCAAAGTGGTGCATCAATGGGGCGTGTCCTTCAGCCAGGTCTGGCCCGTCTCGCCCCTCCTTCCAGGCGGCGTGCGGGACGATCTGGTGTGCATTTTCGGCTGCCACCTCTACCCCAACGGAGACTTGCTGGCCGTGTTTCAGGGCCTGGAGCAGTTGGCCAACGGCCTCGGTCTTGTCAAACTGGACAAAGATTCCCAGGTGATTTGGAAGTACGCCGCCCACGTTCATCACGACGTCGATGTGGGAGAGGACGGGACAATTTATGCGATCGAGCATGAGTTGACCGAGGCCATGCCGAAGGGGCTGGAGTTCATCCCCACTCCCTGCCTGGTTGACCGCCTGATCCTGATTTCACCAGAGGGGAAGCTGAAGAAGAGTATTCCGATCCTTGAATCGTTTCGAGACTCGCCGTACTCTGCTCTGTTGGCCTCCCTCGACCGAGTCGGAAGGAATCCCGCCGCTTCGGACGGCTTGACCGGGCCGCGCTTTGACCAGGCCGTCCTGAAAGAGGACGCTTTGCATACGAACTTTGTCCAGGTCTTAAGCCGCGAGTTGGCGCCCAGGTTTCCCGGCTTCAAGGCGGGACAGGTCCTCATCTCCCTCCGCCATCTGGACACCATCGCCGTAATGGATGTGGAGAAGGGCACGGTGGTCTGGGCGGCTCGCGGTCCCTGGCAGGCGCAGCACGACCCCCAGTTTCTAGAGAACGGTCATTTGCTGATCTTCGACAACCGCGGCTTGCCCAGGGGTTCGCGTGTGCTCGAGTACGACCCGCAAACCCAGGCTTTCCCCTGGTCCTATTCCGGCGAGCACCGGGGCCCCTTTTATACGAGCGAGCGAGGCATGAGCCAACGCCTGCCTAACGGCAACACCCTGATCGTCGATTCGGAGGGCGGCGAACTGCTGGAAGTGACGCAGAGCAAGGACGTGGTCTGGTCCTTCCTTTCCCCGGCGGACCGCCACTCTCCCAGGGGAAGGCGTTTCATTACCACGGCGAGGCGGTACAGCCCGGATCAGCTGCATTTTCTGAAGGAAGGCGAGCATGCTCGGCCATAATGGGTTTCCCTTCCTGGCGGTCGATTCTTTTCCCCTGCCCCTGCCGGTTCCGCTGGCTTACGTCGGCCTGGGGCCAGGGCAGGAGTTCATCCCGTACTTCTTCGCCTTGCTGGGCGTGATAGGGACGGCGATCGTCGCGGTCCTTCAGTGGCCCGTCTCGGCCCTGCTCCGCTGGCTGAGAGCCAAGGGCGGTCCCAAGGCTGGGCTGAACGCGCCGCCCGCCCTGCCGGACGCGCCGGAGAAGACCGTTGAATGCATCCACGACAAGCCATGACGACGCCTCGTCTCGATCAGCCCCGGCGCAACTAGGCGCAGCGCACACTGGCGGCACGGAATCGCCCTTCGAGGTCCCGTTCTTCCAGCACTTCCTTGGGGGATTGGTCCATCGCTGGCGGAGTCTCTGGCTCCGGTTAGGACGGCTGGAATCGAGCTTGCTGGCGCAGGAACTGCGCCAGGTCCCCGTCCGAATGCCGATCTACGTCTGCGGTCTGGCCCGATCGGGCAGCACACTGCTTCACGAGGTCGTTTCGTCACATCCGAGTGTGGGCACGCATCGGATCAAGGATTACCCGATGGTGTTCACGCCGTTCTGGTGGCGGCGCGCGGCCAGGAACCTGCGCCCACGGCCTCCGCGCGAGCGCGCCCACCAGGACGGGGTGATGATTACCACCGAGAGTCCTGAAGCCTTCGAGGAAATGCTGTGGATGGCCTTTTTCCCCAGGTGCCATGACCCATCGGTCAGCAACCTCATGGCGGCGGGAGACAGCCACCCCGCGTTCGAGTCATTTTACAATTTACATATCCGCAAACTGCTGCTAGCGGAAGGGGCGACGCGCTATGCCGCCAAAGCCAACTATCACGTCGCTCGCCTTCCCTACCTGGTTCGTCTCTTCCCCGACGCGAAGGTGCTCATTCCCGTTCGGGCGCCGGCCGCTCACGTCGCCTCGCTGATGCGGCAGCACCAGAGGTTCTCCGCGGGGCAGCGGAAACACCCCCGGGCGTTAGCCTTCATGCAGCGGTCGGGCCATTTTGAGTTCGGCCTCGACCGGCGGCCCATGAACCTGGGAAACAGCGACCACGTCCGGCGGATACGGCAGGCCTGGGCCGCCGGCGACGAGGTCCGCGGTCTGGCGGTCTATTGGGACATGGTCTACGGGCATCTCGCGCGGTTGCTGGCCGCCGACGCCCAGGTGCGGGCGGCGGCGCTCGCGGTGCGTTTCGAGACGCTTTGCGAGTCCCCTGTTGAAACGCTCCGAGCCGTGCTTGGGCATTGCAGGCTGCCGGACTCCGAGAGTATCGTCGAACGGTATGCTCCCAGCGTCCGCAACCCCACCTACTACACGGCCCGCTTTTCCGCCCGGGATCTGGACGTGATCCGGGAGGAGACGGCGGCCGCGGCCAGCCTGTGGGGCTATTAGCTCCGCGCGACGAGGCGGGAGGGTCCTGCCTCCTTACTCGTTAGGCTCCCGTACGGGGTGCAGGGTGTTGATCGCCGGGTGGTCGATCCGCTGCGGCGCCTTCCGGCCCGGCCAGAGGATTTCCGCGTAGTCGATCCCGGTTCGGCTGCCGAGGCCGAAGTGGACGGCCAGTGACGACTGCGACAGGTAGCCGCCGGCGCAGTGGACCTGGCGGACCATGACCTCGTTCCCCACGTGAAGCCGCACCAGCGCGCCGATCGCATCCCGGTTGCTCTTCTTCGTGCCGGGAGGGTCGCCGTCGGTCATCCCGCCGGTCAGCCGAAACGCGACGTAGTTCCTCCGGGGAAAGTTGTTGCGGAAGTAGAAGGCGCGGTCGTTGAAGTTATTGACGACGAGGTCGAGGCGGCCGTCGCCGGTGAAGTCGCCGACCGCGGCGCAACGCGAGGACCGAGGGGCCGGATCCCGGCCGATCCTGGTGTCGAGGAACTGGCCCCCCGGGGGCGGTTCGATGCCTAACTCGGCGGCGCGGTCGGTAAAGGTTTCGTTGCCGTTGTTCATCATCAGGGCGTTGGGCCAGTAGTAGTAGGGGTGGCCCATGCCGGAGGGGAGGAACACGTCCTCGTAACCGTCGTTGTCGAAGTCGCCGGTGGCGATGCCCCACGGCCACCACGTCTCCATCCCCGCTGCGTCGGACACCTCCTCGAACTGCCCCGACGGCAGCTTCTTGAACAGCGTGTTGCCGAACAGTACCTCGTCCTTCTTGATCTTGAAGGCGTCCACGAAGCGGGCCTCGCCCTCCGCTGCCTTGGGTTCACGCAAAAAGAACGGACCCATGACGTGCGGGTACTTCTTCTTCAGGTTATCGTGCGTCGTGCGCGGATCGATCGTCGCCGGGAGCCACATGTCGGAGTGCATATCCGTGATGAAGAGGTCGAGCTTGCCGTCGTTGTTGAAGTCGAAGGCCTTGCAGCCGATTGCCCCGAACGAGGTGCGGCCGAGGACCTTCTGGGTGACGTTGGTGAAGGTGCCGTTGCCGTCGTTGTGGTACAGCTGACTGGCGCCGAACATGTTGGTGACCAGCAGGTCGAGTCGGCCGTCCTCGTCGTAGTCGAAGACGGCCACGTCGCCGCTCCAGCCCGCGCCCTTCAAGCCCGACTTTTCCGTCACGTCGGTGAAGGTGCCGTCGCCGTTGTTGTGGTAAAGGACGTTGTGCTCGATGGGGCTCTCGGCCATGTCCCAGAAATCCGCCGGGCCAGGGAAGTAGTGGGCTTTCGCCTCCTTGTCGTTGAGCGTCCATTTGGCGGTGTTGGTGACGAACAGGTCGAGGTAGCCGTCATTGTCGTAGTCGAAGAAGACGGCCGTCTGGGAGTGGGCGATAAGGGTCAGGCCCGCCTTCTCGGTGGCGTCCTCGAAGGTGCCGTCACCCCTGTTGCGGAAGAAGACGTTGCCGCCGCGCGTGCTGGTGACGTACAGGTCCGGCTTGCCGTTGTTCCGGGTGTCGGCGAAGGTGGCTGCCACGCAAACCCGGTCGCCCAGGCCGACGCCCGCCTTCTCGGTCACGTCCTCGAACGTGCCGTCGCCCTTGTTGCGGTACAGGGCATTCTTGCCAAGCTGATTGAGCAGGTAGACGTCGTCGTGCCCGTCGCCGTCGAAGTCGGCGATGGCGACCCCGCAGCCGTGGTCGTACAGGTTGATCTTGAACTTCTCGCCCTGTTCACCGGTCAGGAAGGCCATGCGAAAGGTGATCCCGGCCTCGGCGGCGGACTCGCGGAAACCGGCCCCGGCGCCGGGGCCGGGGCCGTCCGGGTGCGGCCCGGGCCTCGACCAGAAGTAGACCGCCGCCACGAGCCCGGCCAGGAGCACCCCGGCCAGGACTGGCGCGGCGGCCCTGGAAAGCAACGACTGAAAAGAAAAGGGGCCATTCATGATTTTTGGGCTGGCTTGGGTCGCTTGAGGGGCCGGCCGCGCGGCCGCAGGGCATCAGGCAGTAGGCCAGGGGCGCAGCGGCACGTCGCGGCAGACCTCGGCGAGGGCCTTGAGGAAGGCGGCGAAGTCGCCCTCCTTATGGAAGACGCTGCGGCGGCCGTTGCCCCGGTTGAGGGCGTAACAGCACAGGCCGCCGACGGAGGCCCTTGCGGTGCGTGGCATGCGGGTCAGTCTACACGCCGCCCATCGATGAGGCAACGATAATCCTGAATGTCCCCTTTATTCCCCCCCTTTATTCCCCTGGCCCTCGCTGGCGGCCGCCCTGCTCGACGCTCACCTCGGCCTGGTGCGGCTCCAACCTCTCCCGCCCGGGCGGGGCCCCGCGGCCGGCTCGCTAGCGGCCCTGCGACGGGAGGCGTGGGAGTGGCAGAAGCGCTTCACGCTGCACCAGGCCTCCGAGAAGGGCCTCGCCGGCAAGGCCCTGGACATCCTCTTGCACTCCGACGTCTCCGCGTTCGGCGACAAGGGCATGGAGCTGGAGCTGCGCCTGCTGCTGACGACGGGGCGCTCGCGGGACGCCCGGGAATGGACCTCCCCCGACGCCCGGGTCCGCCTGGGCTCGACGACCTACTACTGGCTGCGCATCCAGTCGCTGGCGGCGTCCGGCGACTACGAACGGGTGCAGGACGAGTGTGCCGCGATGGCCCAATCGCTGGCCCTGGCCGGCCCGGGCCACGACCCGGTCCCGTTCCGGGAGAGGATCGCCCAGATCGTCCGCCAGACGGTGCTCAAGGAGATACCCGGGGATGGTCCCGTGGCTCACCTGGTGCGGCGGGCGCCGGCCTGGCTCACGATAGCCGACCGCCTCACGAACCTGTCCCGGCGAATGACGCAGGAGGCCCACCTGAACGTGCTCCGCGGGCTGTTTGCCCTGGAGGAGGGCCGGGTCAGCGAGGCGAAATTGTTCTTCCGCGAGGCCCTTGGCCTTTGGCGGGACCAGGCCACGGCGGCCGGGGGCGGCGGGTTGGACTTCACCGGCCGATCCGTCGCCCAGGGCTGCCTGGAGTGGCTCCAGTAGTCTCCCGGCCGGGTGGGTTGTCTCGGCACTTCTTGTTGGGGAGGTCGTTCTCATGAATTCACCAGCGTGATGGCTTGATAGAATGGGCCTCATGAGTCTTCCGACCCGGCGTACTGTTCTGCTGGTGCAACTGCCCATTCCGCCGCTCGGCCCCGCCCCGATTCGCGGCAACGTCCCCCTTGCCGCGGCGTACCTCAAACTCTGGGCCGACTCCCACGCCCTCGGCTCCCTGTACGACATCGACATCCTGCCCGCCGCCGAGACCAACTGTTTGAGCGACCGGGCCCTCGTCGCGACCCTCGCCGACCGCCGGCCCTGGCTAGTCGGCTTCACTTGCTACGTCTGGAACATCGAACGCACCCTGTGGATCGCCGCGGAGTTGAAGCGACGTCTCCCGGACGTCCGTATTGTCCTCGGCGGCCCGGAGATCACCGCCGACAACGCCTGGGTGCTCGACACGCCCGATTATGACTTCGCGGTGATCGGCGAGGGCGAACAGACGTTCGCGCAGCTGCTCCTCGGGCTGCTCGGTGACGAGGTGCCGCCGCTATCGGTCCCCGGGTTGTACGTGCCGCCGGCGCCTGGGGCGTGTCGATTTGATCCGAGCCGCCGGCCCCCCTTCCGCACTCCGCTGCCCGACCTGAACGCGCTCGGCTCGCCCTATCTCGCCGGCATCCTCGACGCCGGCGACGAGCAAATGCTGCTGCTGGAAACGACGCGCGGCTGCGTCTTCAAGTGCAAGTTCTGCTACTATAGGTAACACTAGCATTTTCAATCGCCGCATCTCTTTGCCATTTCTTGATTTAAGAATTTCTCTCTGCTGACATTGCACAGAATAGGAACAGAATAAATACCTGGGTGTTCGCAGTTTTCTGACGGCTCAGGCTGCAAGATCTGCCCAGTTTTTCAGGGTCTGGACCATTTCTTGGAGTTGGTCCTGATCGGCGGAGTTGGGGTCAATCGTTGCATTAAGTATCGCACGGCGTGACACTTGGATCATATGACGCAACGACCACTCGCTGTCCCAATCCCCCATCAGGCCGCGCAACTCCGCCGCCTCCGCCGACTCGTGCCCCGCCGTGATATACCAGACCATCACCACACTCTGCATCGACCACACCCACGGCGCCAACTTCTCCACACTCTCCTGACTCCAATGCTGCGGCGCCTCGATGTCCATCACTTGTTTGCTCGCGCGGAACAGCACCTCAATCGCCCATCTCCAGGCGAATTGCGTGATCACCCACGACAAACTTGCCTCCAGGTCCGTCGTGAACAGATAGCAATCACGCATCCGCCCCGACGGGTCGCGTACGACCACCACCTGGATCGCGCGGTAGCCCAACACCGTGGGCCATACCGCCTCGTACGACAACGCCTTCAGCGACCACCGCCTCGCCCTGCGACGATGGGAACACAGCTAGCGGCCACAGGACGAGCAGCGGCAGCAAGACGGAGAACGTCGTCCTTGTCATGGCGGAACCCTCCTGCCGACGAGTGTAGCAAGCAGGAGAGCCCTGCCGCTGTTCATCATCTCGATGCCGACCAGCCAATTCCACTCCATGACCCAGACAGCCAAGCCCCCCATTGGGGAATTCCCGAGCCCCTTTACTCCACAAGCGGGTTGTCCTCGGCCACGAACGTGTACCGCGGCCACGGCCGGAGGTGCTCGACGGGGACCGGCCCGCTGCCCCCGCCCTCGCTGGCCAGGGCGAAAGACTCCGCGCCGGCCGCGATATCCGCCCACCGCACCCCGGGGCCGAACATCAGCACGTCCCCGTGGTCCAAGTCGAACGACCCGTAGCGCCCCTCGTTCGGCAACCACAGGAACAGCCACGCCGGGAAGTCCAGCCCCTCCCGAGGTGACCCGCGGACCAAGTTGACGGCCGGGACCGGGTAGTGCCCGAACCCCTCCCGGTGGGGGTCCTCGTCCGCGAAGGGGGCGTTGGTCAGGGTCACGGCCAAGGTCTCGAGGCGCAGTTCGTCGGGCCGGAACAAGGTCAGGGTGCCGTAGCCCCCGGCGTCCAGGGTCGGCGGCGACCCGGACCGCAGGAAGGCGAGCAGGTCGTCGGGCAACTCGTCCACACCCATCATGTTCCCTCGTCGTTACCCTCGGCCGGTAATCCTACGCCGCCTTCACTCGCCTCGTTCGCGCTGCCGCTCGCTGACGTGCCGGTCGTGGGCCGGGTGGCAGATGGCCAACACCCACCCGGGCGACAACCGAGTCTCGCGAAACACCTTCGCGACCAGCCGGTCCCGCACCTCCCAAAGGAGCCGGCGCAAGGCCAGTCCCTCCTCGTAGGAGACGCGACCGTCTCCCCCAGCGGGCGACCCCCTGAACGTCCGGCGCGTCGGGTGGTAGGGCAGCAAGAACGAGACGATGGCCGGCCGGCCGGATTTACGCGAAGTCGTACACGAGGACCGGCACCCCACGCCCGCACAGGTACTCCTCGATGAGCGGCTCGATGCGTGACCACTCCCCGCCCGCCAACCCGCAGCCAATGCGCGGCATGTGGACCGACGCCCCGAGTTCGAGCGCCTTCGCCACGACCTTCTCCAGGCACGCGGCCACCGCCTCGTACCGGATGGGCGGGCCGGAACTGCCCGTTTTCATACCCCGCTGGGCAACCATGTTGGCAACCCAGACGTAAGGCTCGACCGGCACGAACTGGACGGCCCCCAAGCCGAACCCGTCCTTCTTGCCGGCGGCGTGCCAGGACCGGTACTCGGCCTCGGGTTCCTCCCACCGCCGGGAGATGGCGAGAACGAAGCCCTTACCCCAGCCGCCGATATCGTTGCAGATGTGGGCGATGACCTTATTGCCCTTGGCCTGCGGAGAGGTCGCATCGCCCTTTAGGTACGTGATACCGCTCATCGTGTCTCCCGGGTCAGTAGGGGGGTCCAGGTCATGGACACAGCGACCGCCGGACCCGTTCGCGGTGGCGCGGGTTCAGTCGATGTCCTCCGCCGCGAGCCGCCGGAGGAGTCACGGCTTACGCAGACATAGGCTGGGCAGTATTACTGCAAGGACCTGCTCTGCGGCGAACCATTTACCCTAACCACAAGCCATGTGCCCGCTTGCCCTTGCGGCGACCCATTGCTATCCTACTGGGATTGCTTGATCGCTT
>DATFNV010000409.1:0-14711 GCA_035266225.1 Gemmataceae bacterium
CGTCCGGGCTAATCGCCACGGAAACGACCCAGTTCGTGTGTCCCGGGAGAGTGGTCCGCAGTTTTGGTTCCTCCCCGGGACATCGATCGACCAGCAAGCCGAACAAAGCCGCGCCCACGACTCCAACGACAAGTGCCTGCCTTTTCATGCGATTTCTCCGGAAATGAACAAGAGCCGCGCCCGGGTTTTCTGTCCAGAATACACGCACGGAGGATCAGAAGCCAGCGACAGCATCCGAATGAAGCACCCGTGGTACCTGAAGTACTGAGTCGCCGGGACGCTGGCCCGCCCCGGCGACTCCGTCTTCTGTCGTTTCTTTGCGGCCGGACCCGGTTCGGGCGGCCCGAGGGCGTCACGCTCACGTGTAGGTGAACTCATCGGCGGAAGAGGTCGCCGACGTGCCGTAGAGCGTCGCCACGGTCACATCCACGGTGCCTGCGACGGAGGGCGGCGCCACCACCGTGATCGAGCCGTCCAAGTTAACCATGAAGCTCGTGGCCGCGACGGAGCCGAACCACACGCCGGTCGCGGTGCTCAGACCGGTGCCCCAGATCGTGACCACAGTCCCACCCGAGGCGGGCCCGGACGATGGGCTGATGCCCGTCACCACCGGCGGCGCGACGTAGGTGAACCGGTCGGCGGACGACGTGGCCGACGTGCCACCGCCCGTCGTCACCGTCACGTCCACGGTCCCGGCAGCGCCGGCCGGCGCCACCGCCGTGATCGACCCGTCGCCGTTGACGACGAAGCTCGTCGCCGCGACGCCGCCAAAGGCCACCCCGGTCGCTCCGCTCAGCCCGGTCCCCCCGATCCTCACGCTGCTCCCGCCCGCGGTGGACCCGGACGACGGGTTGATGCCCGCCACCACCGGCGCCGATAGGTAGGTGAACTGGTCGGCGGACGAAGCCGCCGACGTGCCCCATGGCGTCGTCACCGTCACGTCCACGGGCCCGGCCCCTTCCGCGGGAGCCACCGCGGTGATGGATCCGTCCGAATTGACGACGAAGCTGGTGGCTGCGACGCCACCGAAGGCCACCGCGGTCGCACCGCTGAGTCCGCTCCCCGAGATGACCACCGCCGTGCCCCCGGTCGTCGGACCGCTATTCGGGGCCATCCCGATCACTTTGGGGGGAGCAGCGAAGGACACCGCGAAGTAGAGCAGCTGCGCGTTGTTCTTGACGACCGCGCCGGTATCCGTGCCAGGAGGGTTGATGTTATCGTTGATGGCGGCGAACCCCCCGTCGATTGCCGGGGTCCCCGCGGGACCGCTGTCGTCGAAGAAGTTGAGCGCCTGGGTCGGCAACTTGCGATCCCTGCTCGTCAAGTTGAGGAAGCCGCCCACCGTGAGGGCGCCCTTGGTATCGTCCAGGCGGTCGGCGGTGTTGTTCCCGCCGGTGAAGTTCATCATCGTCTTCGTGATCCCCAGGGTGACAGGGCCCTGGACGGTGACGGTTCCGGGCGTGCCCAGCGTCGAGTCCACGAAGACCAGGGAGGTGATGGCCGTGCCGCCGAAAGTCAGCCCCGCCGCGTCCAGTTCGTCGGCGGTGCCCCCGCTGGGCGCGGTGAACTGCAGCGTGCCGGCGTCGATCTCGAACGTACCGACGCCCGTGGGGTTGCCGAACCCGGTCGCGGCGATGTTCCCGCCGGACCCCACTTGCAGCAAGGCCGTACCGGCACGTTCTTGCCAGTAGGCATCGCCGTTGGAGTCGTTGGCGGTGATGTTCAGCAGGGACCCGGCTACGACGGAGACGGTGCCTCCCAGGTTGTAGATGGCGCCTTGGATTTGCACCTGGTTGATGGTTCCCGGCGGGGACGTCCCTCCCTGTCGATTGAGTGTCCCGCCCGCCTCCACCTGGACGACGCGGCCCGCCTCCCCGAATGGGGCGACGATGCCACCATCGACGTTCACCCGACCCGGGGCGCTGATGGTCTGCGCGAGGCTCAGCGTACCCCCGTTGCCCACATCGATGTAGGCGCGGGCAATGCTCAGGGTGAGATTGCCGGTCATCGACGACAGGACCACGTTACCCGCGACCCCGGTGGCCGGAGAGGCCTGGACAACCATCTCCGTCCCCAGGGTCCACGACGTCACAGCGGCGGGTACAGCAGCATCGGCCAACTGTAGGGTGCTGCCGGAAACCAGGAAGGTCGAACCGGCCGCACCGCCGATGGTCCCGTTGGTCCAGACGTTGATTCCAATCGCGGCACCCCCAACCCAAACCCCAGCCAGATTTCCGAGGCACAACTGAGTGTTGGCGGCCATCGTGATGGTCGAGCCATCCGTGAGCGCGAAGGCGCCCGCCCCGGTCACGAGCAGGCTGTTGTTCAGGGTGAGCGTGTTGGCCCAGCCGTCAAACACCAGGGTCTGAAGGGGATTGACGCCGACATTCAACGTCGCCGCGGGTGCGCCGGCCTGATCGAACTGCACGACATCGTTCGCCGAACCGGGCATGCCCGGGTACTGTCCGGCGCCAGGCACGGCTCCGTTAAGGCGCCAGTTGAGCGGATCGGACCAGTTGGAGTCCAGGGACAGTAAGATCCCGCCCGGCAGCGTCAGGCCCCCACACACCGGCCGGACACAGGCGATCTTCCAGCGCCTCGACACGCGGCAGGGCGAGTTTCCGGAGGCGGGCGAATGTCGCCGGGGGCTTTGAGGACTTATGCCTCCCCCCAAGTTGAAAAGCGGCGGTCAGCAGTGCGAACAGCATGGTGCGAACTCCTTCGTCCAGGGCGACGGTGTCAGAAACGACACACGCCCGCGGGGAAGCCGATGCCGACCCCGCGCGCGAAAGGGACACAGGCCAGGCCGATAGGGGCGCGGCATCAGTGTTCCGGCTGACGGGACAGCCGGTTCCCGAAGGCAATGCCTTTCGGGGATCACACGAGAAAGTGACGCCAAGCCATCGGGCGATGTAAGACGCGACTCCTTGCCGGATAACGTGAGAACGTCCAGAAAGTACACCGGATGGATGAGGAAAGTGATATTTGTGCGAAAATCCCTACCTCATCCCGAATGAGGACAATTATCGGAATGCCGTACTTCCTTGTCAAGGACATTCACCAGGAAAAGCGAATTCTTCACACCGGCCTCACCCTGGCCCACGTAGAGGCCATCGTCGTGCCAGGCGGCGCCTCGGCGCCGGCAAGGAGGTTACGCAGACACAGGCTCCGCCAACCATTTAATGATCCGGTTTTGGTCCGCTCAGCCGGCCCTCGGCCTCCCCCCGCAGCGCCGCCGCCTCGGCCCCCTCCTGCCACGGCAGGCGCTCGGCGTTGCTCTGCCTGGCCTCGGCATCGCTGGGCGCGTCCAGCCAGCGCACGGCCTGCCCCAGCGCCTGCCGGGCCTCAAGAACCATCGGGGGCGGGAGTCGCCGGGCGCTGGCCCGCCGCCCGCAACAATTCGTCGGCCCAGGTGGCGTCGTCGGCGTCCAGCGGCGGCACGGGCGGTACGGTGTAATCAATGTCGTCGTAGCGGCCGTGGCGGTACACCTGGGCGATGAGCGCTTGCAAATCCAGCGGCACATCGGCATCGGTCTCGCGCAGCGGCACGCGAATGGTCGGCAACGGCTCACGCAGCGGCAACCGGTAAATCTCGGCCCTCGCCTTCCAGCCGCGATGGACACAGACCTTGTAGGGTGTCCGATAGGATGGGGGATACTGCCCCAGGGGCACTTGCAGCACGTGGGGACCGGCCCGCAGTAGGTCGATCTCCACGAGGCTGACACAGCCATCCATCAAATCGCGCTGCTTCTGCCGATAGAGATCCCGGCCGCGTCCGGCATATTTGTTCGAGGGACTGAGAACCTCCACGACCGTGATCAGCCGGCGCTCCGGGCGGGTTTCGACGATTTCGATGAACCCTTGAGTCTCCGGCTCGATAAACGGAACCTCAAGCGGCTCAACCATGGTCCTTTCGGACACGGCCACAGCCGTGCCGGCCTGCCCCGGACGTTCGTGCTCCACCACCCGGACATCGGGATAGTACACGCGGTCCTCGCTGGGCAAATCCACCACGACGCGTTCCTCGACGCGCGCCCTTAGCCCGGGGGGAAGACACTCTTGAACTTGGTCGCTGGCATACTGGACAAGGCGATGGTGAACATCACCCCAGTGCTGTTCCAGGTACGGGTCCATGCCAGGAAACGGGCTTTTCATGATCGAACCTCCCTTCTCGGGGAATCATACCTGGTTCACCGCCGCTCTGCCAGCTTGGGTGCCTCCCGTCCGCCCTCGGCCGGCGTGATGCCAGAAGCCGACGCCGAGTAGCTTGCATTTTCCCCCGCCCGGGCTAACCTACTCATAACCCCGGCTCCGTCTCCCGGGCGTTCCCGTCCAGCAACGTATGCGTGTTCCCATCCCCCTCGGCGTTTTTGCGCCCGGCCGCGCCCGGCCCCGTTCTGGAAGAGGAAGAGACATGACTCGCCGTCCATTCCCCGCTCGCCGCCCCGGCGTCGAACAGCTCGAAGACCGCACCGTGCCCTCGACCGTCACCGTGAACGTCGGCCAGGCCATCCGCACCGCCACGGCCCTCGACCTGGGCGTCAACCTGACCTGGTGGGACAGCGCTCTGAACACGCCGCAGACGCAGCAAATGGTCCAGGCGGCCGGCCTGAACTTCTTCCGCTTCCCCGGCGGCTCCAGCGCCGACACCTGGCACTTCAACGTCGGGCCCACCTGGAATGGCGAGGGCACCTCGCCGAGCATGGCGAGCTTCATCGCCGCGCTCGGCGGCACCGGCCTGGTCACGCTCAACTACGGTACCGCCAGCCCCCAGGAGGACGCCGCCCTCCTCGCCTACCTCAACGGCTCGACCGGCAACACGACGGCCATCGGCGTCGGGCCGCAGTGGAGCGACGCCAGTAACAGCTGGGTCAACGTGGACTGGAAGACCGCGGGCTACTGGGCGGGCCTCCGCGCCGCCGCCCCGCTGGCCCAGGACGACGGCCTCAACTTCCTGCGCCTCGGCCGATCGGCCCCATTCGGCATCCACTATTTCGAGGTCGGCAACGAGATCTACGGCAGCTGGGAGACCGACCACCACGCCACGCCGCACGACCCCGCCACCTACGTCACCTTCGCCAAGCAGTTCGCCGCCTACGCCGCGCACATCGATTCGACCATCGCCATCGGCGTCGATGGCAGCGGCACCGGCGGCAGCTACAGTCAGGTCCCCGGCAACTGGACCGACCAGGTCTTGCAGCAGTGCGCCACGCAGGGCTTCACGCCCAACTTCGTCAGCGACCACAACTACATGTTCGACCCCGGCAACGAGAACGACGCCAACCTGCTCTTGCACAGCGCCACCGACCCCAACGCCAGCGGCTACGGCGGGCCGATCGACTGGGCCGGCCGCGCCGCCGCCTACCGCAGCCTGATCACCAAGGACCTCGGCGCCGCCGGCGCCGGCGTGCAGCTGTTGGCCACCGAGTTCAACTCGGTCAGCTACAACCCGTCCAACCAGACGACGAGCCTGGTCAACGGCCTGTGGCTGGCCGACGCCCTGGGCGGCCTGCTGGAAACCGAATACGCCGGCGCCACCGTCTGGGACCTGCGCAACGGCTACGACACCAGCCACGACAACAGCAGCCTCTACGGCTGGCGCACCGGCGGCGACTACGGCCTGATCGGCTCCGGCAACGGCTCGCCGCCGGCCACCGGCACCTACGTCCCCTACCCCACTTACTTCGCCGAGCAATTGCTGTCGAAAATGGTGCATACTGGCGACACGGTGGTGCAGGCCACCAGCGACGACGCCACCCTGTCCGCCTACGCCGTCAAGGAGCAGAACGGCCACCTCGACCTGCTGATCATCAACAAGAACCAGAGCACCAACCTGACCGGGCAGTTCAACGTCAGCGGCTTCACGCCGGCAAGCCAGGCGACGGTCTGGCAGTACGGCGAGGCCCAGGACACCGCCCAGAGCCAGACGAGCGACGGCCATTCCAGCCTGGCCAACTTCACGCAGACGCTGACGGTCAACGGCGGCGGCTTCAGCTTCACGGCGCCGGCCTACTCGATGACGGTCCTCGACCTGGCGCCCGCCTCGTCCGGCCCCGGTTTGCCGCCGGGCTGGAGCGACAGCAACATCGGCAGCCCGGGCAAGGCCGGCAGCGCCAGCGACAGCGGCGGCACCTGGACGGTCAGCGGCGGCGGCGCCGACATCTGGAACAGCTCCGACCAGTTCAACTTCGCCCACGAGTCGCTGAGCGGCGACGGCAGCGTCGTCGCGAAAGTGACCAGCCTGACGAACACCAACGCCTGGGCCAAGGCGAGCGTGATGCTGCGCAACGGCACCGCGGCCAACGCCGTTTTCGTGGACATGGTCGTCACGCCCGGCGAGGGCGTCGCCTTCCAGTGGCGCGCCAGCGCCGGCGCTGTGCCCGGCAATACGAACATCACGGGGATCAGCGCTCCGGTGTGGGTGAAGCTGACGCGCAGCGGCAACAGCTTCGCCGGCTACTACAGCAGCGACGGCGTGACGTGGAAGCAGGTCGGCTCGACGCAGACGATCACCATGCCTTCGAGCATCCAGGCCGGTTTGGCGGTGACGGCCCACGACAACAGCAAGCTGGCGACGGCCACCTTCACCAACGTCGCCGTGCAGGCCGGCTTCACGACGCAGCTCTCCCGGGCCGGCTGGGTGGCGACGGCCAGCTCGACGGAATCGGGCGGCTCGCCGGGCAACGCCTTGGACGGCAACGCCGGCACGCGCTGGAGCACGGGGGCGCATCAGGCCGCCGGCCAGTGGTTCCAGGTGAACCTGGGCAAGGCCATGACGTTCCAGGAGTTGGTGCTGGACACCTCCGGCTCGCTCAACGACTACCCGCGCGGCTACGCCGTCTACGTCTCGCAGACCGGCACCGACTGGGCGACGCTCAAGCCGGTGGCGACCGGCAAGGGCAGCGGGGCCGTGACGACGATCACGCTGCCCGCCGCCGTGACGGGGCGCTACGTCCGCGTGGTGCAGACGGGGAGCGACCCGATGTGGTGGTGGAGCATCGACGAGTTCAACCTGTACGTTTAGCGCCGTGAGCAGCGGCTACGGAGTGCTCGTAAACCAGGCCACGTCGCCGATGTTGGGATCGCGCCCCAACGCGGACCACTCTTGCTCAATTCGCCGGAGGGCTTGATCGGGGGACAAGCCCCACGCGATGAAATGTCGGCCGTCCGGGGCCGGATGCCCGACCTGCATCCCGCGCTCGCGCAGCAAGCTCCCAACGAGGCGAAGTGTCATGGCCCGGGTCTCGGAAGGATTCGTCGAACCGAGATCGAACTGCACGGCCTCAACAATCTCCCAGAGACCAACATGATCCCTGTGACACTCCTCGGCCAGACTCTCCAGAACATCCTCCGGGGTCATAGGTGCCACCTCTCAATTGACGAACTTGATCTTCTTGATCGGGATCGGTTGCCCCGCCGCATCGACTGCTTTGACATCGATCGTTGGCGGTCCACTCTTGGAAGCCGGCCGATAGCCGACCGTCCCTCGGGGCTGCCTGGGTGCTTTCCGCGGAATTGTTCGCGGTCCTACGGCCCATTAGAATGATTGGCGCGTGGCCCGCCGTGCGGCCGGCCGCGCCGAAAGTCGATTCCAGTCAGGAGCAAGTCATGGCCGTGTTGCACCTGGAAGGCGTGCCCGACGAATTAGTGCGGGAGATCGAGCAGCTTGCGGGGCGCGAGCAGCAAACGCCAGCGGCAACAGCTATCAGCCTGCTGCAACAGGCGGTGCGGCACGAATCCGCGCGGCAGCGCGGGGGCGTGGGGGAGATCCTCGCGCGCATCCGGCAAAACCCCATTCGTCCCGACCCGAATGGGCCGAGCGTCGTCGAGATGCTGCGGGAGGATCGCGAACGATGACCACGCCGTATGTCTGCGTGGTCGATGCCAGTGTGGCCGCGCAACTGGTCGTCCCGGAACCCCTTTCAGGCCGGGCCGCCCAACTCTTCTCGTTGCTCGACAAGGGGCAGGCGACGTTTCACGTGCCCGACCTGTTCTACGCCGAATGTGCCAACATCTTCTGGAAGAAGGCTTACCAGCGGGGCGTCTGTTCTCCCGCCGAAGCGGCGAAGGCACTGGATGATCTCCAGGCGCTTCCTCTCTTACGGACAACATCGTTCGACCTGGCCGGCGACGCCTTGGCCCTGGCCCTCGCCCACGGGACCTCCGCCTACGACGCCTGTTACGCCGCCCTGGCCCGCCGGCTTGGGGTGCCCCTGATTACCGCTGACCAGAGGTTGGAGCAGAAGCTGGCGGGAACGGGGTTAGCCGTGGTCTGGCTCGGCAACTGGACGCCGCCGGCGCCTTCGACGCCCTGAACGGCCCATTACCGATCCGGCCCGAGAACATATTCCAAGCGCTCACCGATGCCACCGAAAACGCCGCGAGCCCCCGGGCTGTTACCCTGGGGGCTCGTTGCCGAGGCGGGCGGTCGGCCGGAGAGGAATGGTCCTTACGCGGCCGGGTCGCTCCTCTCGGCCACCGCGGGGGCAAACTCGATACGGAGGGCACTGGAGGTGAGCAGGCCCAGCCCGTGGAGGCGGCCGCGGAAGTCGGCCTCGTCGCGCAGGTGCGGGTGCCTGGCGCGGACCGTCCCCTCGTGTGCGGCTTCCAGTCTCCAGCCGTCGGCCTCCAGCGTCTTGCGGAGCGCGGCGACCGAGCGCAGCATCTGAATGTAGACCTTCATGGGGCCCTTCCTTCATCGAAGTTCAGTGTGGCGATCACGGTGCAAACTCGACACCGGACGGCTTGCCGCCCCCACGCGAGGCGCTCCGAGAGTTGGCTCCATTGCCTGTCCGTCAGGAGCAGAGGTTCTCGTCACTGCCGATTCTATTGACTGCTGGCCGGCATCGACAGGGGGGAAGCCGCACTTGCGTCCGCTTTCCATCGGCCAAGCCCTTCCGCCGCGCCCCCTTGATCCGGCCCGCAAATGTGCGACAATCGGCACCGCCCCTTCCTTCGCCCGGAGGACCCACCCATGCGTCTCGCTTCCCTGTGCGTGCTCCTCGGCCTTGCCACCGCCGCCGGCGCCGACGAGCCGAAACTGGTCAGGACCCTCGAAGGGCACACCGACGACGTCAACGGCGTCGCCTTCTACCCCGACGGCAAAAGCCTCGTCACCGCCAGCGACGACAGGACGGTCCGCCTCTGGGACGTCACGACCGGCAAGGAGCGGCAAACGCTGATAAAGCACGATCGCCGCTTCATCGCCCTCGGGCTGGCCCGGGACGGCTCGACCCTCGCTGCGAGCGACAGTTTCGGGAGAGTCCTGCTGTGGGCGAAAGGGGCCAAGGAACCCACCACTCTCGAGCCCGGAGCGGCTGTTGGCAGGCTGGTCATTTCGCCCGACGGCAAGTTCCTGACGGACAGGATAGTCGTCTGGGACGTGGCGGCGCGCAAGGAAGTAGCGAGTCTCAAGGGGGCCGAGGGCAGCTCCCTCCGCCCCGCCTTCTCGCCGGACAGCAAGCGAATCGCTGCCGCGTCATCCGCGGGCGCCCTGCGCCTGTGGTACGCGACAGACCTGAAGCAGAAGGTGATTGGCCTGTGGGACCTGGATGGCAAGCTGCGGGCGACAGTCGGACCGCCGGACATGGCCTATGTCGGGGCGCTGGCGTTCGCGCCGAGCGGGAGAAGCCTCGCGATCTCCGGCTCGGACGCTCGGGGCAAGCCCTTCGTGGGGGTGTGGGACGTTCATTCGGGCAAAGGGAAGCTGCTGCCGGGCGGGCCAGGGCACATGCTGACCTCGTTGGCCTTCTCGCCCAACGGGGGCCTGCTGGCCGGCGGGAGTTCCGCGGGAATCGTCACTCTCTGGGATATGCAAACGCATAAGGATCATTCCACCCTGACCGGGAACGATACCGATTTCGGCTGTCTGGCGTTTTCCCCGGACGGCAGGTGGCTGGCCGTGGGCGGTCCGAAAGGCACGGTGAACCTCTGGGAGCTGCCCGAGGAGTTTCGCGGGTCGGCTCCCCCCCCGACCTCTGATTGGCTCGAGACCGAAACCAGCCTGCGCTCCCTCGCCCTCCGCCCCGACAGCAAGGAGCTGGCCGTCGGCGGCGACGATGGCTCCGTGGCGCTGTGGGAGCCCGGCAAGGACGCACCGCGCCTGACGCTGAAGGGCCACACCAGGGCCGTCGTGGCCGTGGCCTACTCCCCCGACGGCAAGGCGCTGCTCTCGGCCGGGCTCGACGGCACGCCGCGCCTGTGGGACCTCGCCACCGGTAAGGAGCGGGCGACGCTGACCGGCCACAAGGGCCCGGTGCTGTGCGTCGCCTTCGCCCCCGACGGCAAGACACTCGCGTCCGGCGGCTCCGACCGCACCGTGCGCCTGTGGGACACCGACGGCAGCGAGCGGCGCAAGTTGGCGGCGCACGCGGGGGCGGTGCGCGGCCTGGCTTTTACGCCGGACGGCAAGGGGCTGCTGACGGGCAGCTCGGACGGCACCGTCAAGGAGTGGGACCCAGCCGACGGTGGCAAGCTCAGGGAGCTGCTGAAGGCCGAGCACGGCATCGCGGCCCTGGCGCTGACGCCAGACGGCAAGGCGCTGTTCGTGGCCAACTGGGATGCAACGGTGACGCGCCTCGACCTCACGGGGGGAAAAAGCCAATGCGTCGTCGAGAAGTCGCCGGAGATGGTGCAGGGCCTGGCGGTGTCGCCGGACGGCAAGACGCTGGCGATGTGCGGCCGGCTGGACGAGGCGGTGCGCCTGTACGACGCCGCCAGCGGCAAGGAATTGCCCGCGCTCGACTGGCACAGCGCCTGGGTCAGCGGCGTCGCCTTCAGCGCCGACGGCAAGTTCCTCGCCTCGGCCGGCACCGACGGCGCCGTGCGCCTCTGGCGGATGCCGGCCGGTACGGACAAATAGACCACGGATTGGACCCCTGCCGGCTTGCCCGGCAGGTGAAGGAGGTCGCTCAGCTAAATGGGGGGCGGGGAAAAACCGGCTCGACCCCTGCCGGCTTGCCCGGCAGGTGAAGCAGGTCGCCTGGCTAGAACGGGGGAAGGGAAAGGCTTTTCCCACCCCCTTGTCTAGCTGACCGACCTCCTTCACCTGCCGGGCAAGCCGGCAGGGGTCGAATCAGTTATTCCCACCCCCTTGTCTAGCTGACCGACCTCCTTCACCGGCCGGGCAAGCCGGCAGGGGTCGAACAACAGATCCCTCGATCCTGCCTCAGGGGCCGGGCGGCCCGACGTTCGGCGAGTTGTCCATTTCCCAGAGGGCGTACAACACCATCCCGGCGACGAGCACCAGGAAGGGCGCCCAGCCGTACAGGGGAGGCGGGCCCAGCGAGAGCGGGGCAGCGAAGAGGTGCCAGAGCAGGCCGCCCAGCGGCACGAGCACCAAGGGCGACCACTGCACCCAGCTCCTCAGCGTCTCCGAAATGGTCGCCGCCGACTCGCGCAGCACGAAGTACGCCCAGCAGTCGTAAGCCACGGCGATCAGGATCCACAGCACCACGAAGGCCTTACCCATCCCCTGCGGAGTCATGGCTTGCTCCCTTCACGTGGGGTTGCTATTACCTATTTATCTCTCTTCATAATCTTCACAGGTCTTGCACACTTCGAGGGTACAGACCGCGTGAAGGCCGCAGCCCCGCAGCCATTTGCCGGGACACGGACAGCCGCCGCGCTCCAGCACCTCGCCCAGGTAGACGCAGGGGAGCGCCCGGGCCGGCGGCGCCGGCTCCGCCGGCGGCCCGTCCCAGAGGGCGCGGTATCCGGAATCGTTCACGTACAGGAAGCACAGCCGGCACAAAGCCGGGCTGAGCGGGTGGTCAGCGTGGCAGGGCCTCATGTCGTCACCGTGGCCGTGAAGCTCTGGCCGTTGCAGCAGTTGCCGGGGAGGCTGCCGGTCAGGTTGAAGACGACGTTAAGCGGGCTGCAACTCGCCGAGCTAGCGAACGCGCCGGCCCCGCAGCCGCCATTGGTCTGCGACACGACCAGTTCCCACTGGTTGCCGACGCACTGCAGGGTGACCGGGCTAGTCACGCCGCCGCAGATCGTCGGGCCGCCGGGGTTGGGTGTGCTCCAGGCCGTGGTGCCGTTCCAGGTGAGGGCATACGTGCCGCTGACCCCGTTCGTGAACGTCACGTGCAAGGTCTGCGGGAGACTGCAGCCGCACTGGGTCACGTTGTTGCTGTTGACCGTCTGCGTGAGCGAGCCCTGCGCGTTCTGAAATCCCGCGCCGGCCTTCGCCGTGAACTTCGCCGTGATCGTGTGCGTCCCGACCGCCAGGGACGAGGTCGTGAAGGTGCTGGTCGCGCTGGCGCCGCTCCCCGAGAGGGCGCTGCCGGCGCCAAGGTCCGTGAGGCCGTCGAAGAACTCCACCGCCCCCTGCGGCGTGTCGGAGCCGTCGCTGTCCGTGACGGTGGCCGTGAAGGTGACGGCGTCCCCAAAGTTGGAGGGGTCCTCGCTGGAGGTCACGCCCACGGCGGTCGCACAGCCGGCGCAGGGCGTGACCGGCGGCTTGACGAGCTGATAGCCCAGTTTCTTGTAAAGGAATCGCCATACGAATTTACCCGGGGAGCCCCAGACGGTCGCGAGGTTGTAGAGGCCCTGGTTCGACTGCGGGTAGAGGCAGCAGACGCCGGGCACGCCGCCGAGTGTGTGGCCGTGGTAGCGGCGGCTGCCGCGCTTGAACCACACCGCCAGCTTGTCGTCGCAGGTCAGGATGAACGCATGCACCCACGACGACGCGGGGAAGAAGCATTTGCGCGCTTTGATCGCGGCCACGACTCACCCCTTCAATTGCAGATTGCAGATTGCAGATTGCAGATTGCAAAAGCCCTCTGCAATCTGCAATCTGCAATCTGCAATCTGCAATTCTTCCTACCCCTGGTCGGTGCCGACCGTGTGGCGGCGGTACGGGGCCAGGAGCGCCCGGACGTCGGCCGGCGGCGATTCCCGGCCGCTGGTCACCGGCCCCCAACCGCTGGTCGTGCCGCTGCCGGGGACCTGGTGCAGCAGGGCCGGGTCGCGCTGGGCCAGGTAGTAGCCGTAAGCCACCCAGCGGGCGCACGCCTCCTGCACCGCCTCGGGGACGGTCGTGTAGCCAGCCGTGTACTGGACACGGAAGTTGTTGACGCCCACGGGGAAGACAAGGTCCTCGGGATGGAGCAACTCGGGATCGGTGTAGGGGATGGCGCGCAGCAGCCAGCCGCGGGCGTCCCACTGGTAGCCCTGCAGCTCGTAGGTGTGCATCTTCAGCTCGGCATACGAGCCGGCCACGCCTTGCAGGGCGCCCTGGCTCTGGAGGACGCCGGACCCTTCCAGGGTGTCGCCGTAGGGAGCCGGCACGTAGAGATCGGCACTCGGCCAACTCCCGTAGTTGGTGCTGTCGCCGACGGCCTGGGCGCTCCAGCCGTTGCCCACGGCGTTGACCGCGGTCGCCAGGGCCGATAGCGTCGGGTTGCCGGCGAACGTCAGGCCGGCCGTCACGGTCGTCTTGGTGCCGGCGTTCACCGAGACAAGCTGCAGCCCGGTCGAGAGGACGGCGACGCGAGCCTGGACGTTGGCCGCCGTGTTGTTGGTGATCTTCAGCACCGTCACCGGCCGGTAGCGCACCGCCTGCACGCTCTGAATGGGGTACTGGCGCAGCAGCAGGCGCCGCTCGCCGTTGCCGTCGTACACCTCGTCGTAGCTGGTCGAAACGAAGCGACGGCGGCAGTACTTCTCGACGGCCTCGCTGTAGGCCGTCACGAGCGTGCCGACGAGCGTGTCCTGGTTGCTGACGCCCTGGAGCGCCTGGTAGGCGCGGCTGAGCGCGATCAGGTCCTTCGTAGCCATGTCAACGCCCTCCGCCGGTGGCCCAGAGAAACTTGCTGACCTTCACCGGCCGCAGCCCGAGGTCGGCGACAAAGGCCGGCCAGGGCGCCGCTGGCTCGCTCGCCTTCAGCTCCAGCACGTTGAAGGGGAGACAAAGGCCGGTGTCGGTGCAGATGCCCGTGTCCAGCGTCAACCGCTGCCGGCCGTCCTCCCGGGCGAACCGATGACAACACACCTCCACCACGGGGAGGGGCGGGGAGTCGTGTACCAGCTCGGCCAGCCGCGCGACGACGTCCGCGGGAAGGTGGGCCTCCAGGGCATCGCGATCCCCGCCGAGGATCGCCCGGGCCACGGCCGGCTCGACCTCGACGCGCACCTTGGCCCCCTCCGTCTTGGCCGAAAGGGCGAACAGCCCGGCGGGGTGGTAATGCCGGACGCGCAGGGTCAAATAGCGGTCGCCCTTGACCCGCGCCTTGCGCAGGAGGAATTGCGGAGTATCGAGATAGGTGGTTCTGAGCCGCTGGCCGCGGAAGTCGGGGTCGAACGCCTCGGCCGGCAGGGCACCGACCAGGGCGGCGCCGGCGGCTGGGAGCAGCGGCCCCGCGACCGCCCAGGTCCCGAGGTTGGTACGGACGTCTGTGACGGGCAAGGGCTGCATCGGAGGGACCTCCCGAGGGGCATCCGTGAACAACGCAGATTGAAGATTGCAGATTGAAGATTGCAGATTGCAGATTGCAGAACTGTTTTTCCAATCTGCAATCTGCAATCTTCAAGGCGTGTACGTCAGTTGACGACGGTTTGCGTCGCGACGCTGGAGTCGTTGTTGGCCGAGCCCGGCTTGTGGCTGGCCTCGTCGCCGACGCCGATTACCGTCACCGTGACGGCGTGGCCGCCGGTTTCCTGCACCTGCAGGCCCACGAACTGCTGGCCGGCCGTCAGTTCGTCCGCGC
>DATFNV010000410.1:0-3603 GCA_035266225.1 Gemmataceae bacterium
GGCGGACCTCTTCCGCTGCGTGCGGCCGTAGCCGCCCCAGGGTTGCCCCCCATCCCGACCCGGCCCATCTATCCATTTATCTGCGAGGACGAGGCAGCGAGCGCAAAACGACAGGCGGCCTCAGCGTCAAATTCGCTCCGGCGCGCCGGTGTCCGCGGGAGCCGGCCAAAGCCTCACGCTCCCGTCGGTGCTCGCTGTCGCCAGGAGCCGGCCGTCGCGCGTCAGTGCCAGCCCACGCACTGCCGAAGTGTGCCCCTTGAGGGTGAAACGCTCCAGCCCCGTCGCGACGTCCCAGAGTTTCACCGCCCCCTCGTCCCGGCTGGTGGAGAACAATGTCTGACCGTCCGGGCTGTAGGCGACGGCCAGGACCGGGCTCGCGTCTGCGAGGAGGGTCAGTACCGGCTTTCCCGAGGCCACGTCCCAGACCTCGACTGTGCCCGCCCATGTGCCGGCGGCGACCTGCCGCCCGTCGGGCGAGAAGGCCACGCCGGTCAACTCCTTGGCGCTGAGGTTGGTCCGCACGGCCCCTGACGCCGGGTCGTACAACGTGACCCCCCCGAACCAGCACGCCATCGCCAATGTCGCGCCGTCGGGCGAGAAGGCCACGCCTGTAACTTGGTCTTGCGGGTGCGTCAGGGTCTGTCGCGGCGATGTGACCTCCCGTTCGCCGGCCCCGGGCATGTCCCACAGTCGCACCGTCCCGTCTTTCAAACCCGAAGCGATGGTGCCGCCGTCCGGCGAAAACGCCACGGAGTTGACGAGGTCGGTGTGCCCGCGGAAGACGGCGCGCTGGGCCTTCGCCGTCGTGTCCCACAGGCGCACCGTCTTGTCCTCGCTGGCTGAGACCAGCCAGCGGCCATCTGGGGAGAAGGCCACCGCCTTGGCTCTGCCGAAGCGTCCGGGGAGATCAGCCAGCAGCGCTCGGGCGTCCGGGTCCCACACGCGCACCAGGCCGTCGATGCCAGCGCTCGCGAGTCGCCGGCCGTCCGGGGAAAAGGCGACGGCGTCGGCCCCGCCGGGGTGCGCCTGCAGCCACGGCTCCGGCCGCGGGGCCACGTCCCACAGCTTGGCGAGCCCATCGTTGGCCCCCGTCACCAGCGTCCGGCCATCCGGGGAAAAGGCCACCAAGCCGGTGCGATCAGCGTGGGCGTGGATCACGTCGGTCGTCCGCGCGCTGGGTAGGTGCCAGACCCTCACCACACCCCAGTTGCTGGCGTAGGCGAACAACGCCCCATCGGGGGAGAAGGCGACGCCCCAACCCCCGCCTTTCACGGGGAAAGACGAGCGCGGGCGGAAGGTGGAGGTGTCGAGGAGGCGGACCGAGTTCGTCGCGAGCGGCTGAAAAGGGTGGGCTTCGGCGACGGCCATCAAGTCGCCCTTCGGCGAGAAGACGACGCGCGTGACCCAGGCGCCACTCTCGCCGACGAATGTCCGCAGCAGCCGGCCGGTGGCCACGTCCCAGAGCCGACCGGTCTGGTCGCCGCTGACCGTGGCCAAGGTGTTGCCGTCGGGGGAGAAGACGACATGGAACACGGCTGCCGTGTGACCCGCCAGCCGCCTGTTCAGGGTCGGCGGAGCATCGGCCGCGGCCCCCTCCCAGTTCCACAGCGCGGCCACGCCGTCCTCGCCCCCCGTGGCCAGCGTCCGCCCATCGGGCGACACCGTCACGGCGACGACCGCCTTGGCGTGGGCGGGGAAAGTCCAGCGGGGGGCACCGAGTCCGCCGGCGCCGGGCCGGTTCCACGCGCACACCTTGCCGTCGGTACAACCGGCTACCAGCAAACGGCCGCCCGCTGCGTAGGTCGCGCCGACTACTCCGTCGGCCTCCGCCGTCGCGGGGGCCAGCTCCTTCCCGCCAGCCGGGTCCCAAAGTCGCATCCCTCCTTCCGAGGCGAGTGTCACGAGTTCGCCCCCACCCGGCGCGAATTCCGCCCATTTGACGGGGGACGTGTGACCGCGCAGCCGAGCCCGCTCGCGGTGGTACAGGCCCCAGAGATAGCGCCACTCGAAATCGCGCACGTCCGGTTGGCCGTCCCGCGGCAAGAACCGCCCGAGGAGCGTCAGGACACGCTGCGACTGCTCCTGTTCCTCCGCGGTTTGCGCCAGCTGCATGTCGCGGATGTACAACGCCCGGCGCGTCGCCCTCTCGGCGTCGTGCATTTCCCTCTCCAGGGCGGTGAGGCGACCCTGGCGGTCGTCCAATTCCTTCTGAGCGGCGGCGAGCTGGAGGACCGCGCCGGCCCGCGCCTCGGCGTTCCGCCACAGGGCGCCGATGGCAGCCAGCCCCCCGATCACGGCCAGGGCGCTGACCGCCACCAGAGCCGCAACGGTCGGCCGCCGTCGCGCCCACTTGAGTCCCCGTTCGCACAGGCCGGCCGGCCGAGCCTGCACCGGCCGCCCGTCGAGGAAGCGGCGCAGGTCGTCGGCCAGCGCCTGCGCCGTGGCGTAGCGTTTGCCGGCTTCCTTGCGCAGGCACTTCAGGCAGACGGTCTCGAGGTCGCGCGGCACCTTGGCCTGGAGGCGGCGGGGAGGGATCGGCTCGTCCGCAAGGACTTGCATCATCGTGTCCAGGGACGTCTCGGCGGTGAAGGGAGGCCGGCCGGTGAGGAGGTGGTAGAAGATGGCGCCCAGGGCGTAGACGTCGGTGGCCGGGCCGATTTCCCGTGTGCGGCCGCTGGCCTGCTCGGGCGCCATGTAGGCGGGCGTACCCAGGACGGCCCCCGACTCGGTCGCCGGCGGGCCGCCGAGGATGAACTTGGCCAGCCCGAAGTCTGCGATCTTGGGCGTCCCGTCGGCCATCAGGAGCACGTTCCCGGGTGTCAGATCCCGATGGACGATGCCCTGCTGATGGGCGTGCTGAACCGCCCGGGCCAGCGTTTCCACGAGGGAAGCGGCCCGCACCACCGGCAGCGGGCTGCCGGTGAGGCTGCGGGCAAGGCTACCGCCCTCGGCATATTCCAGGGCGAAGAAGGGGAGGCCGCCGTGATCGCCGACGTCGTGGATCTTGATGATGTGCGGGTGATGCAGCCGAGCGACGGCCTCGGCCTCCCGCCGGAAACGGGCCAGCTGCGCCGGGCTCGCGTGGGCGCCGGCCACGATCATCTTGAGGGCAACCGTGTGCGGTTCAGGCTGATCTGCCGGGCCTGGTAGACGACGCCCATGGCGCCCCGGCCCAGCTCCCCCAGCATCTCGTAGCCGGCAATACGCGGCAGGGAATCTGTCCCCGGCGGCATAGCGGGCCGTGCCGGTCGCGAGGACAACAGGTTCCCGGGAGCGTCCTGCGTATCGTGGCGTCCCCCTGACCCGGGCTCTGAAACAGCAGTGCCGCAGGCGACCGGCGCGAGTTGATCGAGCAACGGCCTCAGCAGGTGTCCGTACGCCGGGAAGCGGCGAGCGTATTCCTCCGGGGAAGGGGCCTCGATCCGCCGGTATTCCAGCTCCAACTTGAGGAGTTCTTGCCACAACGCCGCTTTTCGCAGGAGCCCAACTTGCCTGATCGACACTCAACTGTCCGGCCCTCCACGGGGCACGGGTAGCCTCCGTCACGCGACGACCGCAGACTTGAGGCTGGGGTTGTCAAGGACACTCGAGGCGAACGCATCG
>DATFNV010000411.1:0-17704 GCA_035266225.1 Gemmataceae bacterium
GAAAAGACCGCCTGCCACGAAGCAGGACAGCCGATGCCGCACGGCGTGCGCACCTTCCGCCCGAACTACCTAATGTTGTGTTCAAGCTACCAGTGCAACCTGAGCTGCGCCCACTGCTGCGTCCCGATCGAGTGGCCCGACCGGCTCGACGTGGCGACGGCCGTGCGCTTCCTTGACGAGGCCCGCGCGTACGGCATCGCGGTGCTCGGCTTCACCGGAGGCGAGCCGTTCCTGTATCCCGAATTCTTGCAGGCGCTGTGCCGGCGGGCGACCGCGCTCGGCTTTCGTTACGACAAGGTAATGACCAACGGCGTCTGGCACAGGGACGGCGCCCACCTGGAAGGAGTGCTCGGCGAGTTGGCCGCGGCGGGGTTCACGGGGAAACTGGGGCTGAGCGTGGACAAGTTCCACGGCAGCCACACGGCGAAGCTGGTCGAGTTCTGCGGCGCTGCCCGCCGGGTCTTCGACCGCGACGACATCATCTCGCTCTCTTACGCCAGCCGCCACCCCGACCACGGCCTGGAGCCAGTGCGGGCCCTTGCGCGGGAACTGGGCGCCGTCGTGGAGTGGTCGGACGTGCTGCGGCGTTACCTGCTGGTGTCGCCGGACTTCACGATGACGCTCAACTGGAACCACCTGGCGCCGGTGGAGCGTGCGGAGCGCTTCACCGGCGCCTGGGACGGGACGTGGTTCGCGGAGGACTACTGCGAGGGGCCGGGACAGGCGCTGATCGTGACGCCGCGCGGCGAGGTCAAGCCGTGCTGCGGCTTCGCGTCGGACCTGGACCAGTTGACGATCGGCAACATCCATCACGACACGGTCGCGGAGATCGTGGAGCGGGCTCGTTGGCATCCTTACGTGGGTCGTGTGTTCTCCGAGGGGCTGACGGCGATCCGCGACGAGATCCTGGCGCGCGACCCGGAGGCGCTGCCGGGGGCCACGTCGAACCAGTGTTATTTCTGCTGGTACGTCCTGACGCGCGGTCTGGCCGCGGGGGTGGGCGGCGGCGGCGGACAGGTGGGGAACTGGACGGGGGGGCGGCCGAACCAGGTGGGGGAACTGTTGCAGATCGGGAGGCTGCGCTGATGCCGCTTGCGGCTTAGCGCGGCGCAAGGGCGGGGCTTGCGGGGTGTAAACCATGGACGAGTTCGAGTGGCTGGCCTGCACCTATCCAACGCCGATGCTCGCCATCCTCCGGGACAGGGTCAGCCATCGGCAGTTTAGGCTGTTCGCCTGTGCCTGTGTCCGGCGTATCTGGCCTCTACTCCGCGATGAGCGGAGCCGGAGAGCAGTCGAAGTTGCCGAACGATTCGCAGATAGGGAGGCCTCCATCGCTCAATTCATGGAGGCCGCCGATTCGGCTCAGTGGGCCCACTATGCCGTGGTCCGTCTACCCGCCATTTACCCCGCTGGAGCCGCCTGTCACGCCGCTTCTGAATACGATGACGCCGACACTGCCCGTGATGCCGCATGCGCCGCGGCGATCGCATCGGCGAACCCTGTGGCTGAATTCAAGACCCAAGCCGCTCTCGTCCGCGACATCTTCGGCAATCCCTTCCGTCCCCGGCCGAGGATCGATCAGGCGTGGTTGGCCTGGAACGACTCCACTATTCGCCGCATCGCCGAAGGGATCTATGAGGAGCGGCGCTGGGGCAACCTGCCGATCCTGGCCGATGCTCTTCTCGATGCGGGCTGTGACGACGATGAACTGCTGCGGCACTGCCGATCCGACGGCCCGCACGTCCGGGGTTGTTGGGTGGTTGACCTGATTTTGGATAGAGAATTGTAGGCTCACCTCTCATGCCGGCATCGCTCACGCTCGACCTGCCCGACCTCGCCGCCACGGAGACGTTCGGCCGCCGCCTCGGCCGCCTGCTCTTTCCCGGCGCGGTCGTGGCCCTGGTCGGCCCCCTGGGCGCCGGCAAGACGCACCTGACCCGCGCCGTGGCCGAAGGGCTCGGCATCGCCGACAGTCGGGTCGTCAGTAGCCCGACCTTCGTCCTCATTCAGGAGTATCGCGCTCGCCTGCCGGTCTATCACTTCGACGCCTACCGCCTGCGCGGCGAGGGGGAGTTCTTCGACCTCGGCGCCCACGAATATCTCGAAGGCGACGGCGTCTGCCTGGTCGAGTGGGCCGACCGCGTTCCCCGCTGTCTGCCGGCGGAGCACCTGCGCGTCGAGTTGGCCGTGACGGGAGAGACGAGCCGGCGCGCGAGCGTCAGCGGACTCGGGGAAAGGTACGAGGCGCTGGTACGCGGCCTGCGCTCGTAAGCGGGCGGTCAGGCATCGTACTTGCCGCGGCTGATGGTGTTGCTGGCCGACAGGGCGTTGATCTTGCGCGACGCCTCGATGTCCTGGGGCAGGATTTTCTGGACGGCCTCCCACACGGCGATGGCCTTTTCCAGTTCCTTCTGCTGTTCGTAGGCGGCGGCGAGGCGGCGCATCGGCTCCGGGCTGTCGGGCACCTGCTTGCGGGCCTGGTCCAACAGCCAGATTTCCAGGTAGGGCAGGTCCAGCCCGGCGGCGGCCTCGGCCATCTCGAGGTGGGTGGCCACGTCGTCGGGGGAGCGGGCGAGGACCGCCTCGCCGTGCTCCAGCACCTTGCGGTGGTCGCGGGCGTGCTTGGCGGCCTTGAGGCGCGTCTTGCTCAGCAGGGTCGTCAGCGGCGACAGCCACCGCCTCAGCCCCTGCCGCCGATGCAACTCCTGACCGACCTGCCGCAGCTGGCGACGGTAGGCGGTGTTGGCCGGGTCGAGCTTGCAGCAGCTGACGAGGAGTTCGTAGGCGTACCCCTTCTCCTGGTTGTCGCTGGCCAGCACCTCGCAGGCGCGCTCGAACTGGCCGGCGGCGACCTGGCGCTGCTCGGCGCTCACCCCCAGCGCATCGGCGGCGCCCATGTCCATAACCCGAGTCGGTGGGAGCCGATCGGCGGGGCGCGGACGACGGCGGGGCGCGGGGGTATTCTCCCCAACCGGGGGGGCCGGGACGCCCAGTTCGGAATCCTCCGGCTGCGGGGTCGGGATGGATGACGCCGGCCGGTTGGCGCTGAGGTCCATCAGGGCCGCGAGCAATTCGGCCGGCGTCTGGTAGCGATCGTCGGGACGCTTGGCCAGCATGCGCCGCAGCACCGACCAGAGGGCGTCGGGCACGTCGGGGTTGAAACCGCGCACGTCGGGCGGATCGACCTGCAGGTGCTTGAAGAGGCGCTCGCCGAGGCCGCCGTCGGGGAAGGGCGGCTGGCCGGCCAGCATGTGGTACAGGGTACATCCCAGCGAGTAGATGTCGCTGCGGATGTCGGCCAGGGCGCTGTCGCGCGCCTGCTCCGGCGCCAGGTAGTCGAGGGTGCCGACCGTGGTGCCGGCCCGGGTGACGCGGAAGTCCTCGTCCCGGACGGCGCGGGCCACGCCGAGGTCGGTCAGTTTGACGCGCAGCTTGTGGCCCTGGCGGGTGAGGAGGAAGTTGGACGGCTTGATGTCGCGGTGCGTGATGCCCTGCTGGAAGGCGTGGTCCAGCGCCCGGGCGGCCTGCAGGGTGATGGCCCAGGCCTCTTGCGGGTCGAGGCGGCCCTTGGCGTGGATGTGACTGGCCAGGTCGATGCCATCGACGTACTCCAGGGCCAGGAACCAGGTGCCGCCGTCCTGCCCCCAGTCGTAGAGCGTGACGATGTTCTTGTGCGACAGCCGCGCGGCGTTGCGGGCCTCGCGGCGGAAGCGCTCGATCGAGGTGGCGTTGTCCGCCAGGCGCGCAGGGAGAACCTTGAGGGCGACAACGCGGCCGAGTTCCACGTCCCGGGCCTTGTAGACCTCGCCCATCCCGCCGGTGGCGAGGTGGGCGACGATCTCGTAGCGGCCGACCCGCGTGCCCGGCGCCAACGGTTCGGAGGCCATAGCGAGAACCTTGCCGTTGCGGCAGGGGGAGTGACGCTGTCGCCCCTGGCCCGCCCGAGCCGCCGGTGAACACGGGGAGCCAGGGGCGGAAGAACCCCCCACAGCGTACACGGTAGCAGCCGTGCGCGCCAAGGGAATCGCTGACACGCGGCGGACCTTGCCGGGGAGAGGCTGCCGGCGCGGTCGCCGCCGGCGAGCGGAATTCTGAAACACCCGCGCGCCGCTACGAGTATCATGGACATACTCGTGCCCCTGATACGCGTCTCCCAGGAGTTGATCCCCATGCGTCCGTTCCGGCACCTCGCGGGCGGCGTCGCCTGCCTGACCCTCTTCGCCGCCGTGGCCCGCGCCGACGCGCCCCCCGACCCGCTCCGCCTCGTGCCCGAGCAGGCCAACTTCTTCGTCGAGGTCAAGGATCCGCGGCGGCTGATCGAGACCGGCCTGTCTAACGAACTGGTCAAGGCGGCTTACGCCCTGCCGCCGGTCCGCGACTTCTACGACTCGACCAACGCCCGCCGCTTCTACCAGCTGGTCGGCTACTTCGAGAAGGAACTCGCCGCGAAGTGGCCCGAACTGCTCGACAAACTCGCCAGCGGCGGGGTCGTCTTCGCCGTCAAGCTCGGCGACGAGCCGGCGCCCGCCCTGGTCGTCGTGCAGGGGACCGACGCGGACTTGATGAGCAAGTTCGCCAAGGCCGGCCTCGACGTGATCGCCCAGGAGCTGGCGCGGCAGGAGTCGAAGGAGAAGGTCGAAAAGGGGTCGTACAAGGACATCGAAACGGTCCACGTCGGCAAGGACCTCCACGGCGCCCGCGTCGGTGCCGCGCTGCTGCTCAGCAACAAGGAGGAAGTGCTCAAGCTGGCCCTCGACCGGCACCTCGACGGCGGCAAGCACAGCCTCGCGACCCTTGCCGCGGTGAAGGACTCGACGAAATTGCTGCCGCCGCAGGCGCTGGCCCGCCTGTGGCTGAACCTCGAGACGGTCAAGAAGTACCCGCAGGCCAAGGAAGTGTTCACCTCGCCGCGGAACGACGTCAACTTGACGGTCCTTTTCGGCGGCCAGATCGACGTGGCCACGCGCTCGCCCTACCTCTGCGCCGGCGTCTATCAGGAGAAGGACGGCTTCCTGACGACGGTGCGCCTGCCGGCCGGCCGCGACGGGGCCAGCGCCGACTTCGGCCTGCACGTCCCGCCCGCCGACGGCCCCGGCCTGCTCCCCCTGCTGGAGCCGAAGGACGTCGTCTACAGCAGCAGCTTTTTCCTCGACCTCAGCAAGATCTGGAACGACCGGACCAAACTGTTCAACGACAAGCAGGCCAAGGCGATCGAAGACGCCGGTAAGAACCCGGGCGTGCGCCTGATCGGCTTGTCCCCAGACAAGATCCTCACGCAAGCCGGGGCGCGGCACCGGGTCGTCGTCGTCGATCAGCCGAAGTCCGCGTACAAGGGGGCGCCGTCGGCACAGCCGATCCCCGCCTTCGCCTTCATCACCGAGATGCGCGACCCCGACGAGTTCAGCAAATCGATGGACGCGGGCCTGCGGGCGGCGGCCCTGTTGGCCGGCGGGCAGTTCAAGCTGAAACTGACGGAGGAGAAGCACGGCGATTACAACATCGTCGCCTGGCGCTTCCCGGTGGACGTGAAGTTGGAAAGCGACACGGGTAACATCCGCTTCAACTTCAGCCCCTGCTTCGTCCGCGTCCGCACTCAGTTCGTCTTCTGCTCGACGCTGGAGCTGTGTCACGAGTTGGTCGATCTGCTCGACAGGGAGACGAAGAAGGAGCTGCCGCGGGGGGTGCGGGCCGCGTCGCAATCGCGGGCCTACGGCAAAGGGGGGGCGGCACTCCTCCGCGGCGGCCAGGACGTCCTCGTGACTCAGGCCGTCCTCGACCAGGCGATCACGCCGGAGGCGGCGAAGGAACAGGTCAAGGCGCTCATCGAGTTGGTGCAGAAGCTCGGGGTGCTCGACATCGAGGTGGTCTACGAGGCGCAGCAGTTCCGCTACGACATCCGCTGGAAGATGGGCAAGTAGTTCTCTGGCCGCTTGCGGCTTAGCGTTCGCTTCACCCAGGTGAAGCGAACGCTAAGCCGCAAGCGGCTGAGCGCTGAGGATTCGCACACATGGCAGACGTACCTGATCCGCGCCGGGCCTGGGAGCCCTACAAGGCGTCCGCGGGCGACCCGTGGGACCTGAAAAAGGTCGGGCATCTCTACCGCCGCGCCGCCTTCGGCGCCACCTGGTCCGAGCTGGAGGGCGGCGTCAAGGACGGCCCCGAGAAGGCCATCGACAAGCTCCTCCAAGGCGGTCCCGGCCAGGAGGCGTTCGACCGCGAAACCGCCCAGCTCGCCGAGAGCATTCGCCGGGCCAACAACGGCCAGCAGGCGCGGGCGTGGTGGCTGTACCGGATGCTCTACTCGCCGCAACCGTTGCGCGAGAAGGTGACGCTGTTCTGGCACAACCACTTCGCCACCAGCAACGCCAAGGTCAACAACGCCGCCTACATGCTCGGGCAGTACGACCTGATGCGCCAACACGCCCTGGGCAACTTCCGCAGCCTGCTGCAGGAGATGTCGAAAGACCCGGCCATGATGGTCTGGCTGGACACCAGCCTGAGCAAGAAGGGGATGCCCAACGAGAACTACGCCCGCGAACTGATGGAACTGTTCAGCCTCGGCATCGGCAACTACACGGAAAAGGACATTCGCGAGGCGGCGCGGGCGTTCACCGGCTGGGAGATCAAGGACGGCAAGGGCGACTTCAACCCCAAGCAGCACGACGCCACCGAGAAGACGGTCCTCGGCAAGACCGGCAACTTCAAGGGCGAGGACGTCGTCAACATCTGCCTGGAGCAGAAGTCGGCCCCCTACTTCGTCTGCGGCAAGGTGTACCGCTTCCTGATCAGCGAGACGACCCCGCCGACGCCGGAGCTGCTGGAGCCGCTGGCGACGCAGTTCCGCAAGAGCGACTACGATTTCGGCGCCCTGGTGAAAACGGTGCTGCGCTCCAATCAGTTCTTCAGCGCCGGCGCTTACCGCGGCCGAATCAAGGCGCCGGTCGATTTCGCGCTGGGCATCGTCCGCGGCCTCGAAGGGAAGACCGGCACGACGGCCCTGGCCGCGACCCTGGAGGAACTGGGGCAGAACGTCTTCTACCCGCCGTCGGTGAAGGGGTGGGACGGCGGCCCAACGTGGCTCAACGGTCAGACGCTGCTGACGCGGCAGAACCTGACCCTGGCGCTGACCTCGACGGAGGACACGCGTTTCGGCCGCCGCACCGACCCGGCGGCCCTGGCGAAAAAGCACGACAAGAAGGGGCCGGAACTGGTAGACTTCTTCCTGAGACTCTTCCTCCAGGGCGACGTGCCGGCCGAGTCGCGCGCCAAGCTGGAGGACTACCAGAAGCACGCGGACAAGCAGACCTATCCGGTCTACTGGACGAAGCAAGACGCCGAGGACCACCGGGTGCGCTCGCTGTGCCGCCTGGTGCTGACGTTGCCGGAATTTCAACTCGACTGACACGGGCGAGCGGCGCGGCGTCAGCCCGCCGGTCTCACCGGCGGGCTGACGCCGCGCCGCTCGCCATCACTCCACGGGGGATTTCCATGACCGCGACTCGCCGCGAGTTTCTGAAGCATTCGCTGGCCACCGGCAGCCTGGTGTCGCTGGGGCTGACGGTGCCCAACTTCCTGACGCGCACCGCCCTGGCCGCGCCCAATGCCGCCAAGGCCGGGGCCAAGGACACCATCCTCGTCGTCGTGCAGCTGACCGGCGGCAACGACGGCCTCAACACCGTCATCCCCTTCAAGGACGACGAGTACGCCAAGCTGCGGCCGACGCTCAAACAACCGACCGGGCAGATCAAGAAACTCAATGACGAGGTCGGCCTGCACCCGTCGCTGGACGGCCTGGCCGGGCTGCTGCAGGACAACGCCCTGTGCGTGGTGCAGGGCGTCGGCTACCCCAACCCGACGCAGTCGCACTTCCGCTCGATGGACATCTGGCAGGCGGCCAGCACCGCCGAGACGCTCACCGAGGGCTGGCTCGGCAAGGGATTGCGGCAGATGCAAGGCAGCGGCGCGTTCCACCTCGCCTACAACAACGAGAGTGCGCCCCTGGCCCTCAACGGCGCCCCGGCTCGCGCCCCGTCCATCACATCGCTGGAGGATTTCCAGCTGAAGCTGGCGGCGGCCAGCGGCAGCGATAAGAAGGAGCAGAAGGCCATTATTGAGGGGTCGGCCAAACCCGCCGGCGACAAGCCGAGCCTGCTCGACTTCGTGCAGCGCACCGCCGCCAACACCTACGCCAGCAGCCAGCGGCTGCAGGAGATCGGCAAGAACTACCAGCCCAAGACGCCCTACCCGCAGACGCCGCTGGCCAACCGCCTGAAACTGGCCGCGCAGCTCATCGACGCCAACCTCGGCGCCCGCATCTTCTACGTGTCGCTGGAAAACTTCGACACGCACGCCAACCAGGCGACGGCGCACGCCCAGCTGCTGACGCAGCTGTCGGCGGCGATGACGGCGTTCTACAAGGACATGGCGGCGCGCGGCTACCAGGACCGCCTCCTAATGATGACGTTCTCGGAGTTCGGCCGGCGGGCCAAGGAGAACGGCAGCAAGGGCACCGACCACGGCTCGGCGGCGCCGATGCTGCTGGTCGGCGGCAAGGTCAAGGCCGGCGTCGTTGGCAAGCACCCGAGCCTGACGCAGCTCGAGATGGGCAACCTGAAGCACCACACCGATTTCCGCCAAGTGTACGCCGCCATCCTCGACGGCTGGCTGGGCATCTCCAGCAAGGAAGTGCTCGGGCAGAAGTTCGACCCGGTGGAAATCATCAAGGCGTGATACGGCGCCGCTTGCGGCTTCGCATGGCGTGCGAAGCCGCGAGCGGCCCCGCTCATTTCCGGCGCCGATCAGGGTTCCTTCGACCTCCGAATCGACTGCTGCCACTCCAACAAGAGACCCATGAACGCCGGGTTAGGGCCGACGCGCGGCCGGCGGGCGCGGCTGACGGCCAGCGCTTCATCCCGCGTACAACCGTCCCGCAACATCAGGTAGGCGGCCACGACCATGCCGCTACGGCTCACTCCCGCGCGGCAGTGGATGAAGACCTCCCGCAAATGTCTCCGTGCATCCTGCAGTAGATCGTGCTAACATCCGGACTCCTGGCTCCACTACCTGCCGACATTGACGCCATGCGGTGGGACGATCACCATTACGTGGTCGCTTTACCGCTTCGCCCGCCGGGGGAGGTCGCTCATGGCACGCCTGGAGGATCTCACGCGCGGGACTGCCGTGAAAGGCATCTTTCCCGACAGCCTCGTCACAGTGATCGACGTGAAGTGGATCGGAACGGTCGCCGTGGAACTGACCTACAAGGCGCCTTCCGGCGCCCTGGGGAACGAGCTGCTTTACCGCGACCGGGAGCCGACGCTCGAAGTTGCCGTCGAGGGAAGGCCGTGGAGTTTTGACGGCGACGGGGCCATGTTCCGGCTCCTGTCCGAGGCCCACCGCATCGCCCTGGCGTACCTCTTCGACCCCCTGCTGGCCGTCCACACCTCGCTGGTCGAGCCACTCCCCCACCAGATCACCGCCGTCTACGGCGAGATGCTGCGCAAGCAGGTGACCGACTACGTCCGCGAGGAATTCAACCGGGCCGAAGCACTGGAGAGTGGCGGACAGAAGGGCACGGTTGGCTTCGCGCTCACCATCCTGCAGCGGCGGCGGGCCTCGTCGCCGGAAGCCATTTCTCAGTCGCTCCGCCGCCGCCGCGAGCGCCTGCAAAAGCGCCTTCGGGAAGAACAACTCCTCAAGCGCGCTGCGCCGGTCGCCCTCGACCTGACCACCGGCCTGCCCGCCTACGACGCGGACGCTCTCGACGACCTCGAAGACGCTCCCGACGCCGAGGTGGAGGAAGCCGAGGAGCGCGTGGTCGATCAGGCGTCCGCGGCCCGCACCATCGCCGAGTTGCAGACCGAAATCGCCATGCTCCAGCGCCTCGAAGCGGCGGCCTTGAAGGTGCGGCAGTCGAACACCGATAAGAAATGGGACGAGCTGTCCCGCCTGCTCCAGAACAACTCGGAAATGTTCGACGCCGCCGGGCACCGCCGCAAACTCGTCATCTTCACCGAGCACCGCGACACCCTGAACTACCTGGCCGAGCGGATCGGCGCGCTCCTCGGCAAGCCCGAGGCGGTCGTCACGATTCACGGCGGCATGGGCCGCGAGGACCGCAAGAAGGCCCAGGAGGGCTTCACCCACGACAAGGAAGTGGAAATCCTCGTGGCCACCGACGCCGCCGGTGAGGGCATCAACCTGCAGCGCGCTCACCTGATGGTCAACTACGACCTGCCCTGGAACCCCAACCGCCTCGAACAGCGCTTCGGCCGCATCCACCGCATCGGACAGACGGAAGTCTGTCACCTCTGGAACCTCGTCGCCAGGGAAACCCGCGAAGGCGAGGTCTACCTCCGCTTGCTGGAGAAGCTGGCCGAAGAGCGCGAGGCCCTGGGCGGCCCGCGCCGACCTGGAAGCGAAGATTCTGGAGCACGCCGCCCTGCACCTCGTTCCGGGCCATTACGACGAGGTTCGCCAACGCAAGGAGGAGCTTGTCCAGAAGACGCTGGCCGCGGTGAAGGATCGCCTCACCACCGAGATCAACTACTGGGACCACCGGGCGGCACAGCTCAAGGACCAGGAGCTGGCCGGCAAGCTCAACGCTCGCCTGAACTCCGGCCTGGCGCGCCAGCGGGCCGACGACCTGACCGCCCGCCTCCAGAAACGCCTGGCGGAGCTGGAACACGAGCGCCGGCTTTCGCCCCTGCCGCCGGTCGTCCTCGGCGGCGCGCTGATCGTGCCCGTGGGCCTGCTGCGCCGCTTGCAGGGACTCGACCCGGCTTCTCCCACGTGCCCCGAGGACACCGGCGAATCCGAGGCGGCGGCGATGGCGGCCGTCATGCAGGCGGAGCGCGACCTGGGGAACAGGCCGCGCGACGTGAGCAAGGAGAAGCGCGGCTACGACATCGAGTCCGAGGTGCCGGCGACGGGCCGTTTGCGCTTCCTGGAGGTGAAGGGACGCCGCGCCGGGGCCAGGACGGTGACGGTCACGAAGAACGAGATCCTCACCGGCCTCAACAAGCCGGACGACTTCATCCTTGCTATCGTGGAGATCGACGGCGAACGGGCGACGCCGCGCTACGTCCGCCGGCCATTCGGGCGCGAGCCGGACTTCGGGGCCACCAGCGTCAACTACGATCTTTCCGAACTCTGGGTGAAAGGGACAGAACCATCATGAAAAAACCAACCGCCTCATCCGAAACGCCGAGCCAGGGCCCCGCGCGCGCTCGTGCCAGGGCTGAACAGAAGGCCGCCATCAAGGCGGCGCTGGAAAGCCTCGACGCGCTCCAACCGGCAACGCCCCGGGCCGCCGGCCTCCTGGCGTTACTCCGATCGTGGCTGAGCGATGAATCGGGTTACGATGAGCGCACCTGGCCCAAGCTGAAGAAGGCCCTCGACGAAGAGCGCGATCGGGTCGAGGCGCGGAGGTTGTTTGATGACTGACGTCGTCTTGCTGGACTCCGGGCCGCTCGGCATGATTTCTCATCCTCGCGCCAAGGCTGATATTGTCACATGGGTGGCAACACTCGTGGCCGGCGGCGTGGCGGTGCTGGTCCCGGAAATCGCCGACTACGAAGTGCGCCGGGAGTTGCTGCGCGCCGGCGAAATGCAAGGCGTCCAGCGGCTGGACGAACTCAAGGTGACGCTCGGCTTTGTGCCGATCACTTCCGAGGCCATGCTGCAAGCGGCAGCTTTCTGGGCGGAAGCGCGTCGCCGCGGGCGGCCGACGGCCCGGGACGAATCCCTGGACGCGGACGTGATTCTGGCGGCGCAGGCAGCGACGCTCACCGGCAGGACGGTTGTGATCGCTTCGAGCAATCCCAGGCACATTGCGCGGTTTGTGCCCGCGGAGGATTGGCAGAATATCACCGCATGACACCGAGCGTGCCCATGAACTACCGCAAGAAGCTCATCGAAGTTGCCCTGCCGCTCGCCAAGATCAACGAGGCCGCGGCACGGGAGAACTACATCTACAAAGGGAATCCGTCCGCGATCCACAAGTGGTGGGCTCAACGTCCACTTGCGGCGTGCCGCGCCGTCCTCTTCGCCTCGCTCGTGGACGACCCCGACAGCGACCCGATGTTCCGGGCGTCAACGGAGTTGGCCGGCCTCAAGCGGGCCGAGTTGTTCAACCTCATCGAAGAGCTGGTGCTGTGGGAAAACTCGAACAACCCGCGCGTCATCAACCAGGCCCGCGCCGAGATCGCCCGCTGCGTCGCCTCATGCAAGCTGGAAACCGGCGAATTGAAGGAAGGAGACAAGATCGGGGACGCCACGTTGCGCGACGTCAGGCTGATGGTAGCCCAGCCAGACGACGTGAACGCCTTCCTCGCCGCCCACGCCCCGCCGGTCCTCGACCCATTCTGCGGGGGCGGCTCGATCCCACTGGAGGCGCAGCGCCTGGGGCTGCGCGTCTACGCCAGCGACCTCAACCCCGTGCCGGTGCTGATTACCAAGGCGCTGATCGAGATTCCGCCGAAATTCGCCGGCCGCCCCCCGGTCAACCCGGAGTGGCGGAAGAAGAAGGCGGACCAGAAGGCGATGACCGCCTGGGAAGGCGCGAAGGGGCTCGCCGAGGACGTGCGCTACTACGGGCAATGGATGCGCGATGAGGCCGAGAAACGCATCGGGCACCTCTACCCGAAGGTAAAGGTCACGAAGGAGATGGCCGAGGAGCGGCCCGACTTGAAGGAGTACGTCGGCGAGGAGTTGACGGCTATTGCTTGGCTCTGGGCGCGAACAGTTGCCACGCCAAATCCAGCTTGCGGGGGCATGCATGTCCCCCTGATGCGTTCATTTTGGCTTTCAACAAGGAGAGGGCGGAAGGCGTGGCTTGAGCCTATCATCGACGCAAAGCACGGAACATATCGCCTCCTCCCTCGCGTTGGTGAGGGTGTTCCGTCACCCGGGACAGTGGCGCGTTCGGGTGGAAGATGCCTGATTACAGGCTCCCCAATACCGCTTGAATACATCCGTTCGGAGGGCAAGGCTGGCCGACTGGGATATCGGCTTCTCGCCGTAGTTGTTGCAGAGTCTGGAGGTAGATTGTACTTGCCCCCTCCCGATGATCAGAGCGATCCCACGGCGACTTTGTCGCCCCCGGAGAATATTCCTGAAACATTCTTGCCCGAGCAAGCTCTTGGTTTTCGGGTTCAGAACTATGGTATGCGAAGGCATCGAGACTTGTTTTCCCCGCGCCAACTGACGTTCCTGGTGACTGTCTGCTGGTTGGGAGTCCTTCTTAGAAGGGTTGGTGAGCGTTGGTTGGAATATCAATGGCACCTGGCCTCTGCGAACAGAGCGGACCGGACGGCTTCGCGACACGGCGAGTAACGCCCTTGCATCCTCCATTGTCCTTGTCTGCCGCCCCCGCCCGGCCGATGCCCCGCTGGCGACGCGCAAACAGCTCATCACCGCCCTGCGCCAGGAACTGCCCTCCGCCCTCCGCAACCTGCAGCAGGGCAACATCGCCCCTGTCGATCTCGCCCAGGCGGCCATTGGCCCCGGCATGGCAGTCTTCACCCGCTTCGCCAAGGTCATGGAAACCGACGGCTCGCCGATGACCGTCCGCACCGCCCTGGGGCTCATCAACCAGGCGCTCGACGAGGTTCTCGCGGAGCAGGAAGGGGAGTTCGACGGCGACACGCGCTGGGCGCTGGCGTGGTTCGAGCAGTACGGCACCGCCGAGGGGCCGTTCGGCGTGGCCGAGACGCTGAGCAGAGCCAAGAACACGGCGGTCAACGGCCTGGTCCAGGCGGGCATCGTCACGGCCCGCGGCGGCAAGGTGCGGCTCGTCCCCCGCGCCGAACTGCCCGACGACTGGGACCCCGCGGCCGACCGGCGGCTGACCGTCTGGGAGGCGACGCAGCACCTGATCCGCACGCTAGAAGGACAGGGCGAGTCGGCCGCCGCGGCGCTGCTGCACCGTCTCGGCGGCGTGGCCGAGACGTGCCGCGACCTGGCGTACCGCCTCTACACCGTCTGCGAGCGCAAGAAGTGGGCCGACGAGGCGCTGGCGTACAACGGACTGGTCATCGCCTGGCCCGAGTTGACGAAGCTGGCGCTGGCGGAGCGCTCGAAGCAGGCCGAACCGAAGCAGGGAAAGATGTTTGAATGAAGGTGAGCAAGCCGAGACCCCTGACGCTGAAGAGAGATCAGTCATGAATAGCGAAACCGTTGCCCCTGTCATGACCGCGGAGGAGTTCTTCTCCCTGCCGGATGACGGCATCGACCGCCAGCTGATTCGCGGTGAGCTGAGGGAAAAATCGATGACGAGACGCAATCGCAAGCACAGCCGGGCCGAAGGCAAGTTGGCCCATTTCCTCCACCAATGGCTGGCCGGGCAGCCGGAGCCGCGCGGGGAAATCCTCGACGGCGAGGCGGGATTCCATATCCGGCGCGACCCAGACACCGGCGTCGGCATCGACCTGGCCTACATCTCCGCCGAGTTGTCGGCCGCCACCCCGGAGGACGCCGTGTACGTCGATGGCGCTCCCGTCCTGGCGGTGGAGATCCTGTCCCCGTCGGACACGCAGGAGGACATCCTGGACAAGGTGAGCGAATACCTGGCGACCGGCGTGGCTCAGGTGTGGCTCGTCGAGCCGGTGTTCCGCACGGTGACCGTCTACCGGGCTGGGACCGAGCCTCAGTTTTTCAACGCGAGCGAGGAGTTATCCGGCGACCCCGAGTTGCCTGGCCTGCGGATCAAGGTGGCCGAGATTTTCAGCAAGTAGAGTGGCCCTCCTGGTCATCGCCCGTCCCGAGTTGACGAAGCCGGCCGAGCCGAAACAGGGAGAGATGTTCGCATGATGACCCATATCTCACTCAATCACTTCAAATCATGGCGGCGCATCACCAACGAGCGGCTCGCAGCGATCACGGGCCTATTCGGGACCAACAGTTCCGGAAAGACCAGCATTTTGCAGTGGTTGCTGCTACTGAAACAGACCGTGGAGTCTTCTGATCGGCACCAGGTTCTCGAGTTCGGGGACGAACGGAGCCTCGTCGAACTGGGCACGTTCAACGATGTTGTCTTCGATCACGAGAAGCCGGGGACCATTTCCTGGGCATTCTCCTGGCAGTTGCCCGGCGCGCTGCCGATGCGTTACCCGGAGTACGCGGATTCCGAGTTTTGCTGGGAAGGAGATAAGCTGTCCTTCTCGTGTGAGGTCGCGGAGGGATCGACCAAACAGCTTTACGTCACGCGAATGGCCTATGACTTTTCGGGGCAGCGCATGGAATACGCCTACAAAGAAACCCAGGGCAAGTACGAGTTGCAAGTTCGCGCGGCCGGCGATTTCGCGCCGAAGCGCCGTCGCGGCCGTCCTGCGGAGCTACCGCCGCCTATCAAGTTTTACGGGTTCCCGGATCAGGCTGTGAACTCCTTTGAGAACCTCGGCTTTCTGCCCGACTTCCAGCTCCAGCTCGAGGAGTTGTTCGGCCGCATTTTCCACCTCGGTCCCCTGCGTGAGCCTCCCCAGCGCGAATACACCTGGGCGGGCGCTCAGCCGTCGGACATGGGCCGCCGTGGCGAGCGCGTCATCCACGCAATCCTTGCCTCGCGCGAACGCGGCGAACGGATCTCCCGGGGCAAGGGCAAGCCGAAATGGACCCTTGAGCAGTACGTTGCGCACTGGCTCAAGGAACTTCAGCTTATCGAGGATTTCCAGGTCCGCCCCGTGGCCGCCGGAAGCAGCCTTTACCAGGTCCGCGTGCAGCGCCACAAGGACTCGACCCCCGTCCTCCTCACGGACGTCGGTTTCGGTGTCTCGCAAATCCTGCCGGTCATTACGCTGTGCTACTATGTGCCGACAGGTTCCACGCTGCTGCTGGAGCAGCCCGAGATCCACTTGCACCCGTCGGTGCAGGCCGGCCTGGCCGACGTCTTCATCGATGCGATCAAGACGCGGGATTTGCAGATCATCCTCGAGAGCCACAGCGAGCATTTGCTGCGACGTCTGCAGCGCCGCATCGCCGAAGAACAGCTGGCGACCGATCGGACGGCTTTCTATTTCTGTGAGATGCCGGACGACGTGTCGCGCCTCGTCCCCCTCGAACTGGACGAATACGGCAACATCAAGAATTGGCCGAAAGACTTCTTTGGCGACGAGATGGGCGAGATGGCCGCGATGACGCGGGCGCAGATGGAACGGATGAGGGCCCCCGCATGAAGGTGTTCGTCGCGGACACCAACGTGCTGGTGGTGGCGAACCTCAGGACGCCCCAGGCCGGCCCCGCCTGTGTCCTGGCCTGCGTCAACGCGCTGGAGAGAATCCAGAAGAAGGGACGGCTCGTCCTGGACGAGGCGATGCTCATTTTCGAGGAGTATCAGCAGTATTGCTCCTTCAGCGGACAGCCCGGGGTGGGCGACGCGTTCTTCAAGTGGGTCCACGACAACCGCTACAACGACCGGCATTGCGAACGGGTCGGCCTCACGCGGTCATCGGATACGTCGCGTGACTTTGAAGAGTTTCCCGCAGACCCTGACCTGGTGGAGTTCGATCGTTCGGACCGGAAGTTCGTGGCGGTGGCGCTGGCCAGCGGGCTGAGTCCAACCGTGCTGAATGCCGTCGATTCCGACTGGTGGAATTACCAGGACTCGCTGAGGCGCAACGGGGTGAAGCTGACGTTCCTCTGCCCCGAGCAATTCCAAGGGGAGTAAAGCAGTCATGGCCATCACGAACCGGGATCGTGTCGGCAGGGCACTCGAAATCCTGGGCGACGGTTTGGCTCCGTTTGTCGAGCGAGAGCTAAAGGCGGTACTCAGCACCAAGTGGCAAGACGCCTTGACGGAGGGCCAGGCGCGGACCTCCGCCGGCAAGCTGGCGTCGCAGCCGAAACTGTCCGATCCCCATCTCCTGCTGGGCGTCCTGTGGAACCAATGGAACACCGTCTTCGGCCGCACCCTTGGCCAGGCCGAGCGCACCCTGGTCAGCGAGCTGCGCGACGTGCGTAACCGCTGGGCGCACAATGAGGCATTCACCGGCAACGACGCCTACCGGGCGCTGGACAGCGCCGGCCGGCTCTTGTCGGCCGTCTCCGCCCCGCAGGCCGCCGAGGTCGAGCAGATGCGCATGGACCTGCTGCGCCTCCAGTTCGACGAACAGCGCCGCGCGGAGATGCGCAAGGCGTCGTTCCAGCCCACCGACGGCAAGCCGCAAGGGGGCCTCCTTCCGTGGCGCGAGGTCGTCACGCCGCACCCCGACGTGTCGTCCGGCCGCTATCAGCAGGCCGAGTTCGCCGCCGACCTGTGGCAGGTCTACCAGAAGGAAGGATCGGACGAGTACAAGCATCCCACCGAGTTTTACCGGCGCACCTTCATCACCGAAGGGCTGCGGCAGTTGCTCGCCCGCGGCCTGGCCCGACTCGCCGGCCAAGGCGGCGATCCCGTCGTCGAATTGCAAACGAACTTCGGCGGCGGCAAGACGCACTCGATGCTGGCCCTATGGCACCTGTTCTCCGGCACCCCGGTGAGCGACCTGCCGGGCGCCGAGGAGTTGGTGAAGGAGTCGAGCATCGCGGTGCCGAAGGGGGTCCGCCGCGTGGTCCTCGTCGGCACGAAGATCTCTCCGGGGCAGCCGCACAAGAAACCCGATGGGACCGTCGTCCGCACCCTGTGGGGCGAAATCGCCTGGCAGCTCGGCGGCAAGGACGGCTACAAGCTTGTCAAGGAGGACGACGAGCGCGCCACCAACCCCGGCGA
>DATFNV010000412.1:0-2652 GCA_035266225.1 Gemmataceae bacterium
TGTCCAGCCACAAGCCGGTTGCATTGCCGGCGTTTGCGCCGTCCAACTCAATCTTGAGCAGGGCGTCATCGCCGTAGGTGGAGGGAGCGCCGGGCGCCTGTCCGAGCGGGCCGGGACCAGACAGGTCGTTTGGTTTCGCGCCCGCCTGGGTGTAGCCATCGATGAGCACGGCATTTGTGATCACCGGCAGTGCCGAAAGCGGAGTGATGGTGGCGACGCCCGTTGCCGAGTTGTAGCCACCGCCCGTGTCGGAGGCGGCGGTGATAGTGAAGTCGATCTCGTCCACGCTCGGGTTGCTCGGGCTGGCGTACAGGGCGTGGCTGATGTCGGCGTTGACCTGCGTGATTGCGTCGCGGAGGGAGCCGGCGCCGCTGTCGGCGGTGGTGGTCACCAGGTAGGGCGAGAGCAGCGTTCGGTCTTCCAGCACCTCGACCCACAGTCGGCGGGGAACCGGGCGCCGGCCCAGGGGGCAGCGGAAGGCGTGGCGACGGCGCGGGGCGGCCCGCCGGGAGGCGTTGCCGGACAGGGCGAGGCAAAGCGTGATGAGGGTAGGCCACATGGGAAAATCTCCTTCATCGGATGCGGCCTGCGGTACAATGAGGGGCGACAGGATCCCGGCGCGCAGACCGAGCGCCGGGGCGTGTCGAGGCCGGTGAGACTTCTGCTTGGCGGCGAGGACTCACCGGCCGCCTTTTGCTCTTCTGGTCCGTTCGCGTTTCCGTTAGTCTGGAGCTGTTCCAGACAGTTATCTGTGTTCCCGCGGAGGTTCCGTCTCATGTCCACGATCGTCAAAGCGGATGCCAGCGGCGCGGTGACGCTACCCGCCGAGTTGTGCCATGCCGCCGGCGTGGTACCGGGGACCGACCTGGTGGCCGAAGTCCAGGCCGGCCGCATCATCCTGGGACCGGCCGCACCGTCGCTCGCGGAGCGGATCGTGGCCCGTGCTCGCGCGCTGTCACCGGACGCGCTCGACGGGTTGCCCGACGACCTGGCGGCGCAACACGATCACTACCTGTATGGCACGCCAAAGCGGCCGGAGTGACCGGGCATGCCACCCACCGTTTTCGCGGACACGTTCTATTGGCTGGCCCTGGCCCGGCCGCGTGACTTGTGGCACGCCGCCGCCAGGCGCTGGGCCGCGGCAAACGCATCGACGACCCTCGTCACCACGGACGAAGTCCTCACGGAATTCCTCAATGCCCTGGCAGGAGCCGGGCCAGCCGGCCGGGCTTACGCGGCCGCGACGGTCCACGACATCCGCAGCGATCCTCAAATGGTCGTGCTGCCGCAAACGCGCGCCGACTTCGACGCCGCTCTGGCCCTGTACGAGGCCCGGCCCGACAAGGGGTACAGCCTGACCGACTGCCGCTCGATGGTCGCGCTGCGGGCGCGGGGCGTCAGCGAGGTGTTGAGCAACGATCATCATTTCACCCAAGAAGGATTCACGATCTTGTTTCCCTAGCTTCCGACTCCAGCGCCAGGGCGACGCCGGGCCGCTGAGTGTCATGCCGGACGGCGAGGGCTCCCCGGCCGCCTATTGCTCTTCTGGTCCGTTCGCGTTTCCGTTGGTCTGGAGTTGTTCCAGACAGTTCTCTGTGTTCCCGCGGAGGTTCCGACTCATGTCCACGATCGTCATAGCGGACGCCACCGGCGTGGTGACACTGCCCGCCGAGTTGTGCCGGGCGGCCGGCGTGGCCCCGGGGACCGACCTGGTGGCCGAAATCCAGGACGGCCGCATCGTGCTCGAACGCCAGCGGCGGCCCATCTGGGAGGAAATCCTCGCCCTGACAGCGGACATCCCCCCCGAAGAATTCGACAAATTGCCGCCGGGCGGCGCGGCCCAGATTGACGACTACCTCTATGGCCACCCGAAACTGCCGGAGTAGGCGCCGATGCCGCCGCGGATGCTGTTCGCCGACACGTTCTATTGGGTGGCCCTGCTGAACCCGCGCGACCCGTTCCACGCGCGCGTCGCGTCGTTTAGCCTTGCCCTTGGGGCCGCCCGCCTGGTGACGACGGATGAGGTAGTCACGGAGGTCTTGAATTGGTTTTGCCGATCCGGCCCGCTCTGGCGCGGGAAGGCCGCGACCCTGATTCACAAGCTGCGAAGTAACCCCACCGTCGATGTCCTCCCCCAGACCCGCGCCGACTTCGACGCCGCCCTGGCCCTGTACGAGGCCCGGCCCGACAAGGAGTACAGTCTGACCGACTGCCGCTCGATGGTCGCGCTGCGGGCGCTGGGCGTCAGTGAGGTGTTGACCAACGATCATCATTTCACCCAAGAAGGATTCACGATCTTGTTTCCTTAGCTCTCGACTCCAGCCCTGGGGCGGCGCCGGGCCGGTGCGTGGCTTGCGGAGCGGCGACGACTCCCCGGCCACTTTCCTCGTCTGCTCCCCGTTTTCGGCCGCGGCCGCGCTTCCGCGCGCAGACCCTGCGCCCGGGCGTGTCGAGGCCTCTGAGACGTAACTCCCTATCTCTCTCATCGTGACCGGCGCGAAAACCCTACGCGCCGGGTCCAATCCCGAAAAGGGGTGAAGGTAAGTGGGCTTTCGGGTATCCTAGGCGATGGGCGCCCACGGCTTATTCCCACCAGGAGGCTGCGCCATGCAAGTCTGCACCGATTCCCTACGCAACTCGCCCGTCCCGCCG
>DATFNV010000413.1:0-7489 GCA_035266225.1 Gemmataceae bacterium
GCTCGACGTGTGGTCGGTGGCCTTCGCCCCGGACGGCAAGACGCTGGCCTCCGGCAGTGAGGACCGCACGGTGAAGCTGTGGGACGCGGCGACGGGCCAGGAGCTGACGACGTTCCGCGGCCACGGGGCGACGGTGTACACCGTGACGTACTCGCGCGACGGCAGGGTGCTGGCCTCCGGGGGGCGCGACGGCACCGTGAAGTTATGGGACCCGGCCGCGCGGCCGTGAGCTACAGCCGCGCCCGCTGCCGCGCCTCGGTGTAGGTTTCCTCCAGGTCGAGCGGCACGGCGCGGGTGCCGAGCAGGGCCAGCGGCAGCACCGGCAGCGGCCCGCCGATTGTAAGCGGGACCGGCCAGATGTCGATCTCGTTGGCGCCGCCGCGCCGCGCTGGCCGGTAGGCCATCGCCGCCAGCCACACCTCGTCCGGCATCTGCAAGCGGTCCTCCCACTGCATCAACGTCACCAACTCGTTGTGCATGTTGGCTTGCCGCGTCGTCACTGTGTCTGCCGTGACGATGCCGATGCCACGCTGGAGGTAGGCGGCGCACTTCGCCGCGAAGGCGCGGCGCGCGTCCGGCCGGTCCTTGTTGCGCGGGCTGACGAGTTCGATCACGGCCACCAGGCGGGCGTCGTCGCGCTCGTCGCGCACCTGCACTTCGAGGTCATCGGGGTAAACCGCGGGCGCGACCATCGTCGCGATGGGAGGGGCGTAGGTATGGATGGCCACTCCCCCACCCGGGCCGTTGGGCGACTGCTCGTCCTCCGCATCCGGCGACCGCTCGAACTCGGCCACGTCGGCCTCGACCTGGGGACCGAGGTGGGTCTGGATGACAGCGAGATAACGTCGGGGCAGGATTCGGTTCAGGTACGCACCAATCGAGCTAGCCCAAAAAGAATGGAACGATTCCCAAGGGTTGCGCGGGAAGAGGGGCGCGTGGTAATGATCGAGCAGTGGCACGGCAGTACCTCCTTCGGCTGGGTACGCTTCTTTTGTACCCGATCCGCCCCAGCCTGATAGCCCGGCCGCGCTTCCCCTACGACCCGACCCCCGCGCCCTCAGGTGTCCGGGGAAACAGGCACTCGGGAGATTCTGCTTGACAGGGAAGCGGCTGTTGTGGGACCCGGCCGCGCGGCCGTGACCATTGGCCGCGCCGGGGCGGCCCGTTACAGCCGCATCCGTTGCCGCGCCTCGGTGTAGGTCGCCTCCAGGTCGAGCGGGATGGCGCGGTGACGGAGGAGCGCCAGCGGCAGCACTGGCAGCGTCCCGCCGATCGTCAGCGCCACCGCCCAAACGTCGATCTCGTTGGCCGCGCCGCGCCGCGCCGGACGGTAGGCCACCGCCGCCAGCGACGCCTCAGCCGGCATCTGGAAGCGGTCTTGCAGTTCTAGCAACCGCACCACTTCGTTGTGCATGTTCGCTCGCCGCGTCGTCACGAGATCGACTGTGACGACGCCGATGCCACGCTGGAGATAGGCCGCGCACTTGGCCGCAAAGCCACGTCGGGCATCCGATCGGTCCTTATTGCGTGGGCTGACCAACTCGATTACCGCCACCAGGCGGGCATCGTCGCGCGCGTCGCGGACCTGCACTTCGACCACATCCGGGTAGAGCGCGGGCATGACCATCGTGGTCACGGGAGGGGCGTAAGCCTGCACCGCCACGCCTCCCCCCGGCCCATTGGATGATGGTTCGTCCTCAGAATCCGGCGGGCTCTCAAATTCGGCCACGTCGGCTTCAACCTGCGTGCCCAGGTGCGTTTGTACCTCGGCGAAGAATCGGCGGGGCAGGATGCGATCCAGCGTGTCAGCGAGGACCGTCGCCCAGCGGGCGTGGAACGAATCCCAATGGTGCCGCGGGTAGAGCGGCGCCTGATAATGATCGAGTAGCGGCACGGCAGTACCTCCTTCGCCTGAATACTATTCTGTTGTACCCGATCCGCCCCAGCCTGACAGCCGGCCGCGCTTCCCCTACGACCCGACCCCTGCGCCCCCAGGTGTCCGAACGATCGCGCTTCGTCTTTGCAATCCCATCCGTCTCCTGTTAGGCTGGGGGCATTGTGTAAAGACCCGGTAGAATTGACCGGGATCGTTCGTCTTCTTCTTGCCGCATTCCGTCCTGGTTTCCTCGCCGCCGACGAGGGGCCAACACCGACCCCGCCCGCTAACCGCTGATAGGGACCTACCTTACATGATCCGCACCAGCCGATCACTCCTCGCCGCGGCGGTACTGCTGCTGACCGCGACCCTCTTGCACGCCCAGGAACCGATCAAGTTCGCCCGCTCGCCGGACATCTCGCCGGACGGCAAGCTCATCGCCTTCAGCTACCTCGGTGACGTCTGGGTCGTCGAAACCATCGGCGGGGTCGCCCGGCCCGTGACCATGCACGAGGCCCACGACACCTACCCCGTCTTCAGCCCCGACGGCCGTTACATCGCCTTCTCGTCCAACCGCCACGGCAGCTACGACGTCTTCGTCGTGGCCACCCAGGGCGGCAAGCCGCGCCGCCTCACCTTCGACTCCGCCGCCGACGACGTCAACGGCTGGTCGCCCGACGGCAAGAACATCCTCTTCACCTCCACGCGCAGCACGGGCTTTCCCGCCTCGCGCGAGCTGTACACCGTCCCCTTCGAGGGCGGCCGCCAGCAGCGCGTCAGTGTCAATGAGGGGCGTGACGGCGTCTTCTCGCCGAAAGGGGACCAGGTCGCCTACGTCCGCGGGGCGGGCACCTGGTATCGCAAGGGGTACCGCGGCTCGTCCAACGACGACGTCTGGATCAGCAACGCCGACGGCAGCAACAACCGCCGCCTGACCACCTTCACCGGCCAGGACGGCTCGCCCATGTGGGGCGCCGACGGCCAATCGGTCTACTACGTCAGCGAGTTCTTCGGCACGCCGGCCAACATCGTCCGCCAGGACGCCGCCGGCAAATCGGCCCCCGTGCAGGTCACCTTCCACAAGGACGAGGCCGTCCGCAAGGCGCGCATCAGCGGACCGGGCAAGGACGGCTGCCAGTGGCTCGTCTACGAGTGCGGCGGCGACCTGTGGCTGGCCGCCACCAGGGACGGCGTGCCGCCGCGCCGCATCGCCATCGAGGTCTACGCCGACGACAAGAGCAACGCCGAGCAGACGCGCACCTTCACCCAGGGCTGCACCGAGTACGCCGTCTCGCCCGACGAGAGGCACGTCGCCTTCGTGGTCCACGGCACCCTCTGCCTGATGCCCATCGACGGCAGCGGCAAGGCGCGCCGCCTGACCACCACGGCGTCCTCCGACCACAGCCTCGCCTGGGCGCCCGACGGCCAGAAGATCCTTTTCGTCTCCGACCGCGACGGCCACGACGACGTCTACGCCCTGGAGCCCAACGACCCCGAGCACCCCAAGCTGGTCGAGGCGCTGCAATTCAAGGTGACGCGGCTGACCGAAACCAGCGACCCCGAGACTGGCCTCAGCTTCACCCCCGACGGCAAGCGCGTCGCCTTCTTGCGCGGCGGCCATCTCTGGACGATGAACCCCGACGGCACCGACCAGAAACTGCTGGTCAAGGACAAGGAGGTCATCGACTACGAGTTCACCAGCGACGGCAAGTGGCTGGCCTACGCGCGCATGGACGGCACCTTCGCCAGCGAGGTTTACGTCATGCCGGCCGGCGGCGGCGAGGCGAAGAACGTCACGCGCTACGCCACCTACAACGCCGGCATCACCTGGAGCAAGGACGGCAAAAAGCTCTCCTTCATCAGCTGGCGGCCCGACGCGCCGTCGCTGTACGTCCTGTCGATGCAGAAGCCGGCCGTCGCGGGCGCGCCCTCCACCAGCGACATCGACTGGGAAGACATCCACCTGCGCGTCGAGCACCCGGCTCGGGCCGACCTCCTGGAGGGGGCCATCAACCCCGACGGCAACAAGGTCGCCTACAGTTCGTTCGAGTCGGACGGCACCATCGACCTGTGGACCGCCAGTGTGCCGCGCGGCAGCATCACGCGCGTGACCACCGGCAACCTCCGCCCGCACCGGCTCCAGTGGTCGAAGAAGCACTCGAACCTGGTCTATTTCCTCGACCGCGACGGGCAGATCCGCATGGCGCGCCTCGGCCTGGGCAGCCTCGATGCCCTGCTGGCCGGGCCCGGCCGGCCGTCGGCGGGGGGGGACGCCGCGGTGCTCTCCTTCCGTTTGAAGATGACGGTGAATCGCGACGAGGAATTCCAGGAGATGTTCGACCAGAGTTGGCGCGCCCTGGCCGAGAACTTCTACGACGCCAAGTTCCATGGCGCCGACTGGAACGCGGTCCGCGCCCGCTATCGGCCGCTGGTCAAGCACGTCGCCATGAAGGAGGACCTGTACGCCCTGATCCACCTGATGCTCGGCGAATTGAACGCCTCGCACCTGGGCGTCGGCGGCTTCGGCCCGCGGCCCGAGGAGAACACCGCCGACCTCGGCCTGATTTTCGACGAAACGTATCGCGGGCCGGGCCTGAAGATCGCGGAGGTGCTCAAGCGGGGGCCCGCGGACAGGCGCGGCCTCAACCTGCGGCCGGGCGAGTTCGTCTCCAGCATCGACGGCACCCGGATCACCGAGCAGACCGACGTGAGCAAGCTGCTCAACGGCAAGATCGGCGAGGCGCTGGTCTTGCAGCTGACGTCGAACGCCAATGCCGACCCGCGCGACCCCAAGGCGTTCCGCCGCGTCGAGGTGCAGGCGACCGGCCGCGATGCGATCGCCAACCTGATGTACGAGCGCTGGGTCGAGAACAACGCCAAGCGCGTGGCCGAGCTGAGCAAGGGCAAGCTCGGCTACATCCACATCCCGAGCATGGACAAGGAGGGGCTGGACCGCTTCGTTCGGGCGCTGTACTCGGACAATTTCGACAAGGAGGCGATTGTTCTCGACGTCCGTTACAACGGCGGTGGGGCCACCCACGACAAGGTGCTCAACTACCTGGGCGGCCGCGAGCACACGCTGTTCCGGCAGCGTTACGGCGGCGAGGGGCCGGTGCTGCGCTCCGACGACCGCAAGTGGACCAAGCCGCTGGTGTTGCTGATCAACAACCGCTCGTATAGCGACGCCGAAATCTTCCCCAGCGCCTTCAAGACGCTGGCCCTGGGCAAGGTGGTCGGCCAGGCGACGGGCGGCCACGTCATCGGCACCATCAACGTCGCCCTGATCGATGGATCGACATTCCGGATCCCGCGCATCGGCGTTTACAACGTCAAGGGCGAGAACATGGACAAGGTCGGCGTGACGCCCGACGTGGCCGTGGAGACGCTGCCCGACCAGGCCGCCCGCGGCATCGACGCCCAGCTCGACCGGGCGGTGCAAGTCCTCACCGAGGACGTGGCGGAGTGGAAGAAGGCGCACCCCGGCATCGCCCAGGCGGGGGACGGCAAGCCGCCGGTCACCCCCGGCGCCGTCACGCCCGCCCCCGTGACGCCGATGAAGTAGTGGACGGTGCCCGCCACGCTGTCTTGTCATCGGCCCGCGGCGGAGGTACACATGAAGAGGATGAAATCAGGGCAGGCGCTCCTGTTAGCAGGTCTGGCGGCCGTCGCGTTGGCGGCGCCAGTTCGGGCGACGCCCGTCTCATGTGGGCGCTTCCCTCTCGGCGGCGCGCAGCGAGAAATCGACGTGACCACGGCCCTCCTGCTGGAGTATTACCGCCTGTTGCCCGAGCGTCATGACGGCGAAGATTCCAGGGCGTGGGCGGCCCGCCTGGAGGAAGGGCTGAAGCGGTTTAAGGCGAACGTCGCCGGCCGCTATGGCGAGGGGACGCTGCAGCGCCTCGCCGACCACCTTTCCCCCAAGATTCGTCGGGCGTCGCTGCTGGCACTGCACCACCTCGGCACGATGGCCTCCAACGAGGCGGTCGCCGAGCGGCTGCGCGACGACGACACCCAGGTGCGTCAGATGGCCGCCGACGCCCTGTGGGCCATCTGGTTCCGCGCCGACAGCGAGACGAACAACAAGGAGCTGCAAAAGGCGCTGCAGCAGCCCGACCCGAAGAAGGGGGTCGCGGCGCTGACGGCGCTGATCCGCAAGGCGCCGGCCTTCGCCGAGGCGTACAACCAGCGTGGCATCCTCTACTTCCAGATGCAGGAATACGACAAGTGCGTCGCCGACTGCGAGAAGGTGCTGCAGCTGAACAAGGAGCACTTCGGGGCGGCCGCGGGGCTCGGCCGCTGCTACCTGCGCCTGCGACTGCCGGCGCCAGCGCTGAAGGCGTTCCGCACCGCCTACGCGATCAACCCCAACCTCGAAGGGGTGCTCGACGCCATTCGCGACCTCGAAAGCGTCCTCGACGACGAGAAGTGATGGTTCCGCCGCTTGCGGCTTAGCGTTCGCCTCACAAGGGTGAGGCGAACGCTAAGCCGCAAGCGGCCGCGTACCACACGCTGCCGCCGTCCACCAACTCGACGCGCACCTGCCGTCCCGATTCCTCCGCGCTGATCGCGAACTGGCGCCCCTCCGCCGATGGATCGACCGTCGCGTAATGGATCGTGCGCCCGTCAAGGAGGACGTAGAGTTCCAGCGGCCGCCCGGCGCTGCCGACGACCGTGCCGGCCACACGGACCCGCCCGCCGTCCGCCGTCGCCCGCACCCCGCGCAGAAACGCCGTCCGCCGCACCTCGAGCGCCACGTCGCCCCACGCCTCGGTCCCTTCCACTTCCATGACGACCTCGTTGCGCACCCCGAGCAGGCACGTTACGTCGTGCTCGAACGGCGCGCCACCCTCGTGCGACCCGAGCGTTTGCCCGTTGAGCGACACCGCCGCCCGACCCCCGAAGCCACTGAAGGTCAGCCAGACGCGCTCGTCGGCGTCGATGCGCCCGGGGTAGCCGAAGCGGCGCAGGCGGCGCACGCCGTTGGGGAGTTGTTCGCTCCGCCACGGGCCGCGCAGGCGGATGCGGTGCGGGTAGTGGACGCCGGGTACGTTCATCACGGCGGGACTCCTCTTGTTTAGCGGCCGCCTTCGGGGCGGCGCGTTGGCCAACGCGCCGCCCCGAGGGCGGCCGCTAAACGAATAAATCGTTCAGCAGATGCGAATAGTCGGCGTAGGGCGTCACGTCGGGCGGCCCCTGGGCGTGCAGGTAGACGCCGCTGGACAGCGGCGAACGCACGGCGACGATGCTGCTCGACACGGTGCCGCGGTTCGCCGCGCGGAAGCAGATGGCCGGCCCGTCGCCGCCGTTCTGGGCGCACAATTCTTCGAGCGCCACGACGACCTGCTGGCTGCAACCGAACGTCCGCCGCTCGAGCCAGTTCAAGGCGTGCATGACGCGCGGGTCGCTGGCGTCGTTGACGTCGCGGTTGGCGACGACGTGAATCCCCGGCGGCAGCAGGCGCACGCGTAGCCAGTCGCCGGCGTGGATGACGGCGGCCGAGTACGCGTCGGCGCAGACGAAGTTGCAGCCGGCGTAGTCGCTGCCGTCGAGGGCGCGCGTCGCCATTTCGACCGCCTGGGTCGCCGATTCGCAGCGGAGCAGGTCGCGCGCCAG
>DATFNV010000414.1:0-18867 GCA_035266225.1 Gemmataceae bacterium
GAACTGGCCAAGGGGCACGGGTCGAAGGACGCCGTGTGCGGCGCCGTCGGCCACGTCGGCGGGGCGCTGACCGCCAGCGCCGGCACCGTGGTCTGGGGCCTCGGCCTGATGGTTTTCGCCGAGTTCGCCAAGGTGCGCTGCGCCGGCCCGGCCATCGCCCTCTCCCTCGTCGTGGCCCTCGTCGCGTCGCTGACCCTCACGCCCGCCCTCCTCACCCTGCTCGGCCGAAAGGTCTTCTGGCCCGGCCGGCGGCCGACGCGCGCCGACCTCGGCCACGGCAGCTTCTGGGACCGCGCCAGCCGCCTCGTCGTCGCCCGCCCCGTCGCGGTCATCGTCTCCTGCCTGGTCGTGCTGGTGCCCCTGGCCGTGGTCGGCTACCGCCTGAAGCCGAACTACAAGCCCATGGGCGAATTGCGGCCCAGCGCCGAGAGCATGCGCGGCCTCGATGTGATCCGGCAGCGCTTCACGCCCGGCGAAACCGGGCCGATCACGGTGCTGCTCACCTCGTCCACCGACTGGGATAGCCCCGAGGGGCGGCGCGTCCTGTCGCACTTGAGCCTGGGCTTCGGCTTCCTGAAGAACGTGGCCGAGGTGCGCAGCCTGACGCAACCGCTCGGCGCCCCGCTGCCGCAGCTCCCGCGCGTGCCGCAAACCGAAGCGCGGGGGCTCTTCGGCGGCTTGCTCAGGTCGGTGCAGAAGAACGTGGACGACGTGTGTGAGCGGACCGACCGTAGCACGCGCGAATTCTACCTGGCGACGCTGCCGGACGCGCCGAACGATCAGAAATACGTCACGCGCCTCGACGTGGTCCTGGGCTCCGACCCATTTGCGCCGCAGAGCAGCGACACACTCGAGCTGATTCAGACCTGGCTGAGGGACGAGCTGCCGCGGCAGTCGGCGGGGCTCGGCAGCGTGGGCGCGGAGTGCTACGGCGTGACGGTCAACGCCCGCGACCTGGCACGGGTGACCGAGAAGGATCGGGGGCGCGTCAACTTCCTGGTGGTCGGCGGCATCCTGGTGATCCTGGTGGCGCTGGTGCGACGGCTGTGGCTGGCGGTGTACCTGCTGGCGACGGTCCTGGTCAGTTACCTGGCGGCGCTGGGGGCGACGGCCCTGGCCGGGACGCTGTGGGCCGGCCGGCCGCTGGGCGAAGTCGATTGGCGCGTGCCGTTCTTCTTGTTTACGATCCTGGTGGCCGTCGGCGAGGATTACAACATCCTGATCATCGACCGCTTCCTGAAGGAGCGGAAGCGGCGCGGCACCGACGAGGGGATGCGGCGGGCGCTGGCACGGACCGGCGGCACGATCACGTCCTGCGGCCTGATCATGGCGGGCACCTTCGCCACCCTGATGTTTGGCGGGCTGGGGACGCTGGTGCAGTGCGGCTTCGCCCTGGCCTTCGGCGTGCTGCTGGACACGTTCGTGGTGCGGCCGTTCCTGGTGCCGGCCTTCACGCTGCTCGTCTGGCGCCGCAATTACCCGGAGCCGTCGTGGGCGGAAGACGACCTGTTCCGGGTGCCGCGCCGCACGGCACGGCGGGCGGCGTGAGCAGCGCCCAGCAATCCCTTTCCCTTTTCCGAAAGCCGCTTGCGGCTTCGCAGGGTTAATCCGCGAAGCCGCAAGCGGCGGAATCATTGGACAACTCCCCCGGCCCGGTCTACTCTTAAGCGGCAAGCAGAATGACTCCGTGCGGCCGCCGATCCCATCTCCGGCCGCGACCTTCTGCCGCCCGCCCAAATTCCCGTTTCGCCAGCAGAGGCGCGGGCCCCACCTGCGCACAGGCTCCAGAGCACACCGACGAGGGAACCGACCATGAGTCGCCGCTTCTGGCAGAACATTTTCCGCCCACTATCGTCCCCCATCCGCGACTCCCGCCGGGCGAGCTTCCGGCCCCGGTTGGAAGCCCTGGAGGAACTGGTGCTCCCTAGCGGCGTGACCTTCGTTCCCACCCACGTCCTGGCCGGCCATCCCCTGGCGTCGAACCAGGCGAACGCCGGCACGCCCTACGGCCTCAATCCCTCCCAGGTCCGCCAAGCCTACGGCTTCAACCAGATCACCTTCGCCAACGGCACCGTCAGCGGCAACGGCGCCGGCGAAACCATCGCTCTCGTCGAGGCCTACGACGACCCCAGCATCGCCAACGACCTGACGGTGTTCGATCAGCAGTTCGGCCTGGCAGCACCGCCGAGTTTCGTCAAGGCCGGCATCGACGCCAACGGCAACGCCTCGACCACGCGGATGCCCGCCGCCGACTCCGGCTGGGCGGGAGAGATCGAACTGGACGTGGAATGGGCCCACGCCATGGCGCCCGGGGCGAGCCTCCTGCTGGTCGAGGCCAACAGCGCCTCCGACTCCGACCTGATGAACGCCGTGAACTACGCCCGGCAGCAGCCCGGCGTCGTCACGGTGTCGATGAGTTGGGGGGCCGGCGAGTTCTCCGGGGAGCAGTCGTACGACAGTTACTTCACCACGCCGGCCGGGCACGGCGGCGTCACCTTCTTTGGCTCGTCGGGCGACAGCGGCTCGCCCGCCATCTGGCCCGCCCTGTCCACCCACGTCGTCGCCGTCGGCGGCACCTCCCTGAGCGTCAATTCCCAGGGCACCTACCTGGGCGAAACGGCCTGGTCCGGCAGCGGCGGCAGCCTCAGCACCGTGCTCTCGCAGCCGGGCTACCAGCAGGGGCTGACGATCCACAGCGGCACCAGCGTCATCTCGGCCAACGGCCGGCGGGCCGGCCCCGACGTGGCCTATGATGCGGATCCGAATACGGGTGTCGCGGTCTACGGCACCTACGGCTGGGGCGGCTGGGCCCAGGTGGGCGGCACCAGCGCCGCGGCGCCGCAGTGGGCCGCCCTGGTGGCCATCGCCGACCAGGGGCGGGCGCTGGCCGGCCAGGGCTCGCTCGACGGCTTCACCCAGACCCTGCCGGCCCTGTATCAATTGCCCGCGGGCGACTTCCACGACGTCACCAGCGGCGGCAACGGCGGCTACCAGGCCGGGCCCGGCTACGACCTCGTCACCGGTCGAGGCGCCCCCGTCGCCAACCTCGTCGTCAGCGGCCTGGTCGGCGGCACGACTCAGCCGCCCGGCGGCACCAGCCAACCGCCCACCGTCGCCACGGCGGCCCACGTCGTCTCCCAAACGTCCACGACGGTCAGCCTGAGCGTGCTGGGCAAAGACAGCGCTGGCGAGCCGAGCCTGACCTACACCTGGAAAATGGTTGGCACGGCGCCCGCCTCGGTCGCGTTCAGCGCCAACGGGTACAACGCGGCCAAGAATACGACGGTCACCTTCGGCGCCGCGGGGAGTTACACCTTCCAGGTCACCATCACCGACCCGGCCGGCCTGGGTGTCACCAGCCAGGTCACCGTCAACGTCAACGCGGTCCTCACCTCCGTGAGCGTCTCGCCGGGCACGGTGACCGTGGCCCCCGGCGGCAAGCAGCAATTCACCGCCACCGCGAAGGACCAGTTCGGGAACGCCCTGGCGTCGCAACCGCATTTCACCTGGTCCGCCTCCGGCGCCGGGACGGTCGGCAGCTCGGGGCTGTTTACCGCGGCGAACGCGCCGGGCGGCGCGGCGGTCAAGGCGGTCGCGGGCGGCGTCACCGGCTCGGCCACGGTCACCGTCGCGACCAGCTCGGTGCTCTTCAGCGACAACTTCACGTCCGGCGCGGGTAACTGGACGGTGACCAGCGGCGACTGGGACTACGCCCTGGTCAACGTCAACGGCAACAACCGCCTGCTGGTCGCCAACGACGGCTACACGGTCAGCCGCGCCGTGGCCGGCCAGTCCTCCTGGACCAACTACAGCTACCAGGCCACGCTGAACATCGACGCCTTCTCCGCGGGCAGCGCCAGCCTCCTGGCCCGGGTTCAGGATAATACGCACCTGTATTTCTTCGGCTACAACGTGGCCCTGGGCGAGTGGATGATCGCCCTGCGCAACGGCGCGACCGTGACCATCCTGGCCACGAGCGCGCCCTACGCCTTCCAGTTCGACCAGGATTACACGGTCCGCGCCGACCTCAACGGCAGCGCGCTGAAGTTGTACGTCGGCGGGATCCTCGAAGTAGCCACCACCGATGCGACTTACGCGAGCGGCCAGATCGGCTTCACGGCCACCAACGCCGTGGCGCTGCTCGACGACGTGGTCGTGACGGGCCTGGCCGGCGCCGCCAAGGTGACAACCACGGGCGGCGGGGCTACCCACGCCTACGACGCCGTGTTCGCGTCGCTCTTCAATCAGACCAGCCTGCGGCGCGGCTGGGGTGGCGCGTGACCCGGGGGGGTCAGGCGGGCGCCAGCTTGACGGCGGTCCCGTAGGCCAGCACCTCCGTGACGCCCTGGTTGAACTCGGTGGCGTCGTAGCGCATGCCGAGGACCGCGTCCGCCCCGCGCTCCCGGGCGTGCTGCACCATGCGCTCGTAGGCCTCCTCGCGGGCCGCCTCGCAGACCTCCGCGTAGGCTTCGATGTTGCCGCCGACCATCTGCTTCAGCCCACCCAGGAATCCCTGGGCGATGCTCGGGGATCGGACCACAATGCCCCGCACGATGCCGACGTAGCCGGCAATCGAATGCCCGGCGATCTCGTTCCCGGTCGTGACGATCATGGCAGGTTCCCTCGACGTTGACACCACGGACAAGTAAAGGCCCGGCGGCTCGCTGGAATCGGCCATCTTAGCACACGCGCGGGCCGCGGGGGCACCCACTTTTCGCGAAGTCCCCGTTGGGGAGCGGGGCTCATCCCATTCTGACACCGACGACCACGTCGTACAGGGCGTGGGCGCCGGCGGCGACGCCGAAGCCGCGGAGGCGGTAGACCACGGCGAAGTACAGGCCGGCCAGCGTGCGGAACACGAAGACGGAGCGCTCGAACGGCTCCCCGAACGGGCCGACGTGGTGCGCCGCCGAGAAGAGCGCCGCCGACAGGAGGGCCGCCGCCGACACCGCCACGAGGCTCGGCAGCAGGGCCAGCCGCATCACGATCACCAACCCGGAAAAGAGGAGCAGGCGGAACAGCACTTCTTCGTAGATGCCGGCGCCGATGAAGGTGACGGCCTGCCCAATCGCCTCCGCGCGCGCCTCACCCAAGGCTAGCCGAATGCCGAAGTGCTCGAGGACCGGCCCCAGCGCCCGGCTCAATCCCCACAGACCGAGTGCGAAGAAGACGGTCTCGATCACCATGCCGCTGACGACGCCGACGAGGTCTTGCGGCCTCTTGCCCCGCGCCGCGTAGCTCCAGCCGAGGAAGAAGAGGGCGATCAGCAGCGGCGGGGCGTAGGCGAACTTGAAGCCGACCTCCTGCAACCCCCAGTGCAGCCAGGCGTCGGCGCCGTTGCGCAGGGCGTCGGGGTGCGGCCCCCCCAGCCAGAAAATGCCGCCCTCGTAGGCCACCAGCAGGGGAAGCAGGAAGAGGAGCGACGGCCAGGGGTGGCGCGTCGCCTGGTAGTACGGGACCTTGGCGGGCATGACCCCCTCGCTTCGTCAAGATGTCAGGCCCATTCCGGGTAGTGCATGCCGAGCAACTCGCGGCGCTCCGCCGACGGCAGGGCACGCACGATGCTGTGGCTGTCGCACTGGGCCAAATCGACGTGCGTCGGCGCCGCCAGCGGCTGCCCTTGCGGGTCGGTCAGCAGCGCCACCACCGGCCGCGCCGGCGTGTTCAGGTCGCGTCGGCCGACGTGCGTCGCCACCACCACGCCGGCCGAGCCGTCGGCCATTTCGACCGCCGAGCCAACCGGGTAGAAGGACAGTTGCAGCAGCCGCTCGGCGTGTCCCTTGTCGAGGGCGCCGGACTCGGCCAGCAGCAGCGTATCGGTCAGGGCGGTGCGCGTCTCGCGGGCGGGGCGGTGGGGCCGCGGGCAGCAGAGGGCGGCGTAAGTGTCGCAGACGGCCAGCAGCCGGGCCAGCGCCGACACCTGCATCTCGCGGAGGCCGGCGGGGTAGCCGGTGCCGTCGAGCCGCTCGTGGTGGGCCGCCGCCGCGTCCGCCAGCCAGCCGGCGTCGGGCAGCAGCTGCCGAACCAACTCGGCGCCGACCCGCGGGTGCGTCTCGAGGATCCGACGGCCGCCGTCGTCCAGCGGCCCCGGCTGGGCCAGCACCATCGGGGGCACCCGCAGCATCCCGATGTCAAAGACCAGGGCCGCGAGGACTGCCTCGGGAGTGCGGTGCCGCAACTCGGGATCCTGGCGCACCACCCGGGCCACCACCTGGGCCACCGTGAGGCTGTGGCAAGCGACGCAGCGCGCCGGGGCGTCCGGCGAGGCGTACAGGAAGCGCAGCGGCAGGGTCTCCTGCGCCTCGGCGGTCAGCGCCTCGGCCAGGGCCGTGAACGCAGCCACGTCGGTCGCCTCGCCGTTGGCCAGGGCGCTCAGCAAGCCGGCCAGCGTGTCGATACGCTCCGCCCACTGACGCCGCCGGGCGACGGACCCGGCGAGGATCGCCACGCGCTGGGCGACGACGTGCAGGATGGCTTCGAGGCCGTCACAGAGTTTCAGCTGGGCGCTGGGGGCGTTCGGGAATGCCTGCACCATGCGCAACATCGACTCGGTCATCGCCGCGGTGTCGCTGTAGAAGCGATCCAGGGGGCTTCCCCCGGCCTGCTGCGGCGACACCCCCTCGGGATCCAGGTGGTCGGCGAGGGGCCGCAACTGGGCGAGCAATTCGCGGCCGCGCTCGATGACACGGCGGGCGCGGCCGGTCAGCTGCGTCGGAAAGACTTTCGCCGGCCCCGCGTCGGTGTCGCCCAGCTGTCGCAGCGAGGCATCGACGAGGACGTCGTACTCGGTGCCGGCCGACGCCTTGTGCCGGAGCACCTCCAGGCGGGCGCCGTCGTCGCCGGCCAGGGCGGCGGCCGCGGAGCCGGCTTCGTTGGCCAGCCCCTGGGCCTGCTCCAGCCGCTGCCGTAGTGCCGCGATCTTCCCCAGCAGTGTTTGCGTCTCGGTCATCCCTCGGTCCCCCGCTTGACCAGCCTCGCCCGCCGGCGCCATGGCCGCGTCGGCAGAAGCGCACGTCTGCTTTATCGGCACATCGGCGCGGCTGACTTGAGGAGGGCTGACGAAAGAACATCCGTGCATTCGTGCCCCTGGAAAGGGCGCGTTGGCTTCCCCGGAGGCCGCCCCGAGGGTTTGCTCACATCCGGGGGGTGCTCACATTCCAGCGCGAATTGTGAGCAAACCCGCTCGCAGGCACAACTCCTTTCCTTGCTGTGCTGTTACTTGCGCCTTCACTTTTCGAGCCGGCAGGGCAAGGTTCGAGAGCGCGGGCCGCTGGGTAAGACTCCCGTGGCACGGCCACACGGCACGGCGCCCCCCCGGCCGCGTCCGGCGTTCCTTCGCCGCGCCGGGTGTGCCGGGAGCCGATTCGTTTCACGGGCCGGTGAAACGAATCGCATTTCCCGATGTCCTTGTCCTTCCCCGCCTTGCGCCGTCCACAACCCATTCGTTTCACGACTTTGGTAGACACCCCTTCGGGGGGGCAATGAAACGATTCGTCAGGGAGGAAATTCGGCCGAAGCGACGCGCGGGGTCAACCTCCAGCTCAACCGGAGACCGGACCCAGTGACTGTCACTCCGCTTTGAACCAAGCTCCGCGCCGGCTGCTACCCGTCGTTGAACCAGGCGGGTGTGTTCAAGTTGCGGGACTATTTGTTCCGCAAACGGCTTCCCTGATTGACACCGCTCTTCGGCGGGTTATCATCGGCTATCGCTTGACCAGCAAGGAAGCCGTTCGCCAAGAGGGGCCGCGTTGCGAATGTAATAAAGATGGCAGAAGTGAGAGTTACAAAGCCAGCGGGACTGGCGCTGATTGACGGGGTCAAGGCCCTCGCGGACTTGCACCGCGACGAGTTGGGTTTCCACACCCGGCAGTCCTACGTCGATAGCGTCCGGGCGGGTTCTTCGTTCAGCAGGGGAAGGTCACCTACGACGAACTGTTCCCGCGTCTGCTGGACTTCTACGCCCGCAATGACTGGGCGGCGGCCTACGTCCTGCCCGACTTCGTCCCCACCTCGCGTAACACGGCCGCGGAGGTCGAGGAGCGGGTCCACGTCACCGCCGCGGAGGGCGTCAAGTTCCACCGCCGCATGCCCGCGGACCTTCGCGAGCGGGCGCTGGGCGTGTTGCAGGGGCACAGCGCCGCCCACCTGAAGTTCTGCCTGGAGACGTACCTCGCCAGCGGCATCCCGCACCTCGGTTTCGGCAGCTTCGACACCAGCGGCGTCGATGCCGAGATCAACCTGTTCACGGCGAAGGCTTGGCTGCGACTGGAGACGCTGCGCGAGCTGCTTGCAGGGCCCTACCTACGCGGGGAGCCGGAACCGCAAAGACAGAAAGTCTTTGCGGTTCCGGACACCCTTTGTTTCCCTTGTGAAAGAGTGCCGTTCCCGCGCTGGGGCTGCGAGCTGGTGTTTCCGCCCGATCCATGCTCCGGGGCTCAGACCTGAATGCTTTCCCGGGCGCGTTCGACCTCCCGCAACTTCTCCCGGATTTGCTTCAGGATGCCCTTTTTCGCTTTGCCGACCTTCTCCAGACCCACTTCTTTGGCGATGGCCTGGAGTTCCGCGACGCTCCTCGGTTCCAGTTCGCTAATCGCGCTTTCGATTTCCGCGCTGCTCAGCCCGCTGGGGTCCAGCGACTTCTCCAGAAGCCCCTTGAGCTTGACGGCCTGTTGCTGGACCGCCGCCTGATCGACCGCAGGCGCCCGGGAAGCTCGTGTGGCTTTCTTCGCAGCCGGCTTGATCCCCGTAACTCGCTCCACGATTGCGGACACGAGGGCGTCCTTCCCGCCGGATGCCGGCGCACCCAACTCGGTCGCCACGGCTTTCAGGTCGGCTGGCTGCAGCCGGTCCACGATCGCCCGCAGCTTTTCCTGGCGCTCAGGAGCGTTGAGAGACGCTTCGTCGGTGACCCCGTTCAGCGCTGCCCTTATTCGGGCCGCAAATGCACGAGTCCCGGCCCTTTTCAGGGCGGCTTGGAACCCCTTGTCATCGCCCTTGAGGGTGACGTTGAGTGCCAAGGGCTTCAGGAATGCGGCGAGCACCTGTTCCAGCTCCTGCCGTACCTTCTCCCGCTCGGCCGTGACCTGCTGCGCGTCGAGGCTGTCCGCGCTGGAGAACTTGTCGGCCAGCGAAGCAGCCCCGCGGAGGCTCGTCTGCACCTTCTCGGCGCCGAGGCTTGCCGACGACGGCACCGAGACGGTGCCGGAGTCTCGGTATTGCTCGGCCTGTCGCAGGAACGCGGCGAACTGACTGAAGTCGAGCGGGGCGAACGGCTCCAGCCCCGCGGAAGCCGCTTCCAGGTCTGCTGGGAGCGAGGAGTTGCTGTCAGCCGCCGTCACCGCGGACCGCAGGCTACGCAGAAACAGTTGCAACGTGCTTACTCTCATGGTCGATCCTCGTCTTGATTTCCTTGAGCAACGCAGCGAAGACCCGGTTGATCTCGGTATCCCCGAGAGCCAGACAGGGCCCCTCGCCCTGTCCGAAAACACGGCCGGCCGCCTCCGCAATGCGGCCGCTGTCGGGAACCATCGTGCGGAACATGTGGACGTCACTTCCCCAGGCTTCCCGGCAGACAACGGGAAGCGCCTTCCAGGTTGTTGCTTCGCGGACAATCGGCTGCTCACCCCGAAATGTCACCTCATTGGCAACGACACCCATGCAACTCAAATGCGGAAAGAGTGCCGAGGCATGCAGCCGGCGCAAGGTGCGGAGCAAATTCGGAACGGAGCGGGCCGAAGTCGCGTCGAGGAGCACCGGCACAAAGAAGAAATCGCTAGCCGCCAGGGCGTTGATGCAGGCGGTGCTCAGCCGTGGCGGGCAATCGATCAGGACGTAACGATAGCCGTTCTCCTTGAGGCTCAGGTCGTGCAGGGCCTCACGGAGACGCAAGCGCACGTCGGGGGCCTTCTCGCGGAACATCCACTCCGCCATCAACCGCATTTCGACGTCCTCCAGACCGATGTCTTCCAGGGCAGGCGCAGCGACGCCAGGACGAGCGCTGAGGGCGTCGCTGTTCGTCACGACCCAGCAGTCAGGGAGCCCGGAGACCTCGCTGGCTGCGAAGAGCAGGGAGGGTAGGCTGCGGCTGGGACCGCTCAGAACGTGCTGCAGGGTTCGCCGTTCGAGGTGGAGCATCTTGCGGTCTTTGTCGGAGACCAGCAGCATGGACAGGTTCCGCTGGTAATCCGCGTCGATCACCAGGACCTTCTTCCCTTGCTGGGCCATCAGCCCGGCCAGGTTGGCGGTAATGGTCGTCTTGCCGACCCCGCCTTTGAGGTTCAAGACGGCGATGATCGGCACCTCCCGGCGGGACAACGGCTGGAACGACGGCCCCGCAACGGATCGCTCCCAGACCCGTTCGTCCTGCTTGATGACCTGCTCGATCTGTTTGTTCAACTGCTCGAGCTGCGCGGTCAACTGACCGGCGCCGGCCTCGGCTTGCTTGGCCCGGTCGCTCTCGCGGTCGCATTCGCCTTTCAAGTGGCGAATCTGTTCCTCGCGTGCCTCGACATCCTTCTGGTACCGTTCGACTCGCTCGTTGAGTTGCTGTTCCAGATCTTCGGCCTGACGCTCCGATCGTTCCAGCTGCTGCTGCAACTGTTCTCCCTCGCGGCGCAGCTTGTTACGCTCCTGCAGGCCATCCTTGGCGGCTTTCAGCTGCTCGCCGAGTTCGGCGAATTGCCGCTGCAAGACGCCATGTTGCACCTCCAATTTGGTGTTCTCTGCCTGGAGCCCGCTGAGCGTCTCGGAGACCTGCTGGAGTTGGCCGCGTACCAGATCCCTTTGCTGGGTGATCTGCTTGATCTCCTCTTGTAGCGCAGATTGGTCCTCCACCAGAAGTGTCTTCTCGGACTGGAGCCTGCTACGGCTGACTTCGAGCAGTTTGATCCGGCGATAAAGAGTCCTGAGATGGCGCCGCAAGCACCACCAGATGGCGCCGCCGATCAGGACGAGCGCTGATCCGAGCACGCCAGCAAGATGGACAAGGTCGGGAGTCAACTTGGTGTGCCCTCCTGCGGTGGGCTGGCTGTCGGACCGATCTATTGACGGGCGGACGCTTCCCGGCAAGGCCTGTCCTCCGCTATCGGGATGGAGGGCAGTTTACTCTTCTCCCACCGGGATAGCACCACAATTCGGGATCGTCTCATCAGGGCGGGGAGCAGGTTGACATATTGAGCTGTGTACGCCTGACCAGAAACATCGCCCAACCCCTGGAACGGGGCGTGACCTCCGTGCGGGCGCGTGCGGGCGGAAAACGAGCTACCGCGCTGGCGGCCGCCTCCCCGGCTGCCGTAGAATGCCGGGTGGGATGATACGTCGAACGAAACATCGCCGGCCGTCGAACGCCTCTCATGGAACACGATCAATTGTCCGGCCTGGACCAGCTGGAAGCCGACCTTTGGGAGGCGGCGGACCAGCTGCGCGCCAACTCCAAGCTCACCTCCAGCGAATACTGCATGCCCGTGCTGGGCGTCATCTTCCTCCGCCAGGCCGGCAATCGCTTCGACGCCGCCACCCGGCAAATCCAGGACGATCAGGCCGCCGGACGGATGCCGAAGCGATCGGTCCGCAAGGAGGACTACCTCAAGCGCCGCGCCCTCTACCTCCCCGAAAAGGCCCGCTACGACGCCATCCTGGGCCGGCCCCGGTCCGATCTCGGTCGGGCGGTGACGGAGGCGATGAATGCCATCGAGGACGACTTTCCGCCCCTCGCTGGCGTCCTCCCCAAGGATTACAACATCTTCGAGCAGAAAGTCCTCGAAGACCTCCTGAAAATCTTCAACCGCGATGCCCTGCGCTCCGCCGGCGGCGACGTTTTCGGCCGCATCTACGAATACTTCCTGATGAAGTTCGCCATGCAGGGCGCCCAGGACAACGGCGAATTCTTCACCCCGCCCTCCCTCGTCCAGACCCTCGTCAACGTCATCGAGCCCGACCACGGCACCGTCTTCGACCCCGCCTGCGGCTCCGGCGGCATGTTCGTCCAGTCCAGCCACTTCATCGAGCGCTCCGGCCAGGACACCGCCCGCCGCGTCACCTTCTACGGCCAAGAGAAGACCGGCACCACCATCCGGCTGGCCCGCATGAACCTCGCCGTCCACGGCCTGGAGGGCGACATCCGCGAGGCCAACACCTTTTACGAGGACGTGCATACCCTCGCCGGCCGCTGCGACTTCGTCATGGCCAACCCGCCCTTCAACGTGGACATGGTGGACGCGGAAAAGATCAAGACCGACGCCCGGCTGCCGTTCGGTCTGCCCGGCGTCAACAAGAACAAGAAGGTCAGCAACGCCAACTACCTGTGGATTTCCTACTTCCACAGCTACCTCAACGCCCGCGGCCGGGCCGGCTTCGTCATGTCGTCCCAGGCGTCCAGCGCCGGCCACGCCGAGAAGGACGTCCGACAGAAACTCGTCCAGACCGGCGACGTGGACGTGATGATCTCCATCCGCGGTAACTTCTTTTACACCCGCACCGTCCCCTGCGAGCTGTGGCACTTCGACAGGGGCAAGCCCGACGCGCGGCGCGACCTGGTGCTGATGATCGACGCGCGGAACCTCTACCGCAAGGTTAGCCGCAAGATCAACGATTTCTCGCCGGAGCAGCTCCAGAACCTCACCGCCATCGTCTGGCTCTATCGCGGCGAGTCCGACCGCTTTGTCGCCCTGGTGCAGGACTACCTCACGCGCACCCTCGCGGAGGCCGCGGCCATCGCCGACAAAGCCGCTGCCTTCCGGAAGGCGTACCTCTTGCTCGCGGAGGCCGCCGCGCCGTTCCTCGACACCCTGCCCGAGGATGCGCCGCTGCGCGACCTTCTCAGGGAGCGCGACGACGCGGCCGAGGCGTGTTTCCGGACGCTGGACGAGTGGAGCGAGCGCATCGACCGGGAATGGAAAAAGCCCTGCGAGCAGAAGCTCGCCGCGCAGAAGAAGTTCCTCGACGGACTCGACGCCCTAGCGACGGCCTGCCGCAACCTGGTCAAGGACGTGGACCTCGTCTGCAAGCTCGCCGCGCGGCTGGTGGACGCCGCCGAGAAGGACGCCGGCGCCCGCGCTCACGACGCCTGGGACGGCCGCGCCATCGGCCGGCTCGAAAGGGAACTCGAGGCGCGGCGCAAGGATGCCGTCGAACAGCTCAAGCGCACCGCCTACTTCGAGCGCCAGGCCCACTGGCTGCTCTCACGCTTTCCCGACGCGCGGCTCGCGCCCGTGCCCGGCCTGTGTCGGGCCGTCACCCGCGCGGAGATCGAAGCCGCCGACTGGAGCCTTACCCCAGGCCGCTACGTCGGCGTTGCCCCGCCGGAGGTGGACGAGGAGTTTGATTTCGAGCAAGCCTTGCGCGATATCCACATCGAATTGGCCGACTTGAACCACGAAGCCGCAGGCCTGGCGGCGAAGATCCAGAAGAATATCGAGGATCTGGGGATATGACCGTGTCTCTCAAGAGAATCAGGGATGTTGCACAAGTCATAATGGGGACTTCGCCGAAAGGGCATACCTACAATGCCGGAGGTGAAGGCACGCCACTGCTGAATGGCCCGACCGAGTTCGGCGATACGTATCCCGAATGCACCATTTTTACGACCGCATCAGTCAAAGAATGCGCCAAAGGCGATTTGATCTTCTGCGTTCGCGGCTCTACGACCGGTCGCATGAACTGGGCTGACAAAGTCTACTCGCTTGGGCGCGGAGTCTGCGCGATTCGCGGAGAAACCGACTTGGACACAAAGTTTATTCGATATTGCCTGGACTACAGGCTCGCCGGGCTATTACAACTCGCAGGCGGGACGACGTTCCCGAACCTTCCGCAGGACAGGATTAAAGATTTCGAGATTCCATATCCCGCGAGCCGGAAACAGATCACCGAAATCCTCTCCGCCTACGACGACCTGATCGAGAACAACCGGCGGCGTATGGCCCTTCTGGAGGAAGCGGCGCGGCTGCTGTACCGCGAGTGGTTTATCCACCTGCGCTTTCCAGGACACGAACATACACGCCTGATCGATGGGATGCCGGAGGGATGGGAACGAACCACTCTCGAAGAAGCCTGCGTGCCGGACGACGGCATCCAGACGGGGCCTTTCGGCAGTCAATTGCATGAGGCGGACTACTCGGAGGAGGGAATCCCCGTAGTCATGCCAAAGGACATTATCAGTTCTCGAATCTCAATAGACTCGATAGCTCGTGTACCGGAAGCGATTCGAGATCGCCTCTTCCGCCATGTGCTCAGAGTTGGTGACATCGTCCTGGCTCGGCGCGGCGATATCGGCCGGAAGGCGTTCGTTGGCGAGCGCGAAGTGGGTTGGATGTGCGGGACGGGCTGTATGCGACTCCGCCCCAGGCACGATTACGTTATCCCTCGTGTCTTATTTGACACACTTGGGCGTAGCGACGTGATGGGAGTGATTGCGGGTCGTGCTCAGGGAGCGATCATGCCCAACTTGAATCTCTCGATAATGGCCGATATCGCCCTTGTGCTTCCACCCATGCGCTTGCAGCGCCTGTACATCGACCATGTCGCGCCAATCCATGAGATGGTCGCCGTACTTGGCCGGCAAACAGAGAAATTGCGAGCGGCCCGCGACTTGTTGCTCCCTCGGCTGATGAGCGGGGAGGTGGCGGTATGATGACGCTGCGTCAGTTTGCGGAGCGGTCGCCCGCCATTCCGGCCGCGACTTCCTGGTACGTCGCGGACGTGTCGCAGGCATTGGGCAAACAAGAGTTGTTCACCAAGCAGGCGCCGCAGAAACTTAAGGCGTTGCGCGAGCACGCCTTGATCGAAAGCGCGGTGTCGTCCAATCGCATCGAGGGCGTCGAGGTCGATCAGAAGCGAGTTGGCACCATCGTCTTTGGCAAGGCCTTGCTCCGCGACCGCGACGAGGAGGAAGTGCGCGGCTACCGCAAGGCGCTCGACCTGATTCACACGAAGGGAGCGACGTTGCCCTTGACGGAGGCCACGATTCGGCAACTCCATAGCCTGTCGCGCGGGGGCGTGGGCGACGCCGGCGAATACAAGCAGTCGGCAAACGACATCATCGAGGTGTTTCCGGACGGCCGGCGCGAGGTCCGCTTTCGCACGGCGTGTGCCGCTGACACGCGACCCTTCATGGCCGAGTTGATCCAGCGTTGGCAGGAAGTGCAAGCGCAGCGGGTCGTTCACCCACTGATCGCACTCGGGGCATTCAACCTGGACTTTCTCTGCATCCACCCGTTCCGCGACGGCAACGGCCGAGCGTCGCGGTTGTTCTTCTTGCTGGAGTGCTATCACGCGGGGCTGGAGGTCGGCCGGTACATCAGCCTGGAACGCCTCATCGAGCAGAACAAGGAGCGCTACTACGAGGTGCTGAAGCTCAGCTCGGAGGGCTGGCACCAGGGCAAGCACAATCCGTGGCATTACATCAACTTCTTGCTGTACACGCTGATCGACGCCTACAGAGAATTCGAGCGCCGCGTTGGGGAAACGGCGTCACCGCGGGGGGAAAAGACCGAACTCGTCTTGACGGCCATCGCCTCGCACCCCGGCCCATTTCGCCTAACGGACCTGGAACGGGACTGTCCGGGCGTCGGTCGCGACTGGATTCGTGCTCTGCTGGCCAAACTGCGAAAAGAAGGAAAAGTCGTCTGCGAAGGGCGTGGCACCGCCGCCCTGTGGCGTCGCCTCGCGGAGTAGATGTAGTACATCCAACAGAGTGTATTGGAGAGTGTAGTATCAAGCGGCGAGTCGAATAATGCCGACCTGGACCGTCACCCGGCACTGCACGATTCCCGTGGGCCGACACCATGATTACCGACGTCAACAGCGAAGACCGTCTCGTCCAGCAGACCTTCGCCGACTACCTGCACGACAAGCTCGGCTGGGACAGCATCTTCGCCTGGAACGAGGAGACCTTCGGCCCGGCCGGCACCCTGGGCCGGGCCGGCGAGCGCGACGTGGTGCTGACCCGCGACCTGTCGGCGGCGCTCGCACGCCTCAACCCGACCCTGCCGCCTCGGGCGCTGGCGGAAGCCCTCGAAAAGCTCGTTCAACACGACTTCGCGCGTTCCACCCTTCAGCACAACCAGGCGTTTCATCGCTTCCTCCGCGACGGCGTGCCGGTCAGCTACCGCGACGAGAAACACCAGGTCCACCACGCCAACGCCCGGGCGCTCGATTTCCGCGACCCCGCCAACAACCGCTTCCTGGCCGTCCGCGAGCTGAAGATCCAGGGCCTGCGCGTGCCGCACTACAACCGCCGGGCCGACCTGGTGTGCTTCGTCAACGGGCTGCCGCTGGTCTTCATCGAGCTGAAGGCGGTGTATCGCAACATCCGCGCCGGCTTCGACGGCAACCTGAGCGACTACTTCGACACCATCCCGCACGCCTTCCACCACAACGCGTTCCTGGTGGTTTCCAACGGCGACCGCGCCCGCTACGGCTCGATCACCAGCGAATGGGAGCATTTCAACGAGTGGAAGCGCAACGACGAGAAGGAGCAGGGCCGGCTGGAAGCCACCGTCCTGCTCGACGGCATGCTGGCCAGGGGGCGGCTGCTCGACCTGGTGGAGAACTTCATCCTCTTCGACGAGAGCAAGCCCGGCCCGGCGCGCAAGGTGGTGGCCCGCAATCACGTGGTACTCGGCGTCAACAAGGCGGTGGCGTCGATGCAGCGGCAACAGGCGCTCAAGGAGCAGTTTCCCCCGCAAGAGCGGCTGCGCCACCGCCTCGTGGAAGTGGCGCCGGCGTCCGCGGACGAGGAGGCGCCGGCCGGCCGGGCGGCGGAAACCCGGCTGCTGCCCCTGATCGAGCGCGCCCATCCCGACCTAGGCCGGCTCGGCGTGTTCTGGCATACACAGGGCAGCGGCAAGTCGTACGCGATGGTGTGCTTCACCGAAAAGGTCTGCCGCGTGGTGCCGGGGAACTTTACCTTCGTCGTCCTGACCGACCGGGAGGAGCTGGACAAGCAGCTTTACCGCACCTTCGCCGGCTGTGGCGTGACCAACGACCAGACGCCGCGGGCGAAATCCGGCGAGGAGCTGCGCGTGCTGCTGGGGCAGGATCACCGCTTCGTCTTCACGCTGATCCACAAGTTCAACAAGGAAGTGGACCCGCGCCGGCCCTACAGCGAGCGGGACGACATCATCGTCGTCTCGGACGAGGCGCACCGGACCCAGGCCGGCAAGCTCGCCCGCAACATGCGGCTGGCGTTGCCGAACGCGGCCTTCATCGGCTTCACCGGGACGCCGCTGTTCAAGCACGACCACCTGACGCGGCGCATCTTCGGCGACTACGTCTCGCGCGACGACTTCAAGCGCGCGGAAGAGGACGGGGCAACGGTCAAGCTGGTTTACGAGAACCGCGGCGACAAGCTGGGCCTGACCCGCCTGGACCTGAACGACCGCATCGCCGAGGAGGTCGAAGAGGCCGACCTGGACGCGGACCAGGCGGCGCTCCTGGAAAAGCTGCTGGGCAAGGATTACGAAGTCATCACCGCCGACGACCGCCTCGACAAGATCGCCGACGATTTCGTGGAGCACTGCTCGGCCCGCTGGGAATCGGGCAAGTCGCTGTTGGTATGCATCGACAAGGTCACCTGCGCCCGGATGCACCAGCGGATCATTCCCCGCTGGCAGGTGAGGCTTGCCGCCGTCCGGGCGGCGGCCGAGCAGACGGAGGCGGAACAGTCCGCCGCGGCCGACTCGGAGACGCGGGAGAAACTGACCGGCCAGGCCGACCGGCTGCGGCGCCAGGCGGAATGGATGGGGCAAACCATCATCGGGCTCATCATTAGCGAGGGCCAGAACGAGGTCAAGGACTTCAAGAAATGGGGCTTCGACATCATCCCCCACCGCGAACTGATGAAGCGGGGCTTCGAGACGCCGGACGGCCGCCGCGTGGACGTGGAGAGCGCCTTCAAGGACCCCGCTCACCCGTTTCGGGTGGGGATCGTCTGCGCCATGTGGCTGACCGGGTTCGACGTGGAGTGCCTGTCCACCCTCTACATCGACAAGCCCCTGAAGGCGCACACGCTCATGCAGGCCATCGCCCGCGCCAACCGGGTATTCCCGGGCAAGGCGTGCGGCGTAATCGTGGACTACAACGGGATGCTGAAGAGCCTGCGCGCGGCGCTGGCGCAGTACGCGCTGGGTGACGAGGCCGAGGCCGGCGGCGAGGAGATGGTCGCGCCGATCGAGCGGCTCGTCCTGGCGCTGGTCGAGGCCATCGAGGTGGCCGAGAATCACCTGAGGGGGCTGAGTTTCGACCCGTCGCGGCTGGCGGGGGCGAAGGGCTTCGACCGGATCGAAGCGCTGCGCGATGCCGTGAACGCCCTGTATGCGTCGGACGAAGAAAAGCGGCGTTTCGAGATCATGGCGCGTGAAATGTTCGCCCGCTTCAAGGCGCTCCTCCCGGAGCCGTCGGCCTATGCCTACGCCGTGCGGCACGACAACATCGAGACGATGTACAAGAAGCTCGAGGAGCGCCGTGACACCTCGGACGTCACCGAGGTGCTCAAGGAATTGCACAAGATCGTAAACGAGGCCATCCGCACTGAGGGGGCCGGCGCGGACGAGGCGGGCGGGCTGACGGTGGACCTGAGCCGGGTTGATTTCGAGAAGCTGCGGGAGGAGTTCGCCAAGAAAGTCAAGCGGCAGCGGGCGGTGCTGCAAGACGTCCGCGACCTGGTCGAGCAGAAGCTGCGGCAGATGATCGCCCAGAACCCGCGGCGGATGGATTACTACAAGAAGTACCAGGAGAGGGTGCGATCTCTCCAGTGCGCGAGAACCGCTGCGTTTTTGCGTGCTTCCTGACGCAGGTAACGCGCCAGCCCCGGTGGCGGGAGGCTTGTAGAAAGGCGGTGTCTTTCCTTCAACAAGGGGTATGAACAGTTCC
>DATFNV010000415.1:0-21945 GCA_035266225.1 Gemmataceae bacterium
GGCGTCGGCACGGGAGTTGGCGCGCCGCCCACCTCGGGAGGGGGTTTGAGCGACTGGAGGACGGCCGGGTCGGTAATGGCCTCGCAGACGAATTCCTGGTAGTCGTCAACATACACGGTCAAGTCAATCCGGGGGGGATCGTTCTCGATCATCGCTATCTCCTCTTCACTATGAGGGGCTGGCTGGCGAGCACATGCTCATTATACCGGAACTCCACCAGGTACAGGCCCGCTGAGGGGAATGGGCAGTTGAGCAGGCGGAAACTCCGCGCCACGACCGCCAGCGGGTCGCTACCGAACCGGATTTCATGGCGCGCGCTGCCGAACTGATCCGTTTCGGTGTCCGCATCGACGACCACTATCTGAGCGCGGCCGACCCCACGCCCGCCTGTCATCATGACATAGACGCTCAGTTGCGGCACGCGGACAGGGAAGACTGCCGCTGCATCCACGAGGACGGTACTCAGGAGCCCGCGCAGATCGACTTTGTGGGGATTCTCCGGGTCCGGGACCGCGCGCTCACAGACAGCCATCAAGCGCACGACCGGGTCGATGGAGGCGGTCATCTTTTCTCTCTCCGTGTCACGCGATAATCTTCCGAATCGGCTCGGCCCCCTCGACGCCGACGAGCTTCTGGTCGAGCCCGCCGTAGAAGTACGACAGCCGATTCGGGTCGAGCCCCATCTGCTGCAGGATGGTAGCGTGCAGGTTCTTCACGTGGAAGCGGTCCTCCACCGCGGCGCTGCCCAGCTCGTCGGTGGCGCCGACGCTGGTGCCCCCCTTGATGCCGCCGCCTGCGAGCCACATCGTAAAGCCGTAGGCGTTGTGATCGCGGCCGGTCCCCTGGGCGTACTCTGCCGTCGGCTGCCGGCCGAACTCGCCACCCCAGACCACCAGCGTCGAGTCGAGCAGCCCGCGCCGCTTCAGGTCCTTCAGCAACCCGGCAATGGGCTTATCCGTGTCACCGGCGTGCTTGGTGTGGTTCTTGACGATGTCGCTGTGAGCGTCCCAGTTGTCGTCGTTGTGGGCGCCGCCCGAGTACACCTGGATGAAGCGCACGCCGCGCTCCACCAGCCGCCGGGCCAGCAGGCACTTGCGGCCGAAGTCCTCCGTGCGCTTCTCCGTGATGCCGTACAGTTGCAGCGTTTCCGGCGACTCCCTGACGAAATCGACCGCCTCGGGCGCGTGCCGCTGCATCTTGAACGCCAGCTCGTAACTGGCAATGCGGGCCGACAGCTCGCTGTTGTCCTTGCGCTCGGCGAGGTGCTCCTCGTTCTTCTCGCGCAGCCGATCGAGCAGTTCGCGCTGCGCCTCGCGCGTCACCCCCGGCGGCAGGTCGAGGTCGTGGATCGGCGTGCCGGCGGCGCGGATGACGACGCCCTGGTACGCGGCCGGCATGTAGCCACTCGACCAGTTCTTCGGCCCGCTGATCGGCCCGCCGGTCTTGTCGAGCATGACGACGAAGCCGGGCAAGTCCTCGTTGGCACTCCCCAGGCCGTAGTTGACCCACGACCCCAGCGCCGGGTGGCCGCTGAGGAGGCGGCCCGAATTCATCATCAGCATCGCCGAGCCGTGGATCGGCGACTCAGCGTACAGCGAATGGATGAAGGCGACGTCATCGACGCAGGTGGCCAGGTGGGGGAACAGGTCGCTGACCCACTTGCCGCACTGGCCGTACCGCCGGAACTGCCACTTCGGCCCGACGACGCGCCCCTCGTTCTTGTGGCCGCCGCGGCCGAAGGTCTTGACGGTGATCGTCTTGCCGTCGAGGGGGTAGAGGTCCGGCTTGTAGTCGAAAGTATCGACGTGGCTCGGCCCGCCGTAGCAGAAGATGAAGATGACGCTCCGGGCCTTGCCGTCGAAGTGGCCCTTCTTCGGAGCCAGCGGGTTGAGGAACTTCGTCTGCGGCGCGGCGGCGGCACGGTTGAAGAAGCCGTCGGCCGAGAGCAGGCCGGTCAGGGCCACGCCGCCGAAGCCGCTGCCCATCTCCCAGAGGAACTCACGCCGGGTGCGGCCGCAGAATTGTTGGTTGGTCATAGGTGGTATCTCGCCGTTTGCAGGCCGCTTGCGGCTTAGCAATGCCTGCGAAGCCGCAAGCGGCCGATCGTCGTCAATCCAAATAAATGAACTCGTTTGTATTCAGCGCCAGCAGGCAGTATTGCTTTAGCGCCGCCTCCTCCGTCAGGCTGTGCTTCGTCTGCATGTCCTTGATGAAGGTCACGTCCTTGTGTACCTCGTTGTCGGCGGGCTGCCGCCCCGTCGTCAGCCGGATGGCTCGCCGCACCTGCGCCGCCAGGTCGTCCGGCAGTTCCTTCCGCAAGCGCTCGGCGAAGGCGCCGGCCTGTTCGTTGCTGAATTCGCCGTTGAGCATGCCCAGCGCCTGCGTCGGCACCGTCGTGGTGTAGCGCACGGGACAACTGGAATCGGTGTCGGCCTGGTCGTGCTGCGACAGAATCGGCACCAGCAGCGAGCGCTTGACGTGGACGTAAACGCTGCGCCGCGCCGCCTCGTCCGGCGGCGAGTTGCCCCAGCCGTTGCCCGGCATCGATTGGCCTTGCAGCACCTCCCGCGGGATCTTCGGGAAGACGCTCGGTCCCCCAGCCTTGAGGTTCAGCCGCCCGCTCGCCGCCAGGATGGAGTCGCGCACCTCCTCGGCGGTCAGGCGGCGCATGTTGAAGCGCCAGAAGAGCATGTTCGCCGGGTCGAGCTTCAACCCCTTCTCGTCGGCCATCACCGACATCTGGTAGGCAGCGGAGGTCATGATGAGCTTGTGCATCCGCTTGACGCGCCACTCACCCTTCATGAACTCGTCGGCCAGGTAGTCGAGCAGTTCCGGGTGCGTCGGCGCCTCGCCGAGCTTGCCGAAGTCGTTCGGCGTCGGCACGATGCCGCGCCCGAAGTGGTGCTGCCACAGCCGATTCACGAACACGCGGGCGGTCAGGGGGTTGTCCTTCGAGGCAATCCAGTTGGCCAGGGCCGTGCGCCGGCCGCTCGACTTCGCCCCTCTTTCCGGTTTCGGGATCGTGGGGGGTGGGAAACCCAGCACGGTCGGGAAGCCGGGCTCGACCTTCGCGCCGGGGTTGCGCGGGCTGCCGCGCACCATCACGAAGGTGTCCGGCGGGTTGAGCGGGCAGTGGTTGACCGACAGGGCTAACGTCCGGTTCGGCGGCTCGGGCACCTTCTTCAGCAACTCGAGTTCTTGCTTCAGTTTCGCGTACTCGCCGGCCTGTTCCGCGCTCAGGAAGCGCCTGATCTTGCGGAGGACCTGCGGCCGGTCGGGGCCCTCCGCAGCGCGCTGGTCCTCGGCGGGCATCTTCTTGATGGCCTCGTCCTCGATTTTCTTCATCGTCGAGGTCAGGTCCGCCTTGCGCGCCTCGCGCTTCTTCAAGTCGCCTTCGTAAACGGCGCGGGCCTCGGGAGGGCTGATGTCGGTCAGCGCAATGGCGGAGCGGGTGTCGGGGTTGAGGTCGAAACGTTGCACGTCGCTGAAGAACGCCAGCAGGCGGTAGTAGTCGGCCTGCGGAATCGGGTCGCGTTTGTGGTCGTGACAGCGGGCGCAGTTGGTCGTCATGGCCAGGAAGCCCTGCCCCGTCGTCGTCACGAAATCGTCCAGCTCGTCGAAGCGCGCCTGCTGCCCGTCGGCCGGCTCGTCGTCCCACAGTCCCAGGCGATAGAACCCGGTGGCAATCACGGCGTCGGGGTTGTAGCCGGGCATCTCGTCCCCGGCGAGTTGCTCGCGGACGAACTGGTCATACGGTTTGTCGTCGTTGAAGCTCTTGATGACGTAGTCGCGGAAGCGCCAGGCGAACGGCTTGGGGCCGTCGCGCTCGTAGCCGTTGGTCTCGGCGAAGCGCACCACGTCGAGCCAGTGCCGGCCCCACTTCTCGCCGTACTGCGGCGAATCGAGGAGTTTGTCGATCAGCTTCTCCCAGGCGCCGGCCGACGGGTCGTTGACGAAGGCATCGACCTGCTCCGGCGTCGGCGGCAGGCCGGTGAGGTCGTAATAGGCGCGGCGGGCCAGGGCGACGCGGCCGGCCGGGACCACGGGCGTCAGCGCCTTCGCCTCGACCTTCGCCAGGAGGAAGGCGTCGATGGGGTTGCGCACCCAGTCCTTGTTGTTCACGGCCGGCACGTCGGGCCGCTTCACCGGCTTGTAGCACCAGTAGTTCTTCGACTCCTCGGTGACGACGCCGCTCTTCGGCTCTTCCTGGACGATCTCGCTCTTGCCGGGCGTCCAGGGCAGGCCCATCTGGACCCACTTCGTCAGCGTTTCGATGTCCTTGTCGGGCAACTTTCCCTTGGGGGGCATTCCCTCGACCCTGGGCGGCAGCACGTTGGGGTCGTACTTGACCGCCCCGACCAGCAAACTTTCGGCGGGCTTGCCGGGTACGGCGGCCGGGCCGTTGTCGCCGCCCTTGAGGACGCCATCGCGAGTGGTGAGGCGCAGGGCGCCGCGGACCTTCGCGCCGCCGTGGCACTTCACGCAGTTGGCTTGCAGGAGCGGCCGGACTTCCTTCTCGAAGAAGGCGACTTCCTCGGGGGAGAATTTCTGCTCGGGGGCGAGCTTCTTGTCGTCGGCGCGGACGAGGAGCCCAAGCAAGGCAAGGCCGGCAACGGCCGTGGCGGTGCGGAGGGATCGGGTCATCTTCGGCCCTTTCGGTCGAAGTCGGTGGGAGCTTCTGTCGCTACGCGGCGGGGGGCGACGTCACCTGGCGGGAGAGGCGGTCCAGACAGTCACCGTGACCTCCTTGATGACGAGCGTCCTGCGGAGGTCGCTCTGCGTGTTGGCGCCGAACAGGCCGACGTACAGGTCGCGCTCGCCGTCGAGGAACTCGGGGTGGCGGGTGGCCAGCGTGGTCGAGCCGCCGCTGGTCTCGTTGGCCACGGTCAGGGCGTACTTGCCGGCCGTGCGCCTCAAGGTGAGCCTAAGGTCGTCGCCGACCGAAAACAAGCCCACAAAATGCGAGTCGGTGTCGCGGCCGCCGTTATTGTTGACCAGGAACTGCGTGTACTGCCCCGGCTCCTTCTTGCTGATGACGCCGCCGCGGATGTTGCGGTCGCTCTTCGTCCCCGCGTACAGGCCGAACTGCCCGACGTGTTGCAGCGCCGGGATCCTGGGGATGGCGACCGTCACCGCGAAGTCCTCGCCACCGCTGAACCCGAGGTCGGCGAGACGGACGCCCAGGTACTCGCCGGTCGCCATGCCGACCTGGCGGTTGACGTCGCTGTTCGTCGTCGTCAGGGCGAGCTGCCCCTTGTCGGGGTCGAGGCACAGGTTGGCGTCGCGCTCGCCGAACTTGCCGCCGGTGCCCGGCAGCCGATGGGTTAGGCCAGTGCCGCGGCCGTCCTTGTCGCGCAGGCTGCCGGCGACGGGGCGCCGGAAGTCGGTCGTTAGCACGCGCGGCACGATGACCGGCGGCGGGACGATGGCGCGCACGAAGCCCTCCGGGCCGTCGCGCTGGACCGTCACGCCCGCACCGTCGAGGCGGGCCGATTGGTTCGCCGTCAGGCTGACCGGGTCGCCGCCGGTGGATGCGGTCACCTTGCCGGCGAAGACACGAACGTCGGTGGCGCCGCCGTCGCCCACGAAGACGCCGAACTCGGTGCCAAGATCGACGACCTTCCCCTGGGGCGAAAGGACCTCGAAGCCGATGGCCGGCTCGGGCACCTTGGCCGACAACTTGCCGCGCAGCAGCCGGGCGCCGTTGGCGGAGAGCAATTCCAGGGTCGCGGGCCCTTCGAGGACGACGCGCGCCCCGCTGCGGAAGTGGATCTCGGCCAGGCCGCGCTCGACGCGCAGGACGGTGCCGGCCCGCATCGCCCCGGCCGGCTCGGTGTCCTCGCCCCACTCGCAGTTCTGGGCGTTCACCAGCCACGCCACTTCCTGCGATCCTTCGCCGCCGCGACGACCCGCGAGCCACCAGCCGACGCCCAGCGACAGCAGCAGCAAGGCCGCTGCCGCCAGGAGCTTCAGGGGGATCGAGGCGAGGAACCGGCGCGCCCGCGGGACGGGCGCGCCGGCCGGCCTCGGCCCGGGGGGGTGGGCCGTCGCCGGAGCCTCGCCGTTGGTGTCGGTGATCGCGCGCAGGGCACGGTCGCCGACCTGCCGGGCGCGGACCTCCAGGTGCAGGTCGGTGTGCAGCCGGCAATAGCGGACGAAATAGCGCCGGGCCGCCTCGTCGGCGCGGAGGCACTCTTCGAGCTGCCCCATCCGCGCCTCGTCGAGCAGGCCGGCGAGGTAGTCGTCGATGAGGTCTTTCAGGTCGTCGGGAATGTGGTCGGCGGTGTTCATCCGATCAACCCCGGGCGCGAACGTTGGTCCAGCGTGCGGCGGATGCACTCGAACAGGGCCCGCCGGATGCGCCGCAACGAATTGTGGACGCTCTGCGGCGAGCGGCCGTGCCGGCCGGCCACCTGCGTGATGCCGTCTTCGCGGCCGTAGCACTCGTCGAGCAGTTGCCGGTCGCGCTGCCGCAGCTTCTCGACGCAGCCGGCCAGGGCGTCGCGCCGCTCGTCCAGCTCGTCGCGTACCATCTGCTCCTGCGCCTCGGCCAACAGCAGGTTCAGGTCGTCGCTGAAGTAGAGGCGCTGCCGGCCGCGGCTGCGGAGGAAGTTGCACACCTCCAGCCGGGCCACGCCGCAGGCCCACGACAGGAAGCTGCGCGCCCGGTCGAAGTCGTCGAACTTGTTCCAGAGGATGAGCGTCGTCTGCTGGAACAGGTCGTCGGCGTCGTCCAGGTCGCGCACCAGCGAATGGATGTAGCCGAACAGGCGCGACTGCGCTTGCCGCAGCTGCTCGGCAAATTCCAGCTTGTGCCGCTCTTTGTCCATCGCGCGTTCAATGCCCATGCAGGTCAGTATAACGATAAAGCGCTTCCCCTGGACCGCCGCGCGGCCCTGCATACCATTCGTCGTGAGGGCCGAAGGAGTAACGCGAAATCTGATCGTTTAGCGGCGGCTCGCAGAGCCGCGCGGCTCTGCGAGCCGCCGCTAAACGCCACTCACCCGACCGACGGAGACGACCGATGAGCGTCAACTGGCGTGGCGTGTTCCCCGCGGCGACGACGCAGTTCCACACCGCCGGCTCGCTTGACCTGCCCGGCACGGTTCAGCACATCGACGCCATGATGTGGGCCGGCATCCACGGCGTCATCGCCCTGGGCACCGTCGGCGAGAACTGTTCGCTGGACTACGGCGAAAAGCTGGAGGTGCTGCGGGCGATCGTCAAGCAGGTCGATGGGCGCATCCCGGTGCTGACCGGGGTGGCCGAGTACACGACGGTCCTGGCCTGCCGCTTCGCCGCCGACGCTCGCAAGGCCGGCGTCAACGGACTGATGGTGCTGCCGGCGATGGTGTACAAATCCGATCCGCGAGAGACGATCGCGCACTACCGGGCCGTGGCCAAGGCGACCGACCTGCCGATCATGGTCTACAACAACCCGGTCTCCTACGGCGTGGACGTCACGCCGGCGATGTTCGCCGACCTGGCCGACGAGCCGCACGTCGTCGCGATCAAGGAATCGTCGGAGAACGTCCGCCGCATCACCGACCTGAAGAACGTCTGCGGCGACCGCTACGTCCTGTTCTGCGGCGTCGATGACCTGTTCCTGGAAGCCGCCATGCTGGGCGCCGTCGGCTGGGTGGCGGGGTTGGTGAACGCCTTCCCGGAGGAGACGGTGCGGCTGTACGAGCTGGCGGCGGCGGGCCAGTTTGAGGAGGCGGTGAAGCTGTACCGCTGGTTCACGCCGCTGTTGCACCTGGACACGCACGTCAAGCTGGTGCAGTACATCAAGCTGGCGGCAGCGGAGGCGGGGCACGGGACGGAGACGACGCGGGCGCCGCGGCTGCCGCTTGTCGGCAAGGAGCGCGAGGAAGTGCTGGCGATCATTCGCAAGGCCATCGCAACGCGACCGAAGGGGTGATGACGGCGCCAACAGTGGCTTCAACTCACGCGAGCGCCTCCGCTTCGCGTGCCTCGTCCTGGGCCATCTGCTCGTATCCGGCCCCCAGATCTTTGCCGCCAGGGTAATGCTGCCCTCAGATCCGAGATTGCCAGACTGACGGATCGCGAGCGGAATGAAATACCGCGATGATCACGACCTCGCCCTGCTCCTCGCGGTAGACCACTGTGTAGGGAAACTGCCGGACCCGCGCCTCCCGCACATCCTGGTACACGGTCGCATAGATCTGCGGATTGGCGGCGATTCGTTGCAGTACCTCTCGCGCCCGCGTGATGAAGGCCGCGCCGAGGCCGGCCTGCCGTTGCTCGTACCAATCCACGGCATCGTCGTACTCGTCCTTGGCCTCGGGCAAGAAGCGAATTGGGAGACTCATCGGCTGAGCCGGGCAAGAGCCTCGGCCTCCACTTGCTCCCAGGGAATTGCCGCCTGGGGGTTCGCCCGATGGGCGGCGAGGCGGCGGTCTATTTCCTGCCGCTGTGCCTCGGTGAGGGGGGCGCGCTCCATGTCGGCGGCGAGGCTATCCCAGATCTCCTGTACCAAAGCGAGCCGATCCTCGGCGCTGAGGCGGTCGATCCCCAGGTCTTTCATGGTCACGGCCATCGAACATCCTCCTGCAAAGGGGCGACGTTCCCTTTCAGGCTACCATAGCCCAGCCAGGCGAGGAACAGCGCCTCGGGTGACGACGACAGCCGATAAGCAGCACGTTAGCCGCGACCCTCTAGCCTTTCGAGGAGATCCCAGCCGTCTTCCTCGAACGGCGCCCAGTTGAACTGGTAGTTCAACGGAGGTAGTTCACAATGCCGCCTCAAGTAGGCCAACATGACCTGCCCCTCGACCCTCACGGCTTCGGCCTTCGTGCCTGTGCCGATCCATCGAACCCGCAGGGAGGGTACTGGAAAGTGTTTGTCGAATCCGAAGAAGGCGAAACGCCACCCCGCCCGATGCCACTCCGTCTTCGGGACTGTAACGCACTCTCGGAAGCCCCACAAGCGGTCTTGCAGTTTACCCGACTCCCCAATGTCCAGAAAACCTTCGTCATCTGTTCCGACTGCCCTTGCGATCGATCTACCCGCTGCGATTACATAAGCCCCGGGGGCATTGGGAACCCCCGCGAGATCAAGCCTTAACAGCTCGGTCCAAGGGGTCCACTTTGTCCAATCGTACTCGATCATGAGAACACACTCCATCCTGCGCCTGGCGGAGATCCTGGCCAGACGATGGGCCGATTCGGTTGCCTCCGAGGCTCCATCGGTCCCGGTCGATCCCTCAAGGAGGCAAGGAGAAGGGCTAACGCGATGGGCCGATTGTAAGCACATGGGAGATGCCGCGCCAAGAGAACAAACCTCTCGGTGGCTTTGTTTTCTCACCCGCCCGTGAAGACTTGTCGGGGTGATTACGGGATCGGGCACTCTTCAACTCTGGTCTCGATACGGGCACGCGAAATCTCAGTAAAGTGATAGCGATCTCCTCGACCTGATCACGGAAGCGATGTATGAAAGCGAATCTAACCTGGGTACACGTCATCGACTCCCACACCGGCGGCGAGCCGACGCGCGTCGTCATTGGCGGCGGCCCAGACCTGGGACGCGGCAGCATGGCCGAGCGCCGCGCCGTCTTCCGCGATCACTTCGACTCCTTTCGCTCCGCCGTCGTCAACGAGCCGCGCGGCTCCGACGTCCTGGTCGGCGCCGTCCTCTGCGAACCCGTCGATCCGGCGTGCATCGCCGGCGTCATCTTCTTCAACAACGTCGGCACTCTCGGCATGTGCGGCCACGGCGCCATCGGCGTCGCCGTGACCCTCGCCCACCTCGGCCGCATCGGCCCCGGCACACATCGCCTGGAAACCCCCGTCGGCGTCGTCACCTTCGAGTACCACGGCGGCCACCGCGTCACCGTCGAGAACGTGCCCAGTTACCGTCACGCGAAGGGAGTTACCGTCGATGTCGCCGGACACGGCGCGATCAGCGGCGACGTGGCCTGGGGCGGCAACTGGTTCTTTCTCGTCAACGACCACGGCCAGGAGCTGGACCTGCCCAACGTCGAGCGCCTGACCGATTTCACCTGGCGCATTCGCCAGGCGCTCGAGCGGCAGGGCGTCACCGGCCGCGACGGCGGCGAGATCGATCACGTCGAATTGTTCGGCCCGCCGTGCGACCCGAGCAACCACAGCCGCAACTTCGTCCTCTGCCCGGGCAAGGCCTACGACCGCTCGCCGTGCGGCACCGGCACCAGCGCCAAGCTCGCCTGCCTGTTCGCCGAGGGTAAGATCAAGGAAGGCGACCTCTGGCGCCAGGAGAGCATCGTCGGCAGCGTCTTCGAGGGGAGCGTGCGCCGCGACGGCGACCGCGTCATCCCGCGCATCACCGGCTCGGCGTTCGTCAACGCCGAGGCGACGCTGCTGCTGGACCCGGACGACCCGTTCTGCATGGGGATTCGTGGATGAGCGGCCAGGTCGTTGTCATCGGCGGCGGCGTCATCGGGGCCACGTCCGCCTATTACCTGTCGAAGGCCGGCTGGTCGGTCACGGTCCTCGACCGCGGCGACTTCGGCAAGGGCTGCTCGCACGGCAACTGCGGTTTCGTCTGCCCCAGTCACGTCCTGCCGCTCGCCGTTCCCGGTGCCGTCCGCGCGGCCTTGAAAGCGCTGCTCAGCCGCAACGCGCCGTTCTCGATCAAGCCGCGCCTCGACCCGACCTTGTGGGGTTGGTTGATCCGCTTTGCCCGCCGCTGCAACGCCCGCGACATGATGGAGGCCGGCCGCGCCCTGCAAGCGCTGCTCAACTCGTCGCGATCCCTCTACGATCAGTTGATGAAAGAGGAGCCGATCGACTGCGAATGGGAAGCGCGCGGCATGCTCGTCGTCTTCCTCCATCGAGAAGCAATGGAGCATCATGCCCAAACCGATCGTCTGCTGCGCCAGTCGTTCGACATGGGCGCCGAGCGCTGCGACGGTGATCAGCTGGCGAAGATGGAGCCGGCGCTGAAGCCCGGCCCCGCGGGCGGTTGGCTCTACAAGAGTGATGCCCATCTGCGACCCGATAAGCTCATGTCGTCCTGGCGGCGCGTCCTCGAAGGGCGCGGCGTCACTGTCCGCGAGCGCTGTGCGATGACCGGCCTGGTGCGGGAAAACGGCCGGGCGCGGGCGGTGCTGACCAGCCAGGGGGAGGTCGCGGCGGATGCCTTCGTGGTGGCGACGGGGGCCTGGACGCCGCTGCTGGCGGATCACCTCGGCTGCCGCGTGCCGATCCAGCCGGGCAAGGGCTACTCGATCACGATGCCGCGCCCGGCCAATTGTCCGACCATGCCGCTGATCTTTGACGAGCACCGCGTGGCCGTGACGCCGTGGGCTTCCGGCTACCGGCTCGGCTCCACGATGGAGTTCGCCGGCTACGATAGCACCCTCAGCCGCAAGCGGCTCGACTTGCTGCGCGAGGGGGCCATGCCGTACCTGCACGAGCCGTACTGCGAGCCGGTGCTGGAAGAGTGGTACGGCTGGCGGCCGATGACCAGCGACAGCATACCAATCATCGACCGCAGCCCAGCGCTGGCGAACGTGCTGCTCGCGGCGGGGCACAACATGATCGGCGTCGCGACCGCCCCGGCGACGGGGAAGCTCGTCACGGAGATGCTGAGCGGCGACCGGCCGCACATCGACCCGGCGCCGTTCGCGGTGACACGGTTCTGACGCGCTCGTAGTGACCCGATTTATCGGGTCGAGCTTCGGCCCGACCGCATAAATGCGGTCACTACGAGCGCGGGCGACGCGCGGTGTTGACGGAGAGTGGGCGTCATGTCGGAATCCGACTGGGACGTGGCAGTGATCGGCGCCGGCGCCGCCGGCCTCATGGCCGCCCTCCGCGCCGCCGACCTGGGCCGCCGCGTCCTCCTGCTGGAGAAGAACCGCCGGCCCGGCGTCAAGATCCTCATGTCCGGCGGCACGCGCTGCAACATCACCCACGCCACCGATAACCGCGGCATCGTCGAAGCCTACGGCCCGCCCGGGCGCTTCCTTCATTCCGCCCTCGCCGCCTTCAGCGTCCAGGACACCATCGACTTCTTCGAGGGCGAAGGGGTTCTGACCAAGGTCGAAGAGACCGGCAAGGTCTTCCCCGTCAGCAACAAGGCGGCCGACGTACTCGACGCCCTGCTGCGCCGCCTTCACCGGAGCGGAGCCACTCTCGCCCTCGGCGAGCCGGTCCTCGACCTGGAGCGGCGCGAGTCCGGTTTCAGCCTTTCGACGCCGGCGCGCACGCTGAGCGCCCGCCGCATCATCCTGACGACCGGGGGCCAGTCCTACCCCGGCAGCGGCACGACCGGCGACGGCTACACCTTCGCAGGCAAGTTCGGGCACACCATCGTCCCGCCGCGGCCGGCGCTGGTCCCCATCACGGTCGGTGTGCCGTGGGTCGCCCAGCTGCGCGGCCTGACGATTCCCGACACGGCGCTGCGCGTCCTCGAAGGCACCCGCCCCCTGGCGTCGCGGCGCGGCTCGCTGCTGTTCGCCCACTTCGGCCTGTCGGGGCCGGTCATCCTCGACGTCAGCCGCGTCGTCAGCGGCCACGCCCGCCCCGAATCGCTGACTCTGGAGATCGACTTCCTGCCCGCGGTCAAGGAGCCAGAGCTGGACGAATTCCTGCGCGCCGAGTCGCTGGCGTCGGGAAAGAAACAGCTTGCGGTCGTGCTGAGCGATCACCTGCCGCGGCGGCTCTGCGACGCCCTGCTGGCCGCGTCGGGGATGCCCATCGACCGGAGGGCGGCGGCCCTCAGCAAGCCCGACCGGGCGAAGCTGGTGCAGTCGGTGAAGCGGCTGCGGCTGCCGATCAAGGGGACGCTCGGCTTCGGCAAGGCGGAGGTGACGGCGGGGGGCGTGGCGCTCGACGAGGTCGATTCGCGCTCGCTGCGGAGCAAGAAGGTGCCGGAATTGTTCCTCGCCGGCGAGGTGCTCGACCTCGACGGGCCGATCGGCGGCTACAACTTTCAGGCGGCGTGGAGCACCGGCTGGTTGGCGGGAACGCGGGCGGCGGAAGAGTGACGCGGGCCGCCCTCCGCTTGCGATTTCGCCGCCCGCCAGTATAGATAGCAACATTCCCGCATCGCACCTGAGATTCACCGAAGGGGAAGCAGCCATGGGCTTCAAACAGACCGCTACGCACAAGAACGGCAAGGGCTCGTACCATCAGATCGGCCTGGTCCGCGGGCAGTTCGGCAACGTGCCGATGGACAAATGGCTGTCCTTCATCAAGGAGGTGGGCTTCGACGGCTGGGAAGAGGCGAGCTGGGAGCTGGACCTGCGCAAGTGCGACAGCGACGCCGGCGCGGCCGCCTATGCCAAGGAGCGCGTCGCCCTGGCCCAGAAGTACGGGCTGGAGATCTTCACCATCGCGACGCACCTCCAGGGGCAGGCGTTGGGCGACGAGCCCAGCGCCAAGACGCTGCAGTTCATCGGCCCCGGCGAGGCGCGGGCGGCGTACAAGGCGTGGCGCGGCAAGGGCAACAACCCGCCGCGGACCGACCCGTATTACGTCCCCGAGGAGGTCGGCCGGCTGCTGCAGCAGGAGGCCCAGCGCGACCTGCTGGCGTCGGTGCGGCTGGCCGGCCACCTGAGCAAGTTGCAGAACCGCAAGGTGGCGCTGCCCAGTTTCGTCGGCTCCCCGGCCCACTGCTGGAGCCACTTCTTCCTGTTCCCGCCACTGCCGTCGAGCCTGGAAGGGCACGCCATCCCCGACGTGCGCCAGGTGAGCCTGGAGCTGCTCGTCGAGCGCTTCGGGCCGGTGTGGGACCTGTGCAAGCAGTACGGCGTCACCTTCGACCTGGAGTGCCACCCCAGCGAGCGGGCGATGGGCGACCTCGAGTCGGCGTCGGACTACATCAACTTCCTGAACCAGGCGGGCTACCAGGGGACGGTCGGCTTCAACCTCGACGGCTCGCACATGGAGTGGCAGGGCGTGTCGGTGGTGCAGTTCATCCGCGAGCTGGGCGATTACATCCATTGCGCCCACATCAAGGGGGTGTGGGTGGCGGAGGAGCACACGCGCGCCGGCCGGCTGGGCGGCCACCGGCCGATGGGCCACGCGCTTAACGGCTGGAACTTCGTGACGGCCGGCTCGCAGCGCGACGCCAACAGCGTCGAGGAGATCATGATCGAGCTAAACCGCGTCGGCTACGACGGGGCGGTGTCAATCGAGTGGGAGGACAACGACGCCGAGCAGCACGCCGGGGCCAAGGCGGCGCTGGCGGCGGTGCGCCGGGCCGACCTGCCGCCCAGCGGCATGAGGCACGACGAGATGCTGAAGGCGTAAGCTCGCCGCCTCGATCGCGCCAAAGCCCGGAGGGCCGTCCCGGCACTTGCCGCGATGGCGCCCCGGGCCTTGCTGGCTCGTGGGGTCACATCTGGCGTTGACCACGGAGTGGCATCTGGGACAGAATGCGCCGGTCCCAGGGTATCGGGAAGAGGGAGGGCACCGACATGGCCAGGAGTGCCGGCAGGCCGACGAGCGGTCGGGTGGACTTGCATACCGGCGACCGGATGACGCAGCCCGAGTTCCACCGGCTTTACGAACAGACGCCGGAGGAGTTCCGGGCGGAGTTGATCGGAGGGATCGTCTACGTGTCATCACCCCTCAAGCGGCGTCACGGCACTTCGCATCCGGCACTGACGACCGTCTTCTTCACCTACCAGGGGCATACCCCGGGCGTCGAGTGTGGGGATAACACGACGGTCCAACTCGGCGAACTGGGAGAGCCTCAGCCGGACCTGTACCTGCGCATCCTGCCCGAGCACGGCGGCCAGTCGCAGACCACCCCGGACGATTACATCGCCGGCGCCCCGGAGTTGATTGCGGAGATTGCCTATAGCAGTCAGGCGATCGACCTGCACGCCAAGCTGCTCGATTACGCCCGCTACGGGGTTCGCGAATACCTCGTCGTGTGCTTGCGCGAGGGGGCGCTGCGCTGGTTCGACTTGCCCGCGGACCAGGAACTGCATGCCGACCCCGACGGTGTGTGCCGCGTGAAGGTGTTCCCGGGGTTATGGGTCCACACGGGGGCGTTGCTAGCGAAGGACTGCGGCCGGCTCATGACGACGTTGCAGCAAGGGCTGGCGACGTCCGAGCACGCGGAGTTTGTCGCCCGCCTGGCCGCCGCCAGGACACCGACGGGGGCGAGCAAGTCGGGGAAGCGCGGGAGAGGGAAGCGACCCGCGAAGTGAGGATCCGCCTTCTGGATAAACCGCTGAAGCCAGCCTCTGCCCCATCGCACTGGCCGCACCCTCCGCCGGATGTGCCGATGACCTTCACCCAGAACTACGACCCGTTCGACTCGCCCCTGCTCTCGACGCTGCTGGCCGCCCTGCCCATCGTGCTGCTGCTCGGCCTGCTGGCGACGGGCCGGGTCGCGGCCCACACGGCGGCACTGGCGGGGTTGGTCGCGGCGAGTCTCGCGGCCGCGTTCGGTTTCACCCCGCACGAGGCGGCGGCCGACGGCGGCACCGCGGCCTGGGCCGGGACCGTCCTGGCCGCGGCGGCGAGTGGGGCGGCGTACGGCCTGTTTCCCATCGGCTGGATCGTCCTGGCCGCCATTTTCCTCTACGCCCTTACGGTCGAAACCGGCCAGTTTGAGCTGGTCAAGCACTCGGTAATGAGCCTGTCGGCTGACCGCCGCATCCAGGCGCTGCTCATCGCCTTCTGCTTCGGCGCCTTCATCGAGGGGGCTGCCGGCTTCGGCACGCCGGTCGCCATCTCGGCGGCGCTGCTCATGGGCGCCGGCTTCAAGCCGATCCAGGCCGCTGGCCTGGCGCTCATCGCCAACACGTCGCCGGTCGCCTTCGGAGCCCTGGGTACGCCGATCACGATGCTCGCGAAGATGACCGTCCCAGCGGGGGCGAGCCTCGACGGGTGGGAGCTGAAGTTGAGTCAGATGGCCGGCCGTCAGTTGCCGTTCTTCTCGCTGATCGTGCCCGTGTGGCTGGTGGCGACGATGGGCGGCTGGCGGGCCGTTCGCGGCGTCTGGCCGGCCCTGCTGGTCACCGGCGGCAGCTTTGCTCTGCTCCAGTTCCTCGTCGCCAACTTCGTCGGCCCGGCCCTGGTGGACGTGATCGCGGGGCTGACGTCGCTGACGGCGCTGGCCCTGTTCCTGTGCGCCTGGCAGCCGGCCCCCGACCCACAGCACGCCAGCACTGCCACCGCCCCTGACGTAACGCCCTCCCGCGGCGCCGTCTTCGGGGCCTGGGTGCCGTGGTTGCTGCTGTCGGTGTTCGTCTTCCTCGCCGGCGAGAGGCACGTCAAGGACTGGCTGAACAAACGCAACTCGCCGAGTTTCCCGGTGCCGGGGCTGTACCAGCGCGTCTACCGGGCCGCGCCGGTGGCGCCAGAGCCGGCGCCGGGCCAGCCGAACGAGCCTGAGTCCGCCGAGTTCAAGTTCAACTTCTTGTCGGCCACGGGCACGGCCATCTTCGCCGCTGCGGTCTTGTCGGCGGCCTGGCTGGGAGTCGGGCCGCGCCGCTTCCTGCGCATCTTCGCGGCGACGTGCCACCGCATGCGCTGGCCGCTGGTTACCATCGCCTGCATGCTTGCCCTGGCCTACGTCACGCGCTACAGCGGCATGGACGCGACGCTCGGCCTCGCGTTCACGCGCGCCGGCTGGTTGTACCCATTCTTCGCCGCCCTGCTCGGCTGGCTGGGCGTGGCCCTGACCGGCTCGGACACGTCGTCGAACGCCCTCTTCGGCAGCCTGCAGAAGATCACGGCGGAGGGACTGGTTCGCCGCGGGATCCTGCCGCCGGGGGTGACGGAAACCGGCGCCGTAGTCCTGCTTGCGACGGCCAACAGCACCGGCGGCGTGATGGGCAAGATGATCGACGCCCAGAGCATCGTCGTGTCGGCGGCGGCTACGGGACAATCGGGACAGGAGGGGCCGATCCTGCGCTTTGTCTTCTGGCACAGCCTGGCGCTGGCGGTGCTGATGGGACTGCTGGTGCTGCTACAGGCGTACCTGTGGACGGGGGTGATTCCGTAGGAGAGTGGGACTCATTCATGATTTCCGTTTAGCGGCGGGTCGCAGACCCGCGCGGGTCTGCGACCCGCCGCTAAACGGACATTATCAATCGCAATTTTCGCCCCGCCGGACCTGCCATTCGATCTGCCGCGCCAGGCCGTGCAGCAGCTTCACCTCCATCGTCGTTGGCCCCGCCCGGCCGATCAGGTGCCGCAGCCCGTGCATTAGCGCGTCTGCCTTTTCACCATACAGAAAGTGTAATTCCGTCAGCGCCGCTCGCAGGTGCTCGAACATCCGTTCCTGTTCGACGTAAGGCGCCGGCGACTCGGGCGGCACGACGTCTCCGGTCTGGCGCAGGAACGCCCTCCGCAGCGCATAGGTGCAGATCGCGACGGCCTGCGCCAGGTTCAGCGCAGGGTAGGCGGAATCGATCGGGACGTGGATGAGGAAATGGCAGCGGGCGACTTCTTCGTTGGTCAAGCCGCTCGGCTCGGGGCCGAACACCAGCGCCGCCGGCCCGGACGGCAGCACGCGCAGCAGGTGCGGCGCCACGTCTTCCGGCGTCCCCACCGACTGCCGGCGGAACAGGCCGCCGACGTTCGCCGAGGTGGCCGCCACCAGCAGGCAATCGCCGACAGCCTCCTCGAAGGTGGGGACGACACGGGCCGAGCGCAGCACGTCGGCGGCGTGGGCCGTGGCCAGCAGTTCCGCGCGCGGGTCGGCGGGGTCGGCCTCGGGCGCCACCAGGACAAGGTCGGACAGGCCCATGTTGCGCAGGACGCGAGCCACCGCTCCGATGTTGGCGGCGACCTTCGTCCGTACCAGCACCACGCGGCAGTTGTTCAGGGACATGAAAGTAGAGAGTACCGCGGCGGATGGCGGCGGGATGTCAGGCGTACAGCAATCGGCCTCGTGGGGTAGGGATTGGCCGCCCCAACTCCTGCGCCGTCTCGATCCACTGCTGGATCACCACCTCGACGTTCGCCAGGGCTTCCTGATACGTTGCCCCGTCCGCGGCGCACCCCGCCAACTCCGGAACCTCCGCGATAAACGCTTGATCGTCCTTGCTCCAGTATAGGATAATCTCGTACTTGATTTCACTCGCCATCCCCTTCTCCCTCCATTGACGCCGGGCCTGCTCCCTCGTCAGGTTCGTTCTCGGTTGGCCGTGATTCCGGCTCGACCCCGCCAACGATCCGATAGGTAGAGAGCACGCCTCGAAGCCGTCCCGCGTGAAGATGTGGTGATCGCCTCGGATGCGCTCCGTAAAGCCCAGGTGGGATAACAGGGCGCAAAGGTCATCGAACCGGATGTTCGCGTCCGCGTTGCCGCGGAGAACGCGGTTCAGTGTCTTTGTGATTTTACTCACGGCCTGGGCTCCCTGCCGCCTTCGTGTGAAAGGCCCCCGCGACGTCCGGTTGCATAATGTCAGGCGTTTCGTCAGGCCGTGACCTGCTCCCCGGAATTGCTACCGCTGCCGGACAACATCGCCACGCTCGACACGCTTTCAAACGTGCTGAACAGGCGGATAGAACCGGACAGAACGTAGAAATCCGATGACGAACCCGGCCGTGGGTCGAACGCCACGTTTTCCGGGTGTTCAATCACCGCCTGCTCGCCCCCGACCATCGTCAACACAAACGGGCGAAACGGCACCTGCCGCAACATTCGTTGCAACTCCGACCGCAGAAGTTCCACCTGCATGACGACACCTCACCGAACATCGGTTTCGCGCTATCGCGGATGCATTTATTATAGGGCCGTCCTTCAACGCCTCGGCAACCCCCATTCGGTCATCCCGCGGCGCGGCTCACGGCGCCGCCGGCGACGGCCGCGCCGCCTCCCGGGAGGCGTGCGGCCCGTTCAGCCCGGCGCGATCCACCACTTTTAGCGCCATGTCCTTGACCCCCTTCAGATCGACCTTGCCGCTGCCCAGGGTCGGCAGCTCCGGCACCTGGTAGAAGTCGCGCTCGCCCGGTACCCACAGGTTCGGCAGGCCGCGCCCCATCAACCCGCGCGCCAACTCCCGCGGGGCGTGATCGTGCAGCGACACGTACAGCACCACCAGCCGCTCGCCGCGCGCCTCGTCGGGGATGCAGGTCACCGCCAGCAGGCGCTCGCACGTGCCGACCAGCGCCTGCAATTCCTCCTCGACCTTCTCCAGCGGCACCATCTCGCCGCCGATCTTGGCGAAGCGCGACAGGCGCCCGGTCAGGAAGGTGAAGCCGTCCTCGTCAATACGGGCCATGTCGCCGGTGACGTACCACGGCCCGTCGAGGACCACCTGGCGCGTCAGCTCCTCGCGCCCCAGGTAGCCCTTCATGACGTTGGGCCCGTGAACCAGCAGCAGCCCTTCCTGCCCCGGCGGCAGCTCCTCGGCACAGTTCTCCGGGTTGACCACCTTCATCGCCACGCCGGGGATCGGCTGCCCGATGCTCCCCGGCTTGGTCAGGACGTAGCGCACGCCCTCGATGACGCGATCGGGCAAGTTCGTGGCGGCGACCGGGGCCAGTTCCGTGCAGCCGTAACCTTCCAGCGGCAGCACGCCGAACTTCTCCTGGAACTCCCGGGCCAGCGCCTGCGGCAGCTTCTCCGCCCCGCAAATCAGGAGGCGCAGCGTCGCGAATTCGTCCGGCTGGCAGCGCTTCAGGCAGAAGCGCAGGAACGTCGCCGTGGAGAGGAAGATCGTGCAGCGGTACTTCTTGCACAACTCGCCGATCTCCTTGGCGGCGCGCGGGTCGGGGAAGTAGACGACCGACGCCCCCATTTGCAGCGCCGTCCACAGCGTCACCGAGTAGCCGAAACTGTGGAAGAACGGCAGGATGCCCAGCAGCCGATCGGCCGGGCGAAGCTGGACCGCCTGGATGACGGAGACGGCGTTGGCCGCGACGTTGCGATGCGTCAGCATCACCCCCTTCGGCTCGCCGGTGCTGCCGCTGGAGAAGATCACCGTCGCCACGTCGTCGATGTCGTGCCGGTGCAGGTCGAGGAGCCACTCCAGCACCCGGGCCGGTAGCAGCAGCACGGCGAGGAACGCGCGCAGCCGTTGCCCCTTGCTGATCTGCGCGGCCACGTCTTCGAGATAGATCAACTCGACGCCGGGCCCCGGGTCGAGCGGCAGCCGCGCCGTGAACTTCCGCGCCGCGAGGACGTGCTTGATGCCGCACTGGCGGATAGCCGACTGCACGTTGTCGCTGCCGGCGGTGTAATTCAGGTTGACGGCGGTCTTGCGGAGCAGCGCCAGGGCCACGTTGCTCAGGACGCCGCCGACACCCGGCGGCAGCCACAGACCGACCATCGCCGTCTCGCCCAGGACCGGCCCCAGCCAGCGGGCGAAGCACACCGCCCCGGCCAGCGCCCGGCCGTAGCTGAGTCCCTCGGGGCGCAGGCTGTCGAAGACGCACGGCCGGAACGGGTGCCGGGCTGCCAGGCGCACGAAGCGGCGATGCAGCGGCAGCAGTTCCGCACTGCGCCGCACCGCCCAGCCGGCGGACAGTTTCTGGATGGCCAGGCGCACCGTCGCCGCGCTGCTCGTCGCCGCCAGCGGCTCGCCGAAGGCCACGCCGATCGGGTAAGGGATCTGCCGTGGCAGTTTCCAGAAGAACTTCCCCCCGGCGAAGCTGAAGACGCTGCCCCAGACCTGGTCCAGGCACACCGGCACAATCGGGACCGGCGCCCGCTTGAGGATCTGCTCGAAACCGCGATGAAACGGCAGCAGGAAGCCGGTGCGCGACACCGTCCCCTCGGCGAAGATGCACACCAGCTCCCCGGCGGCCAGGGCGTCGGACGCCGCGCGCAGCGCCTTGAGGATGGCGCGCGGCCCGCCGGAGCCGTCGATGGGGATCACCCTGGCCCAGCGCAGCAGGTGGCGAAAGCCCCACAGGTTGGCGTAGGGGGCGTAGATCAAGAAACGGATGAACCGCGGCTGAGCGGCGAGGAGCAGCAGCCAATCGATGAAACTGAGGTGATTGCAGACGAGCAGCGCCCCGCCGGTCTTCGGCACGTTCTCCAGGCCGACGACGCGGAGCCGGTAGACGGTGCGCGTCAGCAGCCAGAGGAAGGCGCGGACGAAGGCCATCGGCCAGCGCCAGAGCGCCAGGGCAAGGAGTGCCACCGCGATGACGACGGCGGCGAAGGGGAGCACGGAAGCGATCGCATCAGCCACGACAGGACCCCCCGAATGTGGACGGGTGCGAGGGCGATAGCGTCCACTAACAAGGGAAGGTAGTCGGGGGGGCTGACGGCGTCAAGGTGGAGAGGCGAGGCCGAGGTCACGCACGGCTTTGTGCGGCAAAGTCTGGTCTGTGAAGGCGGGAGCGGACTTCAGGTAGCTTGGCGGCGGCGGTAGGGGCAACCGGGTCGCTCGGCGAAATGCCCGGGCCAGCCGGTCTCCTCGCTCAGCAGCGCCGCCCGCACCTGTACCATCGCCTCCGCACCGCCGGGCAGTTCCAGATGAACTTCAAGCCGGGCTGCCGGGTCGGGTCCCGGGGCAAAGCCTGGCAAAGCGGCCTGGTTCAGTCCGGCGGCAATTGGGGTAACAGGACGCGGGGCCGGCGCGCCCGCCGTGTGCCGGCCGGGCCCGAGTTGACCCGGGGTGTGCTTGGCCAGGTGGCCACCCTCCGTGGCCAGGCTGGTGCCGCGGCGCAACACCTTACCATCCTGTCACTTAGGCCATGCGACCGTGGTGGTTGGCCACCTGGCCACGTTGGAGTGGCCAGGCTGTCTCGGCTCCACTACGGCAGCCCAACGCCTGACCCGCCGCCTGTTACCCGGCGTCGAACCAGGCCGGGTTACGTCGTTTGTCGCGCGCCCCCGTCATCCGCCGACAACGAGCGACAGGCCCTGGGCTGTCCCACCGCTCCCCGTCACCAAACAGGCGCCCGCTGCTGAACCGTGCCCCCCGCAGGACAGTGATTCTAGTATCAGCCCAATAAGTCTGGGGGAGAGCAGCTGCGCCGGGCTTTCTGCTGCGTAGAATGGAGCATGACCCTGGCG
>DATFNV010000416.1:0-12163 GCA_035266225.1 Gemmataceae bacterium
GCCTCGGCCAGCTTTTCCCCCCAGTTATCGCCCGGCAAGACATCTGAGATATCCCACACGAGGAACCCGGACCGTTTGAGGGAATCGGCAACGCGCCTCGCCAGATCATCGTCCGCGGCTGCGTGACTGATGAAGACCTTCATTTCGACCCCCTCCTTCGACCTCAGCACGCAAACACATCGTCCACCGCCAGCCGCCATCCAGGCACAGCAGGCTCAGCGTCGGCGACCTCGCCGCGCCGGTAGATCACGGGTTGGGTCGGCGAAGCAGCACGATAGACGGCGACCGTTTCCGCCCGGGGATCGACATCCCAGACGACGAGAGTGCCGGCGGCAAAGTAGTCGGCGCGCTTGGCGGCCAACTCGTCCTCGGCCGCGTCGCCGTAGTCGTTCTCGCTGCGCACCTCCACCGCGAGCACCGGCGGCCCCTCGATGAAGCGCATCCGGTTCACCGGGTGCGGGCCGTCGTAGTACGAGGCATCCGGCGAAAACGACTCCCGGCCGGACGGCAGCGGAGGGACAGCGTAGCCGATGCCGTCGGCGTAAGCCTTGCCGCGTTTGCTGGCCTTCTCGTGTGCGCGCAGGCTGACGGCGATCTCGAAAGCCACGGCGCTGGGCAAGTCTCCCGATGCCATAAAGCGAACGATCCTCCCGCCGATGAGTTCGGCCTTGCCCTCTTCCCGAGAGAGATCGTCAAGGGTGGCACGGGTTGTGGTAGTTGCGCTCATCGTGCCTCTCCTGAGGGGGCGCAAGAGTTTAGCGGCCGCCCTCGGGGCGGCGCGTTGGGTAACGCGCCGCCCCGAGGGCGGCCGCTAAACGAGGGAAGACGCAACCGCCTTACGAAATGATGCCGGTCACCACCTCGCCCTTGACCAGCTCGCGCGGCTGGTTGAGGTGGTTGTAGACGATCGTGTCCGGCGAGATGCCGAAGCTGTGGTAGATCGTCGCCAGCAGGTCGCACGGGTGGACCGGGTTCTCGGCCGGGGCCGAGGCCGTCTTGTCCGACTTACCGTAGACGAAGGCGCGCTTGATGCCGGCGCCGGCCACCACGGCAGTGTAGCAGTACGGCCAGTGGTCGCGGCCGTCGTCGTTGTTCTCGTTGCCCGAGGTGCTGACGCCGCGCTGCGGGCTGCGGCCGAACTCGCCCACCGCCACCACCAGCGTCGTCTTCAGCAGACCGCGCTCGTCCAGGTCGGCGATCAGCGACGACAGGCCGGCGTCGAGCATCGGGGCCGACTGTTTCCTCATGCGCTGCGACAGGCCGACGTGGACGTCCCACGAGTGGTTGTCCGAGTTGGCGACCTTGGGCCAGTTGACCTGCACGACGCGCGTGCCGGCCTCGATCAGCCGACGGGCCAGCAGGCAACTCTGGCCGAAGGTGTTCTTGCCGTAGCGCTCGCGCGTGGCGTCCTTCTCCTTGGTCAGGTCGAAGGCGTCGCGCGCCTTGCCGGAGATCACCAGGCTCAGCGCCTTCGTGTAGTACTCGTCGAGGTCGTACTTGGCGACGGCCTTGTCGATGTCCTTCATGCCCTCGGCGATGGTCTTGCGCAGCTCGGCACGGCGGGCCAACCGGTCGGACGGCACCTCGGTGCGCAGCTTGAGGTCATCGACCTTGATGCGGTCCATCTTGGCCATGTCCATGTCGTCGCCGGCCGGGTAGAGCAGGTAGGGGTCGTAGGCGCGGCCCAGGAAGCCGGCGGTGCCGCCCTTGCCGACGACGCCCGACTCCTGCAGCGGTCGCGGCATCATGACGAACGGGAGCATCGGCTCGGTCGGCGGCTTGAACTTGACGATGTTGCAGCCGTAGTTCGGGAAGTCCTTCGGCGATGGCGGCTCGAGTTGGCCCGACGGACTTACCTTGTCCGCCGTGTAGCCGGTCATCATCTGGTAGATGGCCGCCGTGTGGTTGAACAGCCCGTTGGGCGTGTAGCTCATCGAGCGGATCATGGTGAACTTGTCGTTCACCTCCGCCAGCTTCGGCATGATCTCGGTGAACTGCACGCCGGTCAGCTTGGTGGCGATCGGCTTGAAGACGCTCTTGACGTTGTCGGGGACGTTGTCCTTGGGGTCCCACAGGTCGAGGTGACTGGGCCCGCCCTGGAGGTAAAGAAGGATGACGTTCTTGGCCTTGCCGAAGCCGGGGCTGCCCTCCTGCCCGCCGCCGGCCATCGCCTTCTCCACCCGGAGGACGTTGGCCAGGGTCAGGCCGAACAGGCTGGCGCCCCCGACGCGGAGCAACTCGCGGCGCGTCAGGCCGTCGCAGGTATCTTTCCAGGGACGCCCAGTAATCGAGAGCATGGTCCATTCCTCGGTGGGGGACAGTTGAGTCCGGAGGGCGGCGGGTAGGAAGCGAGTTGGCCGCGTGGCGCGGTTTCGCTCTATGGCATGAATATACAGGCGCGGCTCGGCCGACGTCAACGATTTCCCGCCCCGGCGCCGCGATTGTGCCGCGCGGGTCGGGTTGCGAAGCGGCCGGGAGGGAGCTACGATGCCCGACAGCGGAGCCCTGTCCGCGCCCGAACGGAGCGACTGGAACATGCCAAGAGGAAAAAGGCGGATCGTCCTTCTCGTGGGTGTCGTCGTCGCGGGCCTGTCCGGCGGCTGTGGTATGCAGCCGGCCGACACGCCGCACGGCGAAGACCAAGCCGCCCCGGCGACGCCCTGGGTTCCCGACGCCCCGGCAGCCCGGCCGACACTTCGCGAGGGCCGCGGCGAGGTTGCCGAGCCGCCACTCGGCCCCGCCGGCCCCGCCGGCAGCCGTCTGCGGCTGGGGCAACAGGCGCCCGACTTCGAGGTGACCACCATGGACGGCAAGCGGTTCAAGCTGAGCGAGCAGCGCGGCAAGGTGGTGCTGATCAACTTCTTCGCCACATGGTGCGTGCCGTGCAATCAGGAGATGCCGCACCTGCAAAAGGAAGTGTTCGAGAAGATCAAGGGCGAGCGCTTCGCCATGATCGCCCTTGGCCGCGAGCACGACAACGCCGAGGTGGCCCGGTTCAAGGAGCGCCGCCGGCTCGGCTTCCCGATGGCCGGCGACCCGGGGCGCGCTGTCTTCGCGCTGTACGCCGAGAAATCGATCCCGCGCTGCGTGGTCGTCGGGCAGGACGGGCGCGTCATCTTTGAATCGGTCAGCTACGTCGAGAAGGAATTCAATCAGATGGTGGCGCTGCTGCGGGCGAGGACGGCGTCGCGCTAGCCGCTTGCGGCTTAGCGTTCGCGCCATCGCCCGGTAGCGCGAACGCTAAGCCGCAAGCGGCTACCTGGAACGGCAGCGGTCGGCCGGACAGGCCGGCCAGCAGGTTCTCGACCGACACTTCGGTCATGCGCCGCCGGGTTTGCTCGGTGGCGCTGCCCAGGTGCGGCGTGATGGTCACGTTGTCCAATCGCAGCAAGGGATGGTCGCGCGGCAGCGGCTCCGGGTCGGTCACGTCGAGCGCCGCGGCAAAGAGGCGCCGCGCCGCCAGCGCCTCGGTGAGGGCGTCGGTATCGACGATCGGCCCGCGCGCCACGTTGACAAGGATGGCCGTCGGCTTCATGCGCCCCAGCTCGGCCCGGCCGATGAGGCGGTGCGTCTGCGGCGTCAGCGGCAGCGTAAGGACGACGTAGTCCGCGGCGGCGAGCAGCGCGTCCAGCGAGGCGTGGCGGGCGCCGAGAGTCGTTTCCGCCTCGGGCCGGGGGTGCCGGTTGTGGTACAGCACCGTCATGTCGAAGGCGCGGGCGCGGCGGGCTACCTGGGCGCCGATGCGCCCCAGCCCCACGATGCCAATCGTGCTGCCGTGGACCTCGCGGCCGAGCATGTAGGACGGGTCGTAGTGCAGGAACTTGGGGCCGCGGGCGTAACGGCCGCCCTCGACCAGGCGCCGCCCGGCCGCCAGCAGCAGGGCGAAGGCCAGGTCCGCGGTGGCGCCGTCGAGAATACCCGGCGTGTTGCCGACCGGGATGCCCCGCGCCGCTGCGACCGACACGTCGATGTGATCGACCCCCACGCCGAAGTTGCTGATGACGCGCACCGCCGGCAATCGGTCGAGCAAGGCGGCGTCCACAGTCGGATGGCCGTAGGTGTAGATCGCCTCGATGCGCTCCCCCCCCGCCTCCCGCGCCGCTGACCAGGGGAGCAATTCGGCACGGCCTGCCAGCATCGCCTCGACGGCCGGGGACACGGGCAGATCGGCGAGGACGCGGGGGAGCGGGTGTTGGCGGTCGGATGGCATCGCAAGGGTCCGATCGGGTGGCGGTTGGCGTCTTCGACCCCGATACTATAGCGGCCGGAGGGAGATGTCGCTTGCACGGCTGTGCCGGCCGGTGTAACCTGGAAGGATCAACGTGGCACCCCATGCTCGGGGCCGAGTTATCCGAGTCCACCACCGTGATCGTCTCCGGTTTCCGCTCCACTGCTCGCGGACGAATGACCCTCCTGGGGGCGGGAACGCTGCTGGCGTTACTCGTCGCGGCCGCCGTTGCGCCGGGTAGTGCCCGGGCCGCGTGCGGCGATCACGTCCAGTTCCGCCCGCCGGGGGGCGCCGAGCCGGCACAGCCGCCGGCGAAACCCGGAATCCCCGCAAGCCCCGCGATCCCGTGCCACGGGCCGAACTGCTCCGGCGGCGACCCCACGACTCCCCCGATGCCGCTCCCGTCTCCCGCGCCCACCGGGGAAGAGCGCTGGGGAGAGCCGCTTCTCCCCGAAGCCGCCCCCGCGGCCGGCCTTGCCGAGCGCCTGACCTGTTCCCCCTCGCGCCGTCCCATCCGCCGCGCGGCCGCCGTCTTCCATCCGCCGCGCCTGTCCTGATACTCTTCTCATCCACATAGGGATCGTCGGCGCGTCCCTTGCGCGCCCCGTCCCTCTTCCACGGCAACCATCATTCCGCGTCGCTCCTGGCGCTCCTGATACATCGTTCGAGGTAACCTCATGGACAACCTGAATCCGGCGGCAACGGCGGCACCACCCGCCGCGCCGGCGCTGCGCGACCGCAAGGGCAACGTCTACCAGCCCGCGGTCAGCCCGCGCCTCAAGGTGCTCTTGCTGCTCATCTTCGTCTCCTTCGCCATCCTCGGGGCGACCGGCGCCTACCTGGCGTCGATCAGCTTCCTCAACTGGTTGCGCGACCCGATCGTCTACACCAACTACGCCTACCTGTGCCTGTTCCTGGTCCACGTCGGCCTCGGGGTCGCGATGGTCCTGCCGTTCCTGGCCTTCGGCATCATTCATTACCTGTCCGCCCGCAGCCGCAAGAACCGCCTCGCCGTCAAGCTCGGCCTGGCCCTTTTCGCCTCCGGTATCGTCATCTGCCTCACTGGCCTGGCCCTGGTCCAGCTCGAGGCGATGCCGCTGCTGCCGACGCGCACCGTCCAGCGCGCGGTGGTCTACTGGCTGCACGTCCTGGTGCCGATTGCGGCGGTCGGCCTGTACCTGTGGCACCGACACGCCGGCCCGGACATCAAATGGAAGTACGGCTACGCCTGGATCGGCGGCGTCGCGGTCTTCGTCCTCGGCATGGGGGCGCTGCACTTCTACAACCCGCGCAGCTGGAACGTGCAGGGCTCGAAGGAGGGCCTGGCCTACTTCTACCCCTCGCGCGCCCGCACCGTGGACGGCAATTTCATCCCCGAGCACGTCCTGATGGCCGACCAGTATTGCCTCAAGTGCCACAAGGACGCTTACGAAGGTTGGTTCCACTCGGCGCACCACTTCAGCTCGTTCAACAACCCGGCCTACAAGTTCAGCGTCAAGGAGACGCGCGAGGTGTCGATGAAGGGCGAGGGCAACACCAAGCGCTCGCGCTGGTGCGCCGGCTGTCACGACACGGTGCCGTTCTTCGCCGGCAAGTTCGACGACCCCAATTACGACATCGACAACGACCCGACGGCGCAGTCCGGCATCACCTGCACGACGTGCCACGCCATCACCAACGTCAACAGCACGGTGGGCAACGCCGACTACACCATCGAGGAGCCGCTGCACTACCCGTTCGCCTTCAGCGACAACGCCGCCCTGCAGTGGGTCAATAACCAGCTCGTCAAGGCCAAGCCGGACTTCCACAAGAAGACCTTCCTCAAGCCGTTCCACAAGTCGGCCGACTTCTGCTCGACCTGTCACAAGGTCAGCCTGCCGATGGAGGTGACGCACTACAAGGAGTGGAACCGTGGCCAAAACCATCACGACCCGTTCTTGCTCAGCGGCGTCTCCGGCGGCAACGCCCGCGCCTTCTACTACCCGCCGACCGCCAAGGAGCGCTGCGCCGAGTGCCACATGCCGACGAAGGAGAGCAACGACTTCGGCGCCCGCGATTTCGACGACGACGGCAAGCGCAAGATTCACAACCACCTCTTCCTCGGCGGCAACACCGGCTTGCCGGTGCAGCTCAGCCAATTGGACCGGAACAAGGACCACATCGACGGGCTCCGCGCCGCCGCCGACAAGCAGGCCGAGTTCCTCAAGAACAAGCAGCTGCGCATCGACCTGTTTGCCCTGCGCGAGGGCGGCACCATCGACGGCAAACTGCTCGGCCCCATTCGCCCCGAGTTGCCGAAGCTGAAGCCTGGCGAGACCTACCTGCTCGACGTGGTGGTCCGCACGCTTGGCGTCGGCCACATCTTTTCGCAGGGGACCGTCGATTCCAACGAAATCTGGGTGGACGTCGAGGCGACCTCCGGCGGCAAGGTGATCGGCCGCAACGGCGGCCTGGCCGGGCCGGACGAGACGGGCGAGGTGGACCGCTGGGCGCACTATGTCAATGTCCACATGCTGGATCGCAACGGCAACCGCATCAACCGCCGCAACCCGCAGGACATCTTCACGGCGCTGTACGACCACCAAATCCCGCCGGGGGCGGCCCACGTCGTCCACTACGAGTTCAAGGTGCCCGAGGGGCTGACGGCACCGGTCGAGTTCCGCGCGCGGCTGCGCTACCGCAAATTCGACTTCGAGTACATGAGCATCGTCTACAAGGAGCTGGGCAAGCCGGTGCCGAAGTTGCCCATCATCGACCTGTGCCAGGACAGCGTGACGCTGCCGGTGGAGGGGGTCGCGGCGGAGGTGCCGGCGCAGAAATCGCCGATCGAGCCGGCCTGGCAGCGCTGGAACGACTACGGCATCGGCTATTTCCTGACCGCCGACGCCGACCCGAAGAGGCCCGGTCTGCTCCAGGCGGTACAGGCGTTCGAGGAACTCACCCGGCGCTACCCCAACGACAAGGCGGCACTGGCCAACGGCTACCTCAACCTGGCCCGGTCCTACGAGCGCAACGGCGAACTGACGAAGGCGGGCGACATGCTGAAGAAGATCAAGGACGGCGAGCTGCCGGCGCCGCCGTGGACGGTCGCCTGGTTCAACGGGGTGGTCAGCGCCCAGAACGGCCACCTCGACGAGGCGATCAAACTGTTCCGCGAGATCCTCGACCCGGATAAGCAGGATCGCAAACGCAAGCTGCACTTCAATACCGATTACGTGGTCCGCAACGAGCTGGGCGTCGTGCTCTACAAGCGCTCGCAGCAGGAGGAGGACGGCTCCGAGGGGCAGACACGATTCCTTAAGGAGGCGGTGCAGGAGTTTCAGCGGACGCTGGGGCTGGACGCGGAGAACCTCGACGCCCATTACTGGCTGGCCCAGGCGTACAGCCGGCTGGGCGAGTCGGCGGCGGGCGGCGCTCGGCCCGCCGAAGCGCCGAAGCTCGCGGACCTGGAGAAGTTGACTGCCCACTTCTTCGATCCGAAGGCGCCCGCCGACCAGCGCAAGGCGGCGGCCGCCGAACTGGGGCCGGCGCTGGAGGCGTTCTCCGCGAAGTCTCCCGACCTGAAGGAGCCGAAACTGCCGTTCATCACAGACGCGATCAAGCAGGCGCGGAAGACGTTCCAGGACGACCCCGACGCGGGCGTCCGCACGGCGGCGGCGCTCGTCCTGGGCCGGCTGCACCTGGCGGCGCACGCGGTCTACAAGCCGGACGACAACGCCAAGGACACCACCACCAAGAAGTACCGGGAAACTCACCCGGCGGCCAACAGCGCGGCCAAGGCGCTGATCGTCTACCCGCTGCAACGGCAAGGGGCGCCGGGCTTCTGACCCGCCGCTCGCGGCTTCGCAGTCCATGCGAAGCCGCAAGCGGCATTCTTCTCCTGGAGATCACTCCCTCATGTTCCATAAATCGGTCCTGGTCCCCCTGGCCCTGGTGCTCCTCGTCGTCGGGTGCGGCCCCGCCCCGACCACGCAGCAAACCATCGACCCCGGCGCGGTCGGCGAGCGCCCGAAGATCCCCGTCCCTGCCGTCCGCTTCACCGACGTGACCGAAAAGGCCGGCATCCGCTTCGTCCACACCAACGGCTCGTTCGGCAAGAAGCTGCTGCCCGAGACGATGGGCTCTGGCGTCGCCTTCCTCGACTTCAACAAGGACGGCAAGCAGGACCTCCTGTTCGTCAACTCGTGCTACTGGCCGGGGCACGAGAAGGAGGGTCCGAAGCCGACGCTCGCCCTCTATCGCAACGACAGCAAGGACGGGCAGATCAAGTTCACCGACGTGACGAAGGAGTACGGCCTCGACGTCATGATGTTCGGCATGGGCGTGACGGTCGGCGACTACGACAACGACGGCTGGCCGGACATTTTCGTGACGGGCGTCGGTGGCAACCGCCTGTTCCACAACGTCGAGGGCAAGCGCTTCGAGGACGTTACCGCGAAGGCCGGTGTCGGCGGGCCGGGTGGTTGGCCGAAGGACGCTGGCGACTTCCTCAAGTGGGACACGCCGATCAACTGGTCCACCTCGGCCGCCTGGCTCGACTACGACGGCGACGGCAAGCTCGACCTGTTCGTCTGCAACTACGTCGTCTGGTCGCCCGATTACGACCTGAAGTTGGAGTCGTCGCTGAAGGGGGCGAACGACCGCGCCTTCGGCCCCCCGGTGGCGTTCTCCGGCAGCCAGTGCTTCCTGTACCGCAACAAGGGCGACGGCACCTTCGAGGACGTGTCGCGGAAGGCGGGTGTGCAAGTTTCCGAATTGCTGGCCGAGGGGGAGGCGGCGAAGCCGCGGGCCGTCGGCAAGTCGCTGGGCGTGATCGTCGCCGACGTGGACGAGGACGGCCACCCCGACATCATCGTGGCCAACGACACGGTGCGCAACTTCTTCTTCCACAACAAGGGCAACGGCACCTTCGAGGAAATCGGTATGAATTGTGGCGTGGCCTTTGCCGAGGGCCGGGCACGCGGCGCCATGGGGATCGACTTCGGCGAGTACCGGCCCGGCAAGTGTGCCGCGGTCATCGCCAATTTCGCCGACGAGCCGACGACGTTCCTGCGCCTGGACAATCCGAAGCGGTTGGCCTTCGCCGACGCGGCCCTGGCCGAGGGGTTGGCGGCGCCAAGCCGGCCGTTCTTGAAGTTCGGCACCTTCTTCTTCGACTACGACCTCGACGGCCGCCTTGACCTCTTGACGGCGAACGGCCACCTGGAGCCGGAGATCGCCAAGGTGCAGCCGGGGCAGCGCTATCGCCAGCCGGCGCAACTGTTCTGGAACACCGGCGAGATCAAGCAGCGCTTCGAGCCGGTCACGAAGGAGTCCGCCGGCCCCGACCTCTTCGGGGAGATCGTCGGCCGCGGCAGCGCCTTCGCCGACGTCGATGGCGACGGCTCTCTGGACGTGGTGCTGACCAACAACGGCGGCGCGCCGAAGCTGCTGCACAACGAGGGCGGCACCGGTCACCACTGGGTGCGCCTGGTGCTGGAGGGCGACGGGGTGCGCTCCAACAAGAGCGCCATCGGCGCCCGCGTCACTCTGGAGGCCGGCGGCCTGGTACAGCACCGTGAGGTGACCAGCGCCCGCGGCTACCTCAGCCAGAGCGAGCTGCCGGTGACGTTCGGTCTCGGCAAGGAGACGAAGATCGACAAGGTGACGATCCGCTGGCCCGGCAAGGACGCCGGCGAGACGGTTCTGACCGACGTGAAAATCGACGCGGTGCGTCACGTCGTGCAGGGGAAGTAAGTTGAGCCGCCGCCCGCGCCTGGGGCGACTGGTGGAAGAAGAAGCTCGGCTCGTAAGTGAGCGGACAGCCGCTTGCGGCTTCGCAGGTCCTGCGAAGCCGCAAGTGGCTGTACGCACCAACTATCAAGGTGCAGGCAGGCTGGTAACGGGGCTCAGCGCTTGAAACGCGGCCTGCGTTGCCGAATAGAGGAACCCCCAGCCGAGTAACAGGAGCGTCAGCAGCACCCAGACGCCGAGGTTGCTCGAATACCAGGGGAAGATGAGGACGCCATCGATCAGGGGCCGTTTGGGCAGCGGCGTCTCGCCCTCCGACAGGGTGCGCGTCGCCTCGATCGGCGGCGACCCATCCAGCGGGACCTCTTTCGGCCGCGGCGTCGGCTCCTCGGGGCTGACGTCGTACCCCTTCACGCGCGGCGGTTTCTGCCGCGGCTCGCGCCGTTCCGGTTGCGGTTCGTCCTCGGCCAACCCGTAGCCTTCGACCGCCGGCTCAGCGGCTTCGGGGTCGGCCTTCTCCTCCTCCGGCACGGCCCACGGGTCGTGGACCTCGGCGGGCCGCTTTTTCTTTTTCTTCCTCGGCCGCTCCTTTTTCGGCCCTTCCCCGGGCGTGCCCCACGGGTCTTCGACCTGCGCCGCCCGGGCCGCGCGCCGCACCTCTTTATCCACCTTCGGCTTCGCCTCCTTGATGCGGACGCGCCCAAGCACGCGCGCATAGCGTCCGACGAGGCGCGCGTACAGAAACAGGACCGTCGCCAGGGCCGGCAGGACGTAGTAGAGCGGAGAGGTCAACGTGAGATAGACCGCCAGCGCTCCGGCCAGGCACAGCGGGGCGGTGAGCAGGTAGAAGGCGAACGTGCCCGTCGGGGAGCGGACCATGCGCCCGAGCGCTTCGGGCCGCAGGACGACCCAGGGCGAGTCGGCGCTGAACGACGACAGCAGGGTCATAGGGAAGAGCAGCCAGAAGAGGCCGGCCGGCAGTCCGACGTAGAGCGCGGCCGACGCCAGCAGCGATTCCGGCCCGATCACGCGCAGGACGATGCCGAGCGGCACCACCCAGAAGGCGACCAGCCAGCCGAGGTGCAGCACCTTGCCGATCCAGTCGTACCACGGGTCCTTCGGCCAGGCGACCTCGTCGAGTCCGCCGGCCGTCTGCTGGGCGATGGTGACGAAGACGTGCCCGGAATAGAGGAGGATGAAGGCGCCGGAGACGGTCGCCGCCACCATGAGGACGACAAACTGGATGGCCGACATAGAGGCTCCGGTGCCGGGTATGGGAACGCTCGCGTGCTGCCCTGTAACTGACCAATATACCACGGGCCCGCGACTCGTCGCCGGGGAGTCGCGGGCCACTACGTTGGCGTATCCACGTCGTCCCACTCAGCATCCCCGAAGCGCAGCAGCCAGTTAAGGGCATGGTGCCGCTCCGTCACCACTCCGACCGCGGCGCTCTGCGACACCGGCACCATTGCCGCCCCGGATGACCAGTCGAGGTTTTCGGGGACGTGGCGCTTGTGGACCCAGGCATCGCGAACCGCCCAGTGAATCAGCATGGTCAATTGTGCGGCGTCGAGGATGTCGGCTTTCGGGCGGAGTTGCGCCTTCGCGATGAACTTGACGTTGGCTTCGTACCCCCGCACGACGGCGACCAGTCGCGGCACATCACACATCTTCGCCGGCCAGTCCAGTTCCAGGTCGCCGAGCGCCCACGCCAGCACCCACAGGGCTTCCAACCGCCAGAGGAGTTTGTGCGCCGCCTTGGGGTCCGTCGTCCTCGCACGCAAGAACGGCTCCTCTTCGGGGGTAACGGCCGCCCACAACTTGTGGCGCTCAATGATATCCAGGGCCCCCTCCCGCGGCCCGCCGTCGGCCCGCAGGGTCACCGCCGACAGCACCAGTGCCCGCCGAACGACCGCCGCCGGTTCCCGCCACGTCGCCTCTGCGTCATCCTCGATGTGCAGGGGAGATCTCAGCGTGGGCACCTTTCGCGCGCTCAGGAGCGCCAACACACGCTGATACCGCGCCTGCTGGTTCGGCGTTGCCTGGTACCGCTCACGCTCCGGCAAGGGGTCCAATCCCGAAAAGGGGTGAAGGTAAGTGGGCTTTCGGGTATCCTAGGCGATGGGCGCCCACGGCTTATTCCCACCAGGAGGCTGCGCCATGCAAGTCTGCACCGATTCCCTACGCAACTCGCCCGTCCCGCCG
>DATFNV010000417.1:0-7734 GCA_035266225.1 Gemmataceae bacterium
CCAGCTGCAGGCCCGGCAGGAGAGAGTCTTCCAGAACCGATTCGGTGACTTGATCTGCGAGGACATCCTGCACCTGACGTTGCGCCCCCAGGGGAACGGCGACCATACGCCGCCCCGAGAGATCGCCAGGGAGGTGCTGACCAGCGCCTTCTGCCGCGCGCCTGCCGAGTCTGTGCCCGACCTGAAAAGCGCTCTGGAAAAGCTGGGGGAGGTCGAGCCTTCCCCGATGTACCACCGTGGCGCTGCGCTCTCCTGCAGGCCAATTCACAAGATAAAAGAGGCCGTGTAATGCCTCTTCCCACGCCCCATCTGGAGAAGCTGAACGCAACCCTGGCGAACGACAAGCTGCCGCCCGCGGACGAGCCGCGCATCAAGGCCGCCATCCAGCGCTACGGCCAGTGGATAGCCGGTTTGACCGCGGTCACCGGGACCCCCCAGAAGCGCATTCAGGCGATGGTCGCGCTGCTGAACGAGTACCGTCTATTCATCGACGTGGAACTTGTCTTCGACAGCCCCCAGGATTTCCTCTACCGCCAGAAGGGCCAACTGAAGCTGGACAATAGCGTGATCGAGGAGTTCCTCCCTTACCTGGTCGAGCCGGCGGTTCTACCCGAGATCGCGGGGCACGAAGTTGTTGTCGGCCCGACAACTTGCTTTTCCTCGGTGTACTTCTCTACCAGTCTGGAAGTCCCCGTTGTCGGCGGCGGTCTGGAGATCCGCTCCAAGGACCAGGACTTCGCCATCAGCAAGAAGCTCTTCCTCAAGGCGTCGCACGACCCCGTTTTTCCAGACCCGGAATCCGTCACCAAGGAGACGCACATCGGCTTCGTGGTTTCCGAGTGCAAGACCAACCTTGACAAGACGATGTTCCAGGAGGCCTGCGCTACCGCCCACGACGTGAAAGCCGCGGTTGCCGGCGCCCGATACTACCTGCTCTGCGAATGGCTGGACATGACGCCTTTGAGCACCGCCCCCACCGACATCGACGAGATCCTGCTGCTGCGCAAGGCGAAGCGGATCAACTCCAACGTGCGGGCGAAATACGCCACCTACGCCGGCCGGCAGGCCAACCGGGCCGCCTACCAAACGTACCTCACCGACAACCCCTTCCGGCCGGAAGTCTTCAAGCGCTTCGTGGATCACATCCGCGGCATCCTGCGCAACGAGGCCCCCGTCGAAAGCGATGTGCTGGCCAGGGGATACTTCTGAACTGGAATCCGGCCCTTGCCGCTGCGCCGCCAGATTCCGCAGCTCGCCGCAGAAGCTCGTCCCATCTCCTACTCCTCGGCCCGGTGCGACTTTTCGGCCCTGCCGCAGCTCATTTTTCATCCCCTCCGTTGGCCGCGCCCGCGTCAGGTGGCCGGGCAATTGTTAAGCGGAGTAAACCGAGTTGACAGATGGCGCCAACCGAAGTTATCGCCCAGCTTGTGTCGATGGGTTTTTCCGTTCGGCCCGGGGATTCCGAACTATAGTTGAGCGCGGGGGACGCCCCGCGCGGCTGGACAGCATTTCCCCTTCCTGTCCGGTGAATCGTCCGTGGATACCCGGTACACAGGAGCCAGAAGTGCCGCCAGCGCTGCGACAGGGAGAGCGCCGCCCCGGGGACCGGTCCCTCCCGCGGGTTGCCGTCCTGGGTGCGTTCGACCGCTTCAACTACGGCGACCTGCTCTTCCCCGTCGTCCTCGAGCACGCCCTGCGGGCCTACGGCTGCCGGTGGCCGCTCGCCTTCCACGCCACGGCGGGCAGCGACCTGCGCCGCTGCGGCGGCTACCGGACCCGCCCGCTTCGCGACCTGGTCCAGCCCGGCGCCCTGCCGGACGGCAGCGCCGTCATCGTCGCCGGCGGCGAAGTGCTCGACGCCCGCTGGACGCCGACCCTGGAAACGCTCCTGCCCGGGCCGGTCGCGTTCGTGGTGCGCCGCGTCCGCAACCGCTGCGGCGAAGAGGCGTCCGACGCCCTGTGCCGCTGGCTCGCCGGGACGCGGCTCGAATTCCCCTGGGTGCTGCGCCCGGCCGATTTCTCGGCGCGGGTGCGCGTGGCTTACAACTGCGTCGGCGGCTCCCGCGTCGGGACACTCCCCGCGCCCCTGCGCGATCGGCTGTTCGAGAAGCTCGCCGGGGCGGATTTCCTCTCCGTCCGCGACGGCCGGACCCGGGACGAGCTGCGGGCGGGCGGACTCGACGAACGGGTCCGGCTCGCACCGGATTCCGCCGTCCTGATCGCCTTGTTCTACCCACCCGCCGCGCTGCAAGAAGTCGCCTCACCCGCGGCCCGGGAGGTCGCGCGGCGCTACCCCGACGGCTACCTCTGTTTCCAGATCAACAAGGGTCAGGGTCAGGGCCGGGCGCGGGTGATCGCGGCGGAGCTGGAAACGGTTTCTCGGCGTCACGGTCTCGGCATTCTCCTGCTACCGAACGGCCGGGCGCGGAACCACGAGGACCACGTCGCCCTCGCGGAGGTCGGGGCGGCGCTCGGGCCGTCGGCCGTCCTCTTCGGCGGGGAGCCCACCATCCACGACATCATGTTCCTCATTGCCTCGGCCCGGGCTTATGCGGGAACCAGCCTCCACGGCGCCATCACCGCCCTGGCTTACGGCGTGCCCCACGTCGGTCTGACGCTCAACGTCTCCAAGCTCGACGCCTTCCTGCGGACCTGGGACGTCCCCGAACAGCAGACGTGTGTCCCTCTCGAAGCCCTGAGCGCCCGGGTGGAGACGGTCCTGCGCGTCCCCCGGGAGCGGCTGGGGCAGAAGCGGGACGAGCTGGTGCGAGCGTCCCTGGCCAATTTCGCGGCGCTCTTCACCGCCACTGGAATCGAGGGCTCCTTTGGGGCGATTCTGCCGCCCCTGGCCTGCGCAGGGGCGAACGGTCGCCCGGAAGGGAGAGTGCTGTCATGACCCGGCCGCTGGTAAGTGCGATCATCCCCGTCTACAACGGCGAAAAGTATCTTCGTAAGTCGATCGAGAGTGTCCTGGCGCAGAGCTACGACCCGATCGAGCTGATCGTGGTAGACGACGGCTCGAGCGACGGCTCGGCCGAACTCGCGTCCTCCTGCGACTGGGGCCTGCGCCTGATCCGTCAGCCGAACGGGGGCGTGGCGGCGGCGCGCAACACCGGCATCGGGGCGGCGCACGGCGACCTGATCGCCTTCCTCGACCAGGACGATTGGTGGCTGCCCCAGAAGGTCGATAGGCAGGTCGAGTGCTTCCGGGCGGACGCCAGCCTGGGCCTCGTCCACACGGCGACCGTCCACTATGACGACACGCGCTCGGCCCTGGCGGGGTCGTCCGGCCCCGCGACGAGTTACCTGATGGGCCGTTGCTACGACCTGCTCCTGCTGCGCAACGGCATTTACAACTCGAGCGTCATGGTGAGCCGGAAGGCCCTGGACGCGGTCGGCCTGCTGGACACGGCCATCGAGGGCAACACGGTCCAGGACTACGACCTGTGGCTGCGGATCGCGAAGGCGTTCCCGCTGGGCTTCGTTCCCGAGCCGCTCACGGTCTGGCGCCTGCACCCGGGGCAGGGGTACTGGAGCCGGCGCCGGATGCTGACCGAGGAGCTGCGCCTGCTGGAGCGGATCATGGAGGAACACGCCCTGCCGCCGTCGGCGGCGATGAGGCGGCGGCTGGCGACCCTCCTGGGCGAGCTGGGCGAGGCTCACCTGGAGGCCAGCGACGGCCGATCGGCGCGCCGCTACTTTGCGCGGGCGCTGCAAACCAGCTGGTCGAAGAGGCATGCGATCTTTTACGCCCTTTCGTTCCTGCCGTGGGGGGCGGTAGCGTGGCTGCGCCAGTGTCGCGCGCGCCTGCGGGGGCTGACCGGGGAGGAGCCGGCGCAAGGGTTGCCCGCCTGGACGGGCGGACCGACCCGTTCGGCGGACAAGCCGACCTGGGCCAGGGCGGGGTAGCGCGATGGGAGGGTGGCGATGAGAGCGGGCTTGAAAGCGCTGGCCAACGGGGCCGCCCTGCTGCTGGTGCTGCCGGCGTTCCTGATCTACCGCCTCGGGGCGGCGGTGATGGGGCCGGCGAAGGCGTTCCCGGGCTGGTCGCAGCTGTTCAGCCTGGTGCCGGGGCTCGTCGGCGTCTACCTGCGGCGCGCCTTCTATCGCCTGGTCCTGCCGCGCTGCGCCGCCGACTGCTGGCTCGGCTTCGGCACCGTCTTCTCCCACCCCACGGCCCGGGTCGGCCGCCGCGTCTACGTCGGCGTCGGCTGTTGTCTCGGCGACGTCACCCTGGAAGACGACGTCCTGCTGGGATCGCACGTGTCGGTCATCAACGGCGGCCGCCAGCACGGCATCGAACGCCTGGACGTGCCGATCCGCGAGCAGCCGGGCGAGTGGCCGCACGTCACCGTCGGCCGGGACACGTGGGTCGGCGACCGGGCGGTGGTGCTTGCCGACGTGGGTCAGCACTGCGTCGTCGGCGCGGGGGCGCTGGTGACCAAGCCCCTGCCCGATTACGCCATCGCCGTCGGCGTGCCGGCGCGCGTGGTGCGCTACCGCGACGGGGCCCCGCAGCCGCGGGAAGAGGCGGCGGTGTTCATCGACGAGTAGGCATGAGAGTTGTGGCCAGGTCGCAAGCGGCCCAGGCCGGCGGTCGGTTAATGGGGACTTCGGTGTCCGGTTGACGGGGTGTGGGTGGCCCGCGCCTCCGCCTTGACGGGTACGCGGGGATTAAACTAGCATACCACCATCGTAAACTGCCGAAGGCGGGCGCCGGCGGCAAGCGGACTTTTCCCCACGGACACGGACGAGCCTCCCCATGACGACAGCGACGGCGAAGCGACCCCTCCCGGCCCCCGGCACCTGGACTCGCGAGGTCAAGCGCCACAAGACGCGCGAGGTGCAGGTCGGGCCCCTGGCGGTCGGCGGCGACAACCCGATCTGGGTGCAGTCGATGACCACGCCCGACACGCACAACCTCGAGGCCGTCCTCGCCGAAATCCACCGCCTGGAAGAAGCCGGCTGCGAAATCGTCCGCGTCACCGTGCCCAAGGCGGAAGACGCCGCCGTACTGGGCGAGATCAAAAAGCGCATCAAGATCCCGCTCATTTGCGACATCCACTTCGACTACAAGATGGCCCTGGCGGCGATGGACCACCCCATCGACAAGATCCGCATCAACCCCGGCAACATCGGCGGCTACGACCGCTACCGTCAGGTGATCCGCAAGGCCAAGGACAAGGGGCTGCCCATGCGCATCGGCGTCAACGCCGGCAGCCTGGAGCGCGAGTTGGTCGAGAAGCACGGCTATCCCTGTCCGCCGGCGATGGTCGAAAGCGCCCTGCGCTACCTCGAAATCGCCGAGGACGAGGGGTATCACGACGTCATCGTCTCGCTCAAGTCGAGCGACGTCATCACCGCCGTCGAGGCGTACCGCCTGTACGCCCAGTACGCCGACTACCCGACGCACATCGGCATCACCGAGGCGGGCAAGGCGCCGTACGCCGTGACCAAGTCGGCGTGCGGGTTGGCGCCGATCCTCCTCGACGGCATCGGCGACACGATCCGCATCAGTTTGCTCGGCGACCCGGTGCCGGAGATCGCGGCGGCCTTCGACATCCTGCAGGCGACGCAGCGGCGCGTGCGCAAGCCGGAGCTGATCGCCTGCCCGACGTGCGGCCGGCTGGCGATCGACCTCGAAGGGATCATCGCCCAGCTGGAGCAGCGCCTGGGCGGGCGCACGACGCCGGTGAAGATCAGTGTGCTCGGCTGCGTGGTCAACGGCCCCGGCGAGGCGCGCGAGGCGGACATCGGCATTGCGGCCGGCAACGGCAAGGGCGTCATCTTCCGCAACGGCGAGATCGTCAAGCACGTCCTCGAAGCCGACATGGTCGATGCGCTGATGGAGGAGGTCGAACTCTGGGAGCGCGAACATCCCAACGGGAAACCGACGGCGCACGGCTCCAATGGGGGGCGGATGAAGTTGCCGTTGGTCGGATGAGACGGCCAGTCGTTTCGCGCTCGCGGCATCCCGCGAGCGCGAAACGACTGGCCACAAAACACTTTTCCTTCTCGGCCGAAGCGCTCACGGCGTCGCGAGCAGGTCGTCCCAGGAGGCGGCGGTCAGCAAGCGGTCGTGGATGCGCTCCAGGCGGGCTACATCGGTGACCGTATTCAGTAGCGTCTTCTGCTTGCGGTTGGCGACCTTGCCGAACCGCTGTCGGCCCAGCCGTAACACCGCTTCGCGCAGCGCCCGCAACCGACCCTCGGCCTCGCCCTCGGCCTTGCCCTCGGCCCGAGCCAGGACCCGAACCTCTTCCCGCAATTCTTCGAGATACGGCGACTTCAGCTCCGAGTTGCTCATGGCCCACTCCTCGCCATCCCCTCCTAATCAGTTTACCAGAGAGCGGCGCCTCAAGGAGTAGCGAGCAGATCCTCCCAGGAAGTGGCGGCCATGATCCTGTCGAGGATGCGCTCCAGGCGGACTACCTCGGTGACGGCTTGCAGCTGCCCCTTCTGCTTGCGGCCGGCGGCCTTGCCGAAGCGCTGGCGGCCCTGCCGTAACACTGCTCTGCGCAGTGCCTCCGCCTCGCCCTCAGCCCGAGCGAGGGTCCGGACCTCTTCCCGCAATTCTTCGAGATAGTCCGATTTGATCACCGCCCAGCCCTCCAATTTGTGCTGCCAGGCCGCCCGACATTGCGCCAGGGCGGCGAACGTCAGCGTCAGGTGTGCCAGGAGCCGGCGATCGCGCTCCCCCGGCTCCTCGACGGCCTCGACTTTCCACGCCTCGATTATACCCGCTTCCGCCCCACCACGCATCAGCGGCAACCACGCCAGCAGCCAGCGCGAGATCGTGCCCGCCCTTATCTCCTCAATCGTCGCGGCCGCATCCTCGTTCCGCATCGTCCGCTGCTCGATGGTGCCCGTCAACGAGCAGTTTGGTGCCAGCGTCGGCCGCTGCGCCACGCCCCCTGGCTGTTCGGGGCCGGTTAGGTTCACGACGACCCCACCGGCCGCGGTCAGCACCAGGCTGCCCGGAGCCGCCGACTTGGTGAGCAAGCGCGGCACGTAGCCCAGCAGCAGGCGCGTCGCGGAGCCGCCCTCGGACTCCGCTTGCAACTCGACGCACAACGCCTCGAACTCATCGCCGATGCGGAAGGCGGCAACAAGGTCGTTGGTGAGGTCGCCCTGGTCGGGCAGCGCGTCGCGGCGGGCGTCGATCCAGGCGTGGAAAGGGACTTCGCGCCGCCGCAGCAACCAGCGGAAGAAGCCCGGCGGGTCACGCTTGATGAGGTAACGCCCCGCCTTGTCGTACTCGTTCATGACCGCGGAGCTTACCGGCACGACCCAGCCGTGTCGATGTCAGCCCTTCCGCCGACCCACTGCGGCAGATCAAGTCAGCATCCGACTCCCCCCGGCACGACCTGCCCACGAAGCCACGCTGTTGCGGATCGGAAGCGCCGGTAACCCAAAGCGCTAACTACGGTTAGCGCATCGCAGAGCCCCAAGGCTACCTCGCTCCCTAAGACATCCAGTGACATCCATGTCGTAACCATAAGACATGCATGACTTTACGTCTCATCATCAGCCCTTGTCCCCGGGAATGTCCCGCGAACGGCACGAAACGAGCCGCTTACTTCCTACCCCCTGATCGAACACGCGCGGGCGGAGCGGATCGTCCGGCCGTCTGGTGCCAGCCGCCCAACGACGGGCAGTGCGCACTGAAGAGATACTCAAACCTGTGGGAAGGGGGATTCATCCGTGGACAAGTGGACAGAAACACAGGGGGGG
>DATFNV010000418.1:0-22399 GCA_035266225.1 Gemmataceae bacterium
GCCGGCGCCGACCTGATCACCGACGGCGAGATGCAGCGCGTCGATTTCAACCTGGGCTTCTACGACTATCTCGCCGGTTTGGAGTCGCTGCCGGCGGCCCGCCGCTGGGGCCCGCCCGCCCACGACCAGCGCAGCCGCTACCTCTGCACCGCCCCGCTCGCCGCCCCGCACGGCCTCGGCCTCGTCGAGGAGTACCGCCGCCTGCGCACCATCACCGACGCCCCTGTCAAGGTGCCCGTGCCGGGGCCGTACACCCTCGCCGGCTGCATCCAGGGTGGCGCCGTCTACCCCGACCGCCAGGCCGTCGCCGCGGCGCTGCTGCCCATCGTCAACCGCGAGATGCGGGCGCTGGTGCGCGAAGGCGTCACCTTCGTGCAGCTCGACGAGCCGAGCTTCGCCTGCCACCCCGACCGGCCCGAAGAATTCCTCGACGTCATCGCCCGGACCGTCGAGGGGATCACGGTGCCGGTCAGCCTGCACGTGTGCTTCGGCAACTACCGCGGCCGGGCGGTCGGCCACCGCAGTTACCGGCCGCTGTTCCCGCACCTGGCGCGAGCGAAGGTGAGTCAACTGGCGCTGGAGTTTGCGAGTCGCGAGATGGCCGAAATCGAATTGGCCCGCGAGATCAAGGCGCCGATGGGCCTCGCCGCCGGCCTGGTGGACGTCAAGAACACCTGGGTCGAGCCGCCGGAACTGATCGCCGAGCGGCTGCGCACGGTGCTGAAGTCCATCGATCCGGAGCGTGTCCACGTGACGCCCGACTGCGGCTTCTCGCAGACGGCGCGGTTCGTCGCGGTGCGGAAGCTGAAGAACATGGTCGATGGGGTGCGAATGGTGCGCCGCGAGGTAACAGGGTAAGCCGATGTCCGATGTGAGGACATGCCCGGAGTGCCACAGCGAGGACTTGTGGGTCGAAAGTTCACGTGATCGCTACGCTCCGAGACGGGGCGGAGACCGTTCCCGGTCTCCTGGACAACCGCTCGCCCGCACCGTTTGGATCAGATGCGGCCGATGTGGACACACCTGGCCGGAAACGCGGAGGGTCAGTGCGACACCTGTCTCGAAGGGCAGTTCTGTGATGAGCGAACCGTACCTGGCCATTCAAGTCGTCATGATGCCAAGGGATGTCAATCCCCACGGCACGATCTTCGGCGGTGTCATCCTCTCCTATATCGACCAGGCCGGCGCGATCGGGGCCCGCCGCGAGGTGGTACTTCGCGGCGGCCAACCACCCTTCGTCGTCACCGTCGCCATGAACCGCGTCGAGTTCCACAAGCCGGTCCATGTCGGCGACGTAGTCCGCTTCCTGACCCGGGCTGTCCGCGTCGGCCGCACCTCGATCACCATGCACGTCAGCGTCGAGGCCGAGCGCGGCACCGAAGTCCATCAGGTCACCGAGGCTGAGGTCGTCTACGTCGGCATCGACCCCACTTCGCCGGAGCGCCGGCCGGTGGCACTGCTGCCCGAGGCGTGAGCACTCGGATTGCAACCACAAAGGACACAAAGAGCACAAAGGAGGACAGAAGGAAAACTCTCAGCGGACGATGCACTTGATGCCGTCCTTCAGGACCGGGACGTTGAAGTTGATGAGCAGCCCGAGGCGCAGGCCGGTGGCTTTCAGGTACGACAGCAGCTGCGCCTGGTGGATCGGGGCCAGTTCGCTTACGGCCTTCAGCTCCAGAATGACCCGGGCGCAGACGAGAATGTCGAGCGTCTGGCCGGGAATCTGGATGTCTTTGTACGGGACCAGGATGTCTTTCTGCGGCTCGACGTGGATGCCGCGGAGCGACAGTTCGTAAACGAGCGCCCGCTCGTAGATCTTCTCGAGGAAGCCCGGCCCGAGGTGGCGATGCACCTCGATGGCCGCCCCGATCACTTCGTACGCGATGCGCTCGTCTTCCGCGGGAATCGGCTCGTGCATGATCGCCCCCTTCGTCTTTCTTTGTGCTCTTTGTGTCCTTTGTGGTTGCAATCCTGCCGTGAACTGCTCGGCCCTCCCGTGTGGTGCAACGACCCACCGTACTACGTCGGCGACCCCTCTCCCTCGCGCGGCAGCCAGACGTCGAACCGCGCCCCCGCCCCCGGCCGGCTCGACACCTCGACGTGTCCGCCAAACCCCTCCACGATCTGCCGCACCATCGCCAGGCCCAGGCCGGTGCCGCGCTCCTTCGTCGAGAAGAAGGCGTCGAAGATGCGCCCCTGCAATTCCTCGGGAATGCCCTCGCCGTTATCCTGGACCGACAGGCGCACCCAATCCCCCGGCCCCCGTCCGTTGCCGGCGACCGCTTCCGTGCGCACTTCCAGCCGGCCGCCGCGCGGCATGGCGTCGCGGGCGTTGAGGCACAGGTTCATGAGCACCTGCTGCAGCTGCATCTCGTCGCCCTGAACCGGCAGATCGACCTCGGCCAGCGCCGGCTCGATGTGGATGGCCCTGGGCAGTGTGGCCCGCAGCAGCTCCAGCGCCCGGCCGGCGACGCGGTTGACGTCGATGCGGTGCGGGGTGATGCGGCGCTGCTTGCTGAAGGTGAGGAGCTGGTGGGCCAGGTTGGCCGCCTGTTCGCCGGCGTAGGTGATGCGGCGCAGATCGTCGCGGGCCGGGTGGTCGGCCGGCAGGCTGTTCCGCGCCAGCTCGGCCAGCGTCAGGACCACCGTCAGCAGATTGTTGAAGTCGTGGGCGATGCCGCTCGCCAGGCGGCCGATCAGCTCCAGGCGCTGGGCGCGCTGCAGGTCCGCCTCCAGCTGCCGCTCGCGCGTCATGTCCACCACCAGCGCCGTGATGCCGGCGACGCGCCCGTCCTGCCGGCGCGGCTCGATGAGGACATAACCCACCTTCTCGGCGCCGTCCTTGGCTTTGTAGCGCAGCTCCAACCGCGCCGTCTGGCCGTCGTGCGCCTGCGCGAACGCCTCGCGCATTCGCCCCAGGTCGGCGGGGTGCGCGATCTTCTCCCAGTCGGCCGCGGCGCGCATCTCCTGGGAGTCGTAGCCGGTGGCCGCCTGCGCCGCCGGGTTCATGTAGGCCGTGCGCCCCGCGCCGTCGAACTGCACCAGCATGATCGGCAGCGTCTCGACCAACTCGCGATACTTTTCCTCCGAGGCGCGCACCACTTCCAGGGCCCGGCGGTGGTCGGTCACGTCGGCGAAGGTGACAACGACGCGCTCCCCCTTCTTGTACGGCCGCGGCACCGCCAACGGCATGGCGTTGACGAGCAGCCACTTATTGATTGCAGATTGCAGATTGCAGATTGCAGATGGGTTGGATTCACTCTGCAATCTGCAATCTGCAATCTGCACTTGTGAGGGAATGCCCACGACCACGTTGCGGACCGGCTCGCCGAGGCGCAGGCTGACCACGGCGGGGTGGCGGTCGGGCGGCAGCGGGGAGCCGTCCTCGGCGACGCAGTACCAGTCCGGGTCGAGGAAGGGCCGGCCGCGCAGCCGCTCGGCGTCGCGGCCGAGGATGGCGCAGGCCGCCGGGTTGCACTCCAGGATCACGGCGCGGTCGTCGAGCACGATCACTCCCTCGGCCATCGTCTCGATGACCGCCCGCAGCCGGGCCTCACTCTCGCGGCGAGCGGCCTCCGCCTGCCGCAGCCCCGACAGGTCCTCGAAGACCCACACCGCCGCGTCGTGCTGCCCCAGTCCGCCCAGGTCGATCGGCGCCGCCCAGGTGATGAGCGGCAGCCGCTGCCCGTCCGGCCGGTGGACGACGATGTCGTCGCGCATGCCGGTCGCCCCGCGGCGCAGGGCCGCTGCCACCGGCAATTCGTCGGTCGGGTACGGTGTGCCGTCGGGGCGGCAGAGGCGGTAGACTTGCACCAGCCGGCTCAGCCCCGCGGCCGGGTCCTCGCGCTGGCCGAGCAGGTGGCGGGCGCGGGCGTTAACCAGAATCGGCAGGCCGGCCTCGCCCTGGACGAAGAAGACGCCCGCCGGCAGGTTGGCGACCAGGGCGTGGAACATGCTCGTCGTGCGCCGCAGGTCGTCGGCCAGGGCACGCTGCTCGGTGATGTCGCTGATGACGCCGTCCCATCCCGCCAGCTCCCCTGTCGGGCCGAGCTGTGGCGCCAGCGTGTCGCGCACCCACCGCTCCCGCGGCCTGGGGGGCACCACCAGGATGATCGGGGTGCCGTCCGGCGGCGTCAGCGGAGCGCTGGGTACCGGGCGCGGCTCCTTTCGTGGGGCCGGACGGTCCACCTGCGCCAGGCGGTACTCGCAGGTCACCGGCCGGTCGCCGCGGGCCAGTTGGGCCAGGGCGGCCAGGAGCACCTCCTCGTCGTCGGGGTGGACGTGAGCCAGCCAGCGGGAGTAGTCGCCGAGCAGTTCGGCCGGCTCGGCACCAAGGAGGGAGCGGGCGGCGGGGCTGACGAAGGTGATCTCGCCCCGCGGCGGGCGGCCGTCGGTCGGCCGCCTCGTCACGCGGGCGCTGTAGAGGACGACGGGGATGCGCGTCACCACCTGGCGGTAGCGGGCCTCGCTGAGGCGGATCCAGTTGGCCGCCGCCGCCGCCAGCAGGGCCGTGCTGCACTCCGCCAGCAGGTTCGCCTGCAGGATCGGCAGGATCGGCAGGATCAGCTCGAATTCCCTGAAAGGGTTCGGGGTCGTCCCCGGCGTTAGCAGCCCCGTCAGCAGCGGGGCGCCGACGGCGCAAGCGGCCATGATCGTGCCGCCGCGCAGCCCGTGCCGCAGGCTGGCCCAGACGATGACCAACAGCGGCAACCCCCATAGCTGCCAGCCGGCGACCTCGCGGTGGGCGTTCAGGTACGCCTGCAGCAGCGACAGGAACGCCAACAGCAGGGCCAGGACGGCGACCTCGACCATGTCCGGCCAGGTCATGCGGCGCGGCTCCTCCGCGTCGGCCGCCTGGGCGGGCGCTTCGGGGAGGGCGGCGCGGTGGCGCACCAGCCACGGGGTCAACGTCGCCAGCAGCGGCGGCGCCAGCGCCAGGAAGCCCAGGGCGTGGCTCAGCCAGTACAGACTCAGCCAGCGCGGGAAGCGGCCGGGCTCGGGATCGAGCGCCCAGCCGGCCAATGCTAACGGCACGGCGAAGGCGCCGGCCGTCAGGGTGGGGACAAGGAGGAGAAAGAGCGTCGCCGAACGCGGGTCGCCGAGGCGGCGCGAGCCGCGCCCCAGGTAGCAGTAGCAGCCCCAGGCCGCCAGGATCTCGGCCGACACCGTCACCGCCTCCCCGACGGCTCCGGGGAGCCGAAGCCAGCCGTCGCCCCAGATGGTCGGCGTGTGCAGCAGGTGCGCTTGCAGGGCCACCAGGAGCACGTCGGCAAAGACCAGCAGCACCATGCGGGGACCGAGCCAGGCGACGAGGGCGAGCCCCAGGCCGGCGGGCGGGAACCACCACACCGGCAGCGGGTGCCGCCAGACGAGCGGGTTGCCCAGGTGCAGCAGCAGCAGCCCGACCGCGGCCACCAACCAGCGACCCCGTCCGTCTGACGTCGTCGGGGCGAGCAGACGACGGACGAGGGACGGGCGCGGCTCGGGCGCCTGCTTACGAATGAGTTCAGGCCGTGGCATGGTCACGCGGCATACTTGGGCTCGGGTTGCTGGCGAACAGAGGGGGGTCGCGCCGGGGGCGGAGGCACCGCCGCACTTCCGGTGCGGCAGTCGCTGTCGGCATTCTAGACAGTGTAAGTCAAGACTCCCTCCGGGGCCAGTCCGTCGTTCGACGCCGGGTGAGCGGGGTGTGGCAAATCATCCGGGAGCGACTCCCGTGCCCGTGCCCGTGCCCGGTCTGGAATCGGGCACGGGCACGGGCACGGGGCGCGGATGATCCCTCGGAGGAGTTGCCACCCCCGGCCAGCGCGGCGCTTGACCCGCGCCCCGCGACTCGGCACAATCACCTCATGAGCTTCTTCACCCGCGACCAGTGTCTGCAGCGCCTTCGGGCCCAGGTGGCGGCCGGCCGGCCGATCATCGGCGGCGGCGCCGGCACCGGCATCACCGCCCGTTGCGCCGAGGCCGGCGGCATCGACCTGATCATCATCTACAACTCCGGCCGCTACCGCATGGCCGGCCGCGGCAGCCTCGCCGGCATGATGCCCTACGGCGACGCCAATCAGGTCGTCATGGACATGGCCCGCGAGGTGCTGCCGGTCGTCCGCAACACGCCCGTCCTGGCCGGCGTCTGCGGCACCGACCCGTTCCGCGTCCTGAAGCTGTTTCTGCGCGAGGTGCAGGCGGCCGGCTTCAGCGGCGTGCAGAACTTCCCGACCGTCGGCCTCATCGACGGCACCTTCCGCCAGGGACTCGAAGAGACCGACATGGGCTTCGACAAGGAAGTCGAAATGATCCGCCAGGCCCACGAGATCGGCCTGCTGACGTGCCCTTACGTCTTCACCGAGGACGAGGCGCGGGCGATGGCCAAGGCCGGTGCCGACGTGCTCATCCCGCACATGGGACTGACGACCAAGGGGACCATCGGCGCCCGCACCGCCCTGACGCTGGAGCAGTCCGCGAAGCGAGTGCAGGCGCTGTGTGACGCGGCCAAGTCGGTCAACCCGGACGTCCTGGTGCTCTGTCACGGTGGGCCGATCGCCGAGCCGGAAGACGCCGAATATGTGCTGAAGCACACCAAGGGAGTGGTCGGCTTCTTCGGGGCGTCGAGCATTGAGCGGCTGCCGACGGAGGTGGCGATCACGGGCTGCGTCAAGCGCTTCAAGGCGATGTCGGGGGCGACGGCCTGAAGTGCGTGGTTGTTGCCGCGGCGGATAGTGTTTATACTCATGCTGGCTGCTCGCTTCCCGGCGGCCGCCGAATCAAGGAGCCAAGCATGCCCCGCATCCCGCAGCGCGCCGGCTGGTGGCGCTTCCCCGCCCCGTCCCTCCTCATCTTCATCCTGCTGATCGGCATCTTCCCGTGGGTCGAAATCGGCTGCGAGGGTAAGCCCGAGGACTTCAAGCAGTTGAACGAGAAGAAGCCCTCCCGAAAGATCGGCGAGAACGGGAAGTTCGTCATGGCGACGCAAAACGGCTACCAGGCGATCTGGGCCGGCAGTTCCCCCGGTTCGGACCTCCGGGAGGTGCAGAAGGAGATGGAGGAGGAGGCCAAGAAGATGGCCGCCCCGCCCCCGCAGCAGGGGGGAAGGCCGGCGAAAGACGACAAGAAGGCGACCAAGAACCCGGACGAGCCGGACGCAGCCCCGCTCCTGGCGGTCTACTTCTTCCTGGTGCTGGCGGCGGTGGTGGTCGGCTACGCGATGCCGCCGGGCCGCTGGCGCTCGATTACCTTCCTCAGCACGGCCGGGCTAGCGATCCTGATCTTCGGCATACAGGTGGCCATCGGGCTCCCGGTCAAGAAGAAAGCGGACGACAAGCCGGGCAACGCGGCCAAGATGCAGGGCTTCGGGGACTTCAAGATGGAGGTGCAGAACAACGGACCGAAGCCATACTGCCGCTACACGTTGTGGTACTACCTCAACTGGCCGTTCCTGCTGCTGCCCCTGGGCCTCGTCGGAGTCGAGGAAGTGCTCGGCCTGGTTGCCGGAGAGGGCAAGAAGCAGAAACGCAAGCGCCGCTTCGAGGACGAGGAAGAGGAAGATCGGCCGCGCCGCCCGCGCCCCCGCGACGACGAGGACGACGACGAGGACGAAACGCCGCGGAACAAGCGCCGCTCGTCCGACGACGAGGACGAGGAGGAAGAGGAGAGGCCGAGGAAGAGGAGCCGCGCGGCTGAGGATGACGATGACGAGGGCATCCAGGAGACCCCGCGCAAGAAGCGCCGCCACCACGACGAGGACGAAGACGACGAGGACGACGAGGAGGAAGAGCGGCCGAGGAAGCGCCGCCGGTAGCCCCGCGAGGATCCTACTATGCCGAAGGTCCTCCTGCCGGTCGGCGACGCCACCGAGGTGATGGACACACTGTATCCCTATTTCCGGCTCCCGGAAGACGGCTTCGAGGTGGTGATGGCCGGCCCGGAGGCGCGTTGGTATCACGGCGTGATGCACGAGGTTCCGCCCGACGACGCCGTCCCGTGGGACATCACCCGCGAGCAACCGGCCTACCACGTCAAGGCGACCGTCGCCTTCCGCGACGTGTCCCCCGAGGAGTACGCCGGCCTCTTCCTTAGCGGCGGCCGGGCGCCGGAGTACCTGCGCTACAACCGCGACCTGCTGCGCATCACGCGCCACTTCTTCGAGGGCAACAAGCCGGTCGCGGTGGTCTGTCACGGCGTCGAGATCGCGGCGGCGGCCGGTGTTCTGTCCGGGCGCACCCTGACGACGGTCGCGAAGTGTGCGCTGGACGTCACGCAGGTTGGCGGCACCTACGTCGATCGCGCCTGTGTGGTGGACGGCAACGTGGTCAGCGCTCGCACCTGGCACGACAACACGGCGCTGCTCAAACAGTTCGTGAAGATGTTGAAGGAACACGTTTAGCGGCCGCCGTCGCTTTATCGTTTCGCGAAACGATGAATCCGCGCCGCCCCGAGGGCGGCCGCTAAACCTCTGTTGCCCTCCCCACCCGGCTCGACGGTATAATGGGCGCGCTTCACCCACGAGGACCGAAGGTTTGCCCCCCGTCGCCAAAACCTGGCACCTGCTGCCGCACGACCCCGACGCCGTCGGGCGCCTCGCCCGCGCCCTGCAGGTTTCACCCATCGTCGCGCAGCTGCTCCTCAACCGCAACGTCACCGCCCCCGACCAGGCGCGCCGCTTCCTCGACGCCCCGTTGGCTGGGCTGCACCCCCCGGACCTGCTCCCCGGCGCCACCGAGGCGGCCCAGCGCCTGTACGATGCCGCACGCTCCGGCCGGCGCATCTGCGTTTACGGCGATTACGACGTGGACGGCACCACCGGCACCGCCATCCTGCTCCAGGGGCTGCGGTTGCTCGGCGCCGAGCCGGACTTCTACGTCCCGCATCGCCTGGAGGAGGGCTACGGCCTCAACCCCGAGGCGCTCCGCCAGATCGCGGAATCGGGGGCGAAGGTCGTCGTCACCGTCGATTGCGGCGTGGCCAGCTTGCGCGAGGCCGAGGTGGCGCGCGACCTCGGCCTGGAACTGATCGTCACCGACCACCACGAGCCGAAGGAGCGCCGGCCCGACGCCGCCGTGGTCGTCCACCCGCGCCTGCCGCCGGGCGCCTACCCTTTCGGCGGGCTGTCCGGCTCCGGCGTCGCCTTCAAGGTCGCCTGGAAGCTGGCCCAGCTCGGCAGCGGCAGCGACAAGGTGACGCAGCGCTTCCGCGATTACCTGCTCGACGCCGTCGTGCTGGCCAGTCTCGGCACCATCGCCGACGTCGTCCCACTGCACGACGAGAACCGCATCTTCGTCCGCGCTGGGCTCAACCGTCTGCGGCAGGCGCCGTCGCTCGGGCTGAAGGCGCTCATCGAGGCGGCGGGCCTCACGTCCGGGGCGGAACTGCGGGCCAGCGACGTCGGCTTCAAGTTGGCTCCACGCCTCAACGCGGCCGGCCGGCTCGGCTGCGCCCGGCTGGTGGTCGAGCTGCTGACGACGACCTCGCCGCAGCGCGCCCTCGACGGCGCCCGCTTCCTGGAGGAGCAGAACAGCGAGCGGCAGACCATCGAGCGGCACATGGTGGTACAGGCGCGCGAGATCGCCGACCGCGATTTCACAACCGCCCCGGCCCTGGTGCTCGCCTCCCCCGACTGGCACGGCGGCGTCATCGGCATCGTCGCCGGCCGCTTGGCCGAGCATTACGCCCGGCCGGTGCTGATGATCGCCGTGCGCCCGGCCGACAACGGCGGCCTGCCGGTGGGGCACGGCTCGGGGCGCTCGATCCCCGGCTTCGCGCTGCACGAGGCGCTCAAGGCGTGCGGCGACTGCCTCATCAGTCACGGCGGCCACCGCGCCGCCGCGGGGTTCAAGGTGCGCGCCGACGCCATCGACACGTTCCGCGACCGGTTCTGCGCCTACGCCGCCTCCCATTTCCCCGAGGGGCCGCCGAGCCCGCGCCTGGTCCTCGACGCCGAGGTGCCGCTCAGCGCCCTGACAATGGGGCTGATCAAGGAGCTCGACAAGCTGGAGCCGTACGGCAGCGAGAACGGCCGGCCGATCTTCCTGGCTGGCGGCTTAGAGATCCAGGGCCAGCCGCGGCGCATGGGCGGCGGCGAGCGGCACATGAGCTTCCGCGTGCGCCAGAACGGCACGACCTTGCGGGCGGTCGCCTTCGGCATGGGCGAGCGCTTCGACGACTTGATGTCCGACGGCGGCCGCTGCTGCCTCGCCTTCACCCCGAAGATCAACGAGTGGCAGGGCTACACCAGCGTCGAGCTGGAAGTGGTCGATTTCCGCCCGGGCCCGCGTGTCCAGCTGCAATAGCCGCTTGCGGCTTCGCATGAACTGCGAAGCCGCAAGCGGCGCAATATACTGACTGCCGACGTAAGGATTCGTTGGTTTTCCCTGTCTCTAGGAGGTCCCCATGTCCGTCGCACAACCGTTCCGCGGCCGCATCTATGACGACATCACGCAGACGTTCGGCCACACGCCGCTGGTCCGCCTGCGCCGCGTCGTCGGCGACGCCAAGGCGACCGTCGCCGCCAAGCTGGAGAGTTTCAACCCGCTCTGGTCCGTCAAGGACCGCATCGGCGTCGCCATGATTACCGCCGCCGAGCGCGAGGGCAAGATCACCAAGGAGACGACGGTCATCGAGCCGACCAGCGGCAACACCGGCATCGGCCTGGCCTTCACCTGCGCCGCCCGCGGCTACAAGTTCATCGCCACCATGCCGGAGACGATGAGCCTCGAGCGCCGCCGTCTGCTCAAGGCTTTCGGCGCCCAGGTCGTCCTCACCGAGGGCGCCAAGGGCATGAAGGGCGCCATCGCCAAGGCCGAGGAACTGCTCAAGACCATCCCCCACTCCTTCATGCCGCAGCAGTTCGACAACCCCGCCAACCCCGAGGTCCACCGCCGCACCACCGCCGAAGAGATCTGGAACGACACCGACGGCAAGGTGGACATCCTGGTGTCGGGCGTCGGCACCGGCGGCACCATCACCGGCGTCGCCGAGGTCATCAAGAAGCGCAAGCCGTCGTTCAAAGCGATCGCCGTCGAGCCGGTGAAGAGTCCCGTCATCACGCAGAAGATGCACGGCCAGGAGCTGAAGCCCTCCGGCCACAAGATCCAGGGGATCGGCGCCGGCTTCGTCCCGCGTGTGCTGAACCTGGACATTGTTGACGAGGTCATCCAGGTGGAGGAGGACCCCGCGTTCGAGATGGCGCGGCGGATGGCGCGCGAGGAAGGCATCCTGTGCGGGATTAGCTCCGGGGCCGCGGCCTGGGCCGCGATCCAGGTGGCCAAGCGCCCCGAGAACGCCGGCAAGCTGATCGTCGTCGTCCTCCCCGACCTCGGCGAGCGCTACCTCAGCACGGCGCTGTACCCCGCCGAGTAAATCGCAAGCCGGGTTCGCGAACCCCGGCGCTGGGTCAGGATTCCACCTCTGACCCAGCGCCGGGGTTCGCACCGCCTCTCCCCCGCTCCCCCGCATTTCTCACCACTTTTTCGTTGACAACGGTTTGCCCAACCGATAGCGTTCAGGATTAGGGAGGAGGACTCGTTCTCCCTGGCATCGTGCGCATCGTCGTTTCGCTTGTCGCAGAACAGCTCGCTCAAACCGGCATTGGCCCCGCGCGGCTGTCGCGGGCTGGTAGTGGCTTTGTTGGGACTTTATTTCCCGATCCGTTGTCGTTTGAGGAGTCTGTCATGCCTCTCCTTCGTATCTTGCGCCGCTGGCGGGGATTCACGCTGATCGAGTTGCTGGTGGTGATCGCCATCATCGCCATCCTGATCGGCCTGCTCGTTCCCGCCGTCCAGAAAGTCCGCGAGGCCGCCGCTCGCATCCAGTGCAGCAACAACCTCAAGCAGATCACGCTGGGCACCATCAACTGTTGCGACACCAACAACGGAAAGATTCCTCCCTCGATCGGGCTGTACCCCAACGTCTACGGGACCCCCAACAACAGCACCGGCGGCACCTTCCTCCACATCCTGCCGTACATTGAACAGGACAACCTCTTCAAATCGAGCTACGTGGCCAACGGCGACGACAACGACAACCGCAACGGCAATGTCGCGACCTACTCGCAGTGGCCGCTTGAGTGGAACGGCAGCGCCCGGGTCAAGATTTACGTCTGCCCGGCGGACCCGACCAACAACCCCGGGTACGTCCCCTACTCCAGTTACGGCATCAACGGGCAGGTCTTCCGCGAAGGCTACTGGGCCAGGGACACCCTGCGCTACCCGGCGAGCATCGGGGACGGCACCTCCAACACCATCTTCTACACCGAGAAGGAGATGGTCACGATGAACACCAACGGCGACCCGTACAACTACAACAACTGGCCCGACTGGGGGCCGATCATCGCCTCCAGCGATCACAACGATCCGCTCGGCCCGGTGCAGGTCCCCCAGATCCGGCCGCCGGTCAGCGGCGGCGCCGCTGTCGCGGATGACTGGCGCGCCAGCTCGCCCCACACCGCCGGCATCAACGCCGCGATGGGCGACGGCAGCGTCCACTTCGTCAGCGGAGCCATCAGCGGCAACACCTGGTGGGCCGCCCTGACCCCGAACTCCCAGGACCTCCTGGGCCCCGATTGGTGAGAGTCGTCCCCGTCGGGCGCTGGCAGTCCGGGCCGCGGCGCCCGACGGACTTTCTTGGGCACCCGTTCCTCTCCCGAGGCGATCCGTCGCGCCACCCGCGCGAGGGTCTCTCGCCGTTCGGAAAGGCAGTGAGGTTTCATGCGCATCTCTCCCTGGAAGGCCCTCGCACGGCTCGTCCTGCCGCTGGTCCTGATGGCGTCGCTGGCCGCGGTTGGCTGCGGCAAGGCCAAATGCACCGTCTCGGGCAAGGTCCTCTTCAAGAACGCCCCGCTCAAGGGCGGTACCGTGACCTTTGTCAACGACGACGGCAATACACAGGTATCGCCGATTGCTGAAGACGGCAGCTACACCATCCGTAACATCCACCCCGGCGCGGTGCAGATTGCCGTCGAGACGGCGTCGATGAAGCCCCCGGAGGGCAGGAACGCGAAGAAGTACACCTACCAAGCCCCCAAGCCACCGGAAGGTCAGGAGGACAACAGCGGCTACAAGCCAAAGGACATCACCGAACATGCCAGGCGCTACGTCCCGATCCCCACGAAATACGACCAGCCGGAGAACTCCGGCCTGACGTTCACGGTGCAGCGCGGCGAGCAGTCGTACGACATCGTCGTGCCCGACGAGAAATGACTGACCGGGGGACGCGAATCGTTCCATCGAGGCGCGAGTCCTCTTGACGGGGACCCTGGCCAACCTGTTTCTTGAAGGGAGCGCGTTGTTCGGCCCCGCACGGACCCGAACCAGGAGACGGGACGATATGACCCCGACGCCCTCCCCGGCGTCTCCCGGCAGCGAGGCGCCCGCGCCGCCGGCCCCCGCCGCCTCGCCCCGGCGGGCGCCGGCCGTCCTGCGCCCGCTCCTGGCTGTGCTCGGCCGCGTGCGCCGAAACCCGGGCCGCACCCTGGCCGCCCTCCTCCTCATCGCCCTGATTGCGTTCGGCCTGAGCGTGGCCGGCATCCAGCTCTGGGCGGGCTACCACTTCCGCGCCGCCCGCAAGGCCCTCGACCGCTATCACACCCTGGAGGCGGGGGAGCACCTCCAGAACTGCCTCCGGGTCTGGCCGAACGATCCCGACGTGCTCTTCCTTGCCGCCCGCGCGGCGCGGCGCGCCGGCCGCTACGACGACGCGGAAGAATTCCTGAACCGCTGCCAGGAGCGGCGCGGCCGCGACGACGAGATCAGTCTGGAGCGGGCCCTCCTCACGGCCGAGGGCGGCGACGTGGACGACGTCCTGAAGTTCTGCACGGCGAAGGTGGAGGCCAGGGACCCCGAATCGCCGCTGATCCTGGAGGCGCTGGCGCGCGGCCTCCTCCGCGACTACCGCCTGGCCGAGGCCGACTGGGCCGTGCGGACCTGGCAGGAGCGCCAGGCGGATGACCCGATGGGCCACCTGCTGCGCGGCCGGGTCGCCCACGAGAGCTACGCCGACACCACCGCCATCGCCGCCTTTCGCCGCGCCCTGGAGATCGACCCCGAACTGGACGAGGCCCGCGACCGGCTGGCCGCCGTCCTGGTGGAAACCAACCAGCCGCAGGAAGCGCTGCCGCACCTGGAGTACCTGTGCCGGAGCCGGCCCAACGACGCCGGCCTGAGCGTGCGCCTGGCCGAGTGCCGCGACCTGCTCGGTGAGCAGGACGAGGCGGCGCGGCTGCTGGACGAGGTGCTGGCGCGGCACCCGGACTTGCCGGCGGCCCTGGCGAGGCGGGGCAAACTGGCCCTCCACGCCGGCCAATTCGCCGAGGCCGAGGGGTTGCTGCGCCGGGCTACCGCCGCCGCCCCGTGGGACGCCAACTTGCTGCAGCAGCTTCAGCTCTGTCTGGAGCAATCGGGGCAGACCGACAAGGCCCGGGCGATGGACCCGCAGGTGAAGCGGGCCAAAGCGGACCTGGAGCGACTCGAGAAGCTGGTGACGGAAGACATCCGGAAGGAACCGCTCAACCCCGACCCGCAGTACGAGGCGGGGAAGGTCCTGCTGCGGATCGGATCCTATTCGGAGGGGCTGCGGCGGCTGCAGAAGGCGGTGCGGCTGAGCCCCAAGTACGGCGAGGTGCGCGTCAAGGCGAATGAGGCCCTGGCCGATTTCTACAAGCGGGCCGGCAGCGCCGCCAAGGCGGCGGAGCACCGCCGCTTAGCCCGCGAGGCCGCCGGCGACCGCCCGAAGGAGTGAGGCCCGCGCGGGGAGCGGACCACGAGAGGAGAAGGTACGATGAGGCGGCGCTGGCTCTGGTTGGGGGGCCTCCTGGTCCTCGTGGGCGGCGGCGCCGCCCTGGCCACGCAGGGTTACGCCGGCTATCACCTGCGCGCCGGCCGTGCGGCGCTGGAGCACTACCACACCGCCGAGGCTCGCCGCCACCTCGACGCCTGCCTGCGGGTCTGGTCGGCGAACGAAACCGCCCACGTCCTCGCCGCCCGCGCCGCCCGCCGGGCCGGCGACTTCGACGCCGCCGAGCGCCACCTCCAGGCCTGCGCCCGGCCCGACGGCAAGCAGTCGCCCGACGTGGTCCTGGAATGGGCCCTGCTGACCGCGGTCAAGGGCGACCTGCTCGAGGTCGAGGAGTTCCTGCGGGCCCGGGCGCAGAAGGATCCGTCGATCGCCCCCCTCGTCTGGGAGGCCCTCGCCGAGGGGAACACGCGCATGTACCGCGCCCTCGGCGCCCTCGAAATGCTCGACCACTGGCTGGCCGCCGACCCCGACAACCCGCGGGCGCACTACCTCCGCGGTAACGTCCACCGTCAGGGCAACGCCAGCAAGGCCATTCCCGACTACCGCCGCGCCGTCGAGCTAGACCCGGACAACGACGAGGCCCGCTGGTGGCTGGCCGTCGTCCTGCAAAAGGGCGGCCAGTTTCACGAGGCCCTGCCGCACCTGGAACAGCTGCGCGGCCGCGGCTGGCCCGACCCCGACCTGCGCGTGCGCATCGCCCATTCGCTCGACAAGGTGGGGCGAACGCCGGAGGCGCGCCAGCTGCTCGACGCTGTCCTGGCCGACAACCCGGAGGCCGGCTTCGCCCTGCGGGTCCGCGGGCAGCTCGAATTGGCCGCGGGCGACCTGCCCGAGGCCGAGAAGCGGCTACGAGAGGCGGCCCGCGTCCTCCCCAACGACTACGAGGTCCACTACTCCCTCGCCCAGTGCCTCCGCGAGGAGAACAACAAGGAAGCGGCCGCGGAAGTGCAGGCCGTGGCCGAAAAGTTGAAGGCGCGCAGCGAGCGCCTGGGCGATCTGCGCGCCCGCGAAATGCCCATCAAACCGCACGACCCGGCGGTCCACTGTGAGATGGGTGTGCTCCTCGACGCCCTGGGACACACCGACCTTGCCGAGAAGTGGCTCTACAGTTCCCTGCACGAGGATCCCGACTACCTCCCGGCGCACGCGGCCCTCGCCGACTTCTACCAGCGGCACCAACGCGACGCGGGGAAGGTCGAGGAACACCGCCGGTTGGCGCGGGGGGCCAAGGCGCCCGATCCGGACGCCCGGGCCGTGAAGAAACCGTAGCGACGCTGAGGGGGTGGGTCAGCCGAAGATCCGCCGGAGGAGGCCGTTGCTGCCGCCCAACGGCACGGCGTTGGCCGGGGCGGTGGACGCCGGGATCGTTGGGGCCGGCGGCACCGGCGTGGCGCCGGGGCTTCGCCGGGCGCTGATCTCCTGCTGCCGCCGCTGGAGCGGGGCCAGGCGCTCGCGAAGGGCGGCGTCTCGTGCGGCCAGTTCCAGTTCGTGCCGGATTTCTCCCTGCAAACGCTGCAATTCCGTGCGCTGTCGGGCCAGTTCGGCACGCTCGCGGGACATCTGCACTTCCATTTGCCCCATCTGCTCCATCAGCGCGGCCTCGTCTTCCTTGAGCTGCTGGCGCTCGCGCTCCAGTTCCTCGCTCAGCGCCATCAGATCCTCTTCGCGCGGGGTGCAGGTCGGGGCCGCGGGGCGGTCTTGCAGTTCCTGGACTTTGAGGTGCAGGTTGCGGATCAGCTCCGATTTCTCCTCGAGGATGCGCTCGAATTCGGCTTGCTGCTGCAGCAGCGCCTCCTCGGCGTCCTTCCGCAACTCGATGAGTTGCCGCTCCGCCTCGGCGAGTTGCTCGGCGAGGGCACCGTTTTCCTGGGCCGGTGGGTCGGGGGGCGGGGCAGACTCGTCCATCCAGCCCGGCAGGATTTGTGCGAGGTCGTCGTCGTCGGCGGGGGCCAGGGCGAGGTTGGCCGCCAGGCTGGAGACGCTACTGTGGGTGCCGTTGCGCGGGGGAGACGAATTGGCGGGTAGGGGTCTGGCCATGAGTCCTGGGCCTCCCGGGTGGATCTGCTTCGGAATGTGCTGCGCGGGACGAGCGCCCCAGGTTCCGGCTGGAGCCGCCAAGCAACTATAGCTTAAGTCCCGCCCCGGGGATGCCGCTAAGCCGCAAGCGGCTTGCCGGCCAGGACCCCGCCCAGGATGTCCAGCGCCGTCTCGACCTGCTCGGCTGTGACGCACAGCGGCGGGCAGAAGCGGATGGCACTCTCGCCGGCGCCCAGCAGCAGCAGGCCGCGGCGGAAGCACGTCTGGATCACGTCCTCGCGCAGCGCCGGGTCCGGCAGCGCGGGGTCGCCGTCCTTGACCAGGTCGCAGGCTGTCATCAGGCCAAGGCCGCGCACCTCGCCGATCACCTCCCGGCGCTCGGCTTGCAGCTGCCGCAGTCCCCGCCGCAGCTGCTCGCCGCGCTCGGCGGCGTTGCGGATGTAGCCGGCCTCCAGCAGGTCCAGGGTCGCCAGGGCGGCGCGGCAGCTAACCGGGTTGCCGCCGAAGGTGCTGGCGTGGCTGCCGCTGGGCCAGTCCATGACCTCGTCCTTGGCGATGATCGCCCCGAGCGGCATACCGCTGGCGATGCCCTTGGCCGTACAAAGGATGTCCGGCTCGACGCCCCAGTGCTCGACCGCCCACAGCTTGCCGGTGCGCCCCATGCCGCTCTGCACCTCGTCGGCCACCAGTAGCATTCCGTACTTGTCGCACAGCCGCCGCAGTGCCGGCAGGAAGCCGGGCGGCGGCACCCGGTAGCCGCCCTCGCCCTGGATCGGCTCGACGAAGATCGCCGCCACCTCGTCGGCCGGGGCCGTCCGCCGCAGCAGGGTGTCCTCGATCTGCTCGACGCAGGTGCAGGCGCCGGCGGCGCAGGTCGTGCAGCCGCGCGGGAACGGCGCGTGATGGATCTCCGGCACCAACGGGGCGAAGCCGCGACGATGGACGACCTTCGACCCCGACAGCGACATGGCCCCGTAAGTGCGCCCGTGGAAGGCGCCGAAGAAGGCGATGGCCCGCGAGCGGCCGGTGTGCCAGCGGGAGAGCTTCAGCGCGGCTTCGAGGGCCTCGGCGCCGCTGTTGGTGAAGAAAACGCGCTTCGGCGACGTGCCGGGGGCGGATTCGGCCAGGCGCTGGGCCAGGTCGGTCTGCGGCTGGTAGTAGAAGTCGGTGCCGCTCATGTGCAGCAGCTTCGCGGCCTGGTCCTGGATGGCGGCGACGACGTGCGGATGGCAGTGCCCCGTCGAGGTGACGGCGATGCCGGCGGTGAAATCGAGGAACAGGTTGCCGTCCACGTCCTCGATGACGGCGCCGCTGCCGCGAGCCACCACCAGCGGGTAGACGCGCGTGTAGGACGGCGACGTGAAGCGCTGGTCGCGCTCGAGCAGTTCCTGCGCCTTCGGCCCGGGCAGCGCCGTCTTCAGCGACGGCACCGTGCTGTTGTCGAATACCCACATGGTTCGGGACTCCTTCACGTCGTCGTAATGTGTGATTCCGTTCGCTCGTCCGCCATTGGACGAGTGCTTCGAGTTTACGTCACGGCCAGGCCGAGGCGCAGGCGAGCCTGCACCTCTTGCCAGTCGCGATCCGAGAGATGGCCAATCAGCCGAATCCTGCTCATCAATTCCATTGAGAAGTAGACGCGAAAGGCCGACGGCTGATGCAGGCTGGCGGCCGCCCAGTCCTGAAGGAGGTAATCCATCGGCGTGTTCGCTTTGGTCAGCTGCCTCGTGATTTCACCCACGATGACATCCGAGCCTCTGGCGTGGTACGCATCGGTAGAGACCACTACACTGGGCCGCCACTTCCTCCCTTCGGCCCCCAGGAAATAGCAGACGACTACGTCACCCGGCTGCGGTATCATTTTCCTCCCACGGGTACGGGTCCTCCTCGTCTAGCCGCCTCCGGGCCTCGCGCTGGATGTCCTCCCGGTCCTCGTCGGTCCAGTAATCCTTCTCATCCGCCGGCAGCGCGGAGCCAGAGCGGGTCCGGAGGAATGCCTGGTAATCGCGGACTTCCCGCAGCCTCGCGACCGGCCAGCCGTAGGGCCGCGGGCCGGCCTTTGCACCGACGCCCCTGGCACGGAGGAACTCTGCGAGGTCGCACACCCAGTTGACCTGCTCACCCGGCAGATAGCGGAAGTTCTCGGCAATCTCCGCCACGAGTTCTTCGCCTTCCTCGCGCAGCCTGGCGTCCTGCGCATCCGGCGCCTCTTCGGACATCGGGTAGCCTAGCGCCTTAGCGACGTCTGCGGCAAAGCGCCGCGACCAAATCGGTTCGCTCATGTCTCCACTCCTCATCGTGCAAAGCCGCAAGCGGCTTCCTATGTCGGGCTCCCCTCGATCTCCGTCGTCAGCCCCTGCGCCATCTTGACCTCGGTGCCGTGGTTGACCGTCCACGCCGTCTTGTGCGTCACCGCCTCGACCAGACCGGCCACCGACGGGGCGACAGCGCTGGGGGTGGTTCTGAGGCAATCTCCTTATGCGAGGGCGCCGTACGGCGCGAGGAGGTGTGAAGAGTCCAGGCCACGCCTCCCTCATTATAGAGCAGACGGGGCGAGAGCGCCGGGCCACGCGCCTGCCGCAACGGTTGAGGCCACGGCGGGAAATACGGCCAACTTGCCCAGGTTTCCGGCGCAACTTGGGCAAGTTGGCTGCTGCCGCAAGCAGAGCTTAGCACAGCATTTGCGGCGACACACGGGGCAACTTGCCCAAGTTTTCGGTATCCTGGGCAAGGTGCCTCCTGTTGTCCCAAGGAGAAGGAGTCACGGCGAGCGCTGTGGCTCCATGATACGGGACGACGGCCGTGCGGACCGGTCAAGAAGTGGCGGCGGCATGGGCGGCCGTTTCTTCTTTTCATTTCGCGCCACACACCCTTTCGCAGTGACATCCCGCAACAGGGTCGGCGTAACCTCCAGCACTACAAGAGTTACGGGAAATCGTCGCCACGCCGTTTACCTCCGTCGAAATCGAGCTGCCGTGGCGCCCCGCTTCGCAGGAGCGGCTACGTGGGGCGGTTGCGCCGGGCGTTGTAACAGGCGACCGCGGCGTGCCACGCCTGCAGGTCGTGCTCGGGAATCCGTTGCTGGTTGTCCTGGGTGACGAGCAGGCCGGTTTGCTCGAAGGCGTAGATGAGGGCCGGGTCGAGCCGCGCCCGCTTCATGGCCTCGACGAGGTGATGTTCCACGTGCTCCAGCGGCGGAGCGTCGAAGAACAGCAGGTCGTCCGGGCCGGGGTCGCGGCCGAAGCGCTGCCGGAACCGCTGCCGCTGCGCCTCCAGCAGCGCCCGAGCCTCCGCCGACAACGGCACTTCGCGGAAGGGGCCGCCCTGCTCGTCCTCGACCCAATCGAAGGCCTTGCCCCAGCAGCAGTGCTTGTATTTCCGGCCGCTGCCGCAGGGGCAGGCGGCGTTGCGGGAGAGTTTGCCTCGCGCCATGAGTTTCTCCGCGGGGAGGATGCCGAATGCCGATTACCTCTCACAGCGCGGATTCTAACCCGTCTCCGCCAACCCGCTCCAGGTCAGTTGACCCCCTGCGGGACGCCGCGCTGCCGGGCGCCGTCCGCCACCCCCGTCAGCTGGCGCGTGGCCTCGACAGCCGCCTGTACCTCGACCGGGGTCAGGTTCGCCAGAACGTCGAGGGGGCTGGCCACGCCGGTCACCCCCTGCCGCGCCACGTGCGTGTAGATCATCGTCGTTTCCAGGCTCTCGTGTCCCAGCAGCAGCTGCACCGAGCGGATATCGACGCCGCGCTCCACCAGGTGCGTCGCGAAACTGTGCCGGAATGTGTGGCAGTGGATGCGCTTCCCCAGGCCGGCCGCGTCGCCCGCCGCCGCGACCGCCCGCTGCACCGAAGTGGGGTAGACGTGGTGCCGGCCCCGGCGCCCGGTCCGCGGGCAGTACGACAGCTGTCGCGAGGCGAAGACGAACTGCCAGCCGAACTCCTGGGCTGCCCGCGGATATTTCCGCTCCAGCGCATCGGGCAACTCCACCCGGGCCACGCCCCGGGCCAGGTCGCGCTCGTGCAGCCGGCGCCGCCACTCCAGTTGCCGCTCCAGGTCGCCGCGCACCGACCGGGGCAGCATAACCACGCGGTCCTTGTTCCCCTTACCGCCGCGGACCACGATCTGCCCTCGCGCCAGATTTACGTCCTTGACGCGCAGCTGGCAGCACTCGAGGAGCCGCAGGCCGCAGCCGTACAGGAGTCGAGCCATCAGGCGGAAGACGCCGTCGGCCCCGTCCACGTGCTCCAGGACCGCCGCCACCGCCGCCGCCGCCAGGACCACGGGCAGCCGTTTCGGCCGGCGGGCCCGCACCGCGTCGCTGCGGCCCAGGTCGATCTCCAACACCTGCTGGTACAAAAAGAGCAGTGCATGGAACGCCTGGTTTTGCGTGCTGGCCGAGACGCGACCGTTGACCGCCAGGTGGGTGAGGAACTGCTCGATCTCGGCGGCGCCCCTGTCGCGCGGGTGCCGTTTGCCGTGGAAAAGGATGAAGCGGGTGATCCACTGGACGTAGCAGGTCTCGGTGCGCAGGGCGTGGTGGCGGACGCGCAGGACCTGCCGCACCTGGTCGAGCAGGCGCGGCGGCCGTGGGCACGGCAGCTCGCCGAGGTTCAGGTGCAGTACCTCCCGGTAGAGGAAGTCGAGGGCGTCGCGGCAAGCAGCGATGGCCCGCACTGGGTCGTTCTCGGTGCGGGCCACCGACTCCAGGAACTGGCCCACTTCGGCCAGGCCCAGGTCGCGCGGATGCCGTTTGCCGTGAAAGAGAAGGAAGCGGCGGCAGCAGTCTGCGAAGGCAACCGCGGTTGCTTCGGGGTGGCCGCGTTGCCGCGCTGCCTCCTGGAGTTGATCGAGCAACCGCGGTGCCGGCGGCGGTGGAAGGGGTGTGGCCGGTACGGGTTGGGGGATGGGGTCGTCGCTCATGGATCTCCTCCCGGGGCGAGAACCTGAATGGTCGATCAGTTAACTGATGTACAGTAAAGAAGGCGGCCCGTCAAGAGAAGAAAACGCACGAACGTCGCAACGGTGCTTGACAGAGGGCGCAAGCGGTGTTCTAAAGGAAGGGACGGCTGGGCTGGCGTCGGCGAACCACGCCGGCGTTATGCTGACCGGCCGAATTATGCTGACCGGCGCGGCGTTATGCTGACCGGCCGAATTATGCTGACCGGCCGGTCAGGCTAATCACCTGGTTCGCAAGGGCCATGCTGGCGGTCAACGACCCGCGTTGGGAGGAGCTGAACCGCCGAGGGTGGCCCGTATCTCAGGAGACGCCGATGACCCGTGCTGATATTCTCGCCGCTATTGCTCGTTTCGATGAAACTTACCCGAACACAAACGATTATGATTCTTGGCTTGACAAAGACAACTACACAAAGGCCGTGGAACATAATGACCGGCTATATCCTTGCAAATGGCTTGTAGCCGAAGTCATGGGAGTGCCCAGGGTCAACGCAGACTTTGACGGTCGCTCAAACGGGCATTGGGGCAGTAAGCAGCGTAAATCATTACGCCTCTGGACGTTACAGCAAGGCCTGGCGGTTTTCATCATCTATAGCCATCCGAAAAGCTCGCAAGCATGG
>DATFNV010000419.1:0-35132 GCA_035266225.1 Gemmataceae bacterium
AACAGCACCACCGGCACCCTGCCGTGGATGTACAACATCACTTACCCCGGCGGCCAGCCCTACGGCGGCAACTGCTTCTGGATGATGCTGCCTTACCTCGAGCAGGACAACACGTTCAACATCGGCCACGGCTACTTCGATGGCCCGCCGAGCGTGAACAGCGGCGCCACCAACGCGCCCGAGGCCCAGATCATCAAGGGGTTCCTGTGCCCGAGCGACGGCAACAACCAGCCGTCGGCGCCCTGGGTCAACGGCTGGGCCTACAGCAACTACGTGGCCAACTACCAGGTGTTCGCCAACGCGGCGACCTGGGACACCAGCTTCCAGGCCCGCATCCCGGCCTCCTTCTCTGATGGCACCTCCAACACCATCCTCTTCGCTGAGAAGCTGACCAACTGCCAGGGCTACTCTCCCCTGTGGGCTCACGGCAACTGGGACTACAACTGGATGCCGGCCTTTCAGACCTGGGTCGAGTCCGGCCCCGGCGCCATGTTCCAGGTCGCGCCGACCCAGGCGCAGTGCGACCACTTCCGCGCCTCGACCGGGCATCCCGCCGGCATGGTGGCGTGCCTCGGCGATGGCAGCGTCCGCACCCTCAGCCAGAGCATGAGCCCCAACACCTTCTGGGCCGCCTGCACCCCATCCGCCGGCGACCTGCTCGGTCCGGACTGGTAATCCTCCGCCGCGGGCGGTCTCCAATCGGGGGCCGCCCGCGGCAGCCGAGCCTATCCGGATCCATCCTCACCAGGACAGCAGACCACATGAACTCAGTTCCGAAGAGAACATGGTTGCGCGCGGCCGGGTTCGGCCTTCTGGCGCTCGCCGTCGCGGCCGCGGAGGGCTGCGCGAAGCCCAAGGCGGTGGTGAACGGTAAAGTCCTGCTGGCCAACGGGCAGCCCGTGACCGCCGGCACCGTCAGTTTTTGGGGCAGCGATAACAGGGTGGGGTCGGCGCCCATCGGCTCCGACGGGTCGTACTCCGTGCCCGACGCCCCGGTCGGCGACGTGAAGATCACCCTCAGCACCCCGCCCCCGCGGATGGTCATGGGGGACAAGGGGGGGATGCCGAAGGCGCCGGGCGACATCGCGGGGGGGATGCCCACGGACAAGGTGCCCGAGGGAATGTCGGGGGGCGCCCTGAAGCCCCAGAACGTAGTCCCCATCCCCGACAAGTACAAGGATGTCGCGACGACCCCGCTGACCTGGACCGTGGCCAAGAGCGAGGAGCCGCAGCAACACGACATTGTCCTCGAACCGTAGCCAGCCGTTTCCGCATCGTGAGACGGCAGGCCGCATGCGATCCCACGGCGCCGCCGGCGAAAGCGCAGCCCCGGACCCCCCAACGCGCGTGAGTACAACTGCCGCTGTCCCTGATCGGGCCCGCCAATTCCTCGCGGCCCTCCGCCGGCGCCCCGGCCAGGCGCTGCTCGGGACGGCGTCCCTCGCGCTCTTCGCCGTCGCCGTCGCCCTCCTCTGGCCGCCCGCCCGCGCCTTCTACCACGCCCGCGCCGCCGAACGCGCCGCCGAACGCTGGGAGTTCGACGAGGCCCGCGCCCACCTGGCCGTCTGTCTTGAAATCTGGCCCGACAGCGCCTCGATTCACTTCCAGGCGGCACGGGCGGCGCGGCGGGCGGGGAAACTCGACGAGGCGCAGGAGCACCTGAGCCGCTCGCAATCGCTGGCCGGCCCCTCGCCGCGAACCGACCGCGAATGGGCGCTGCTCCGCGCCGAGCGCGGCGAGGTGGAGGCGGTCGAGGATTACCTCAAGCGCACCGTCGGCCCCGAGGATCCCGACGCCCCGCTCGTCCTCGAAGCGCTGGCGCGCGGCTACCTCCGTGCCGATCGCCCATCGAGTCTGCTGGAATCCACCGCGCTGTGGCTGCAGGCCCGGCCGCGCGACACGCACGCCCTCTACTTCCGCGGGTTGGCGTTCGAGCGCCTGGGGGACCGGGGCGAGGCGGTCGCGGCCTTTCGCGAGTCCGCCGAGGCCGATCCCGACAACGCCGCCGCCCGCCTGCGCCTCGGTGAGTTGCTGCTGAGCCAGGCCGCGGCCGACGAGGCGCTGCCCCAGTTCGAGGCCGTGCGCGCGAAGCGCCCCGCTGACCCCGCGGTGCTGCTCGGCGTGGCCCGTTGCCGCCGTGCGCTCGGTCAGGCGCGGGAGGCGCGCGACATCCTCGACCGGCTGCTCGCCGACCGCCCCGACGACGCTCGCGCCCTCGCCGAGTGGGGGCGGCTGGCGCTCGCGGAGGGAGACGCCGCCGGCGCCGAGGCGCGGCTGCGCCGCGCCGTCGAGTTGGCTCCGGACGAGCGCGAAGCCTTGCACGCGCTCATCCAGTCGCTGCGGGCCCAGGAGGACAAGAGGCGCGCCGCCGACGAACTGGAGCCGCGCTTGAGGGACCTCGACGACGACCTGCGCCGCCTGGGCGAACTGCTGCGGGCGGTCGATCGCGAGCCGCGCGACCCGGCCCCGCGCACCGAGGCGGCGCGGATCTGCCTGCGCCACGGGCGCAAGGACGAGGGCTTGCGCTGGCTGGCGAGTGTGCTGCGCCTCGATCCGGGGTACGCGCCGGCCCGCGAACTCCTCGCCGCCCACGTGGGCGAGGGTGGGGCCGGTCGCAAGGGGAAGGAGCCGGCACCGTGAGCCGATTTCTTCGCGGGCTGTGGCGGCCGCGCTACGCCGTGTCGGCCTGTCTGCTCCTCGTGCTCCTGGGAGTCGGCGGCTTCGTCGGCGGGCGGGCGCTGCAGTACCGCCGCCACCTGGCCGCGGCCCGCGCCGCCTTCGACGACCAGGACTGCGACGAGGCGCGCCCCCACGTCGCCGCCTGCCTGCGCCTGTGCCCGGACAGCGCCGAGGCCCACTTGGTGGCGGCGCGCGGCCTGCGCCGCGCCGGCTTCTACGACGAGGCCGCCGAGCACCTCGATCAGTGCCAACGGCTCGGCGGCGCGACGTCCGACGTCGTCCTCGAATGGGCCATGCTCCACGCCCAGCAGGGCGAGTTACCGGATCATGAGATGTTCCTGATGGCCAAGGTCCGGGACGGGGCGCCGGAGAGCGGTCTGATCCTCGAGGCGCTGGCCGCGGGGTCCATTCACGTCTACCGCCTGGGGCCGGCGCTGCACTACCTCGACGAGCTGCTGGCGCGCGAGCCGGACAACGCCCTGGGGCTGATCTGGCGCGGCTGGCTGTACGAAACCCAGGGGCGCGACCTCGACGCCCTGGAGAGTTACCGGGCCGCGGTGCGGGCCCGGCCGCGACAGCCGGAGGCCCGGCTGCACCTGGCCCGGCTCGACCTGAAGCGCGACGAACTGGCCGAGGCCGAGGAGCACCTGGAGTACCTGCATCGTCGTGGCTACAAAACGATGGAAGTGCTGGCGGCCCTGGGTCGCTGCCGCCGCCAGCAGGGCGACCTGCCCGGCGCCCGCGCCCTGCTCGACGAGGTACTCGCCGCCTCGGCCGACGACGCGGACGCCCTGAAGGAGCGCGGCCGGGTGGCCCTGGACGAGGGCGACGCCGAACGGGCGGAGCGCCTGCTGCGCCGTGCCGTCGAGTTGGTGCCGCAGGATCGCGTGGCGCTCTACCACCTGTCGAAGGCACTGACGCAGCTCGGCAATGTCCGCGAGGCCGACGAGTACGCCGCCCGCCTGGCGAAGGTCGAGGCCGAGATGAAGCTCCTGGAGGACCTCTATAAGAAGATGAGCACGGTGCCGGCCGACCCGAAGCTGCGCTGCGAGGCGGGAATGATCTGCCTGCGGAACGGCCAGGATCGCGAGGCGCTGCGCTGGCTCAGCGGCGCGGTGCAGCTCGACCCGACCTACGCGCCGGCGCACGAGGGGCTGGCGGAGTATTATGACCGGGCCGATCAGCCCGCCCTCGCGGCGCAGCACCGGCGGCTGGCCGGGCGGGCGAGCGGGGGGCGTCAGCCCCCCGGTGACGGGAAACCGGGGGGCTGACGCCCCCCGCTCCCCGGCGGAGGAGTCGATCCCGTTGTTCGCTCGTTTGCGGAGACTGTTCGCGGCGCCCTGGTCCAGCCGGCGGCGCGTCGTCCTGTCCGCGGCGGTGCTGCTGGGGCTGGCCGCCGGCGCCGCCTATGGCGGCCGCGCCTTGTGGTTGGAGCATCACTTCCGCGCGGCCGAGAGGGCCCAGGAGCGCCGCAACTTCCGCGCCGCCGTTGCTCACCTGGCCCCCTACCTCGCGGCCTACCCCGACAGCGGCCCGGCCCACTTCCTCGCCGCCCGCACCGCCCGCCGCGCCGGCCGCCTCGACGAGGGCGACGCCCACCTCGACGTCTGCCGGCGCCTGAATTATCGGCCGGACGACGTCGATCTGGAGCGCGTCCTGGTCAAGGTGCGGCGCGGCGAGCCCCACTTCGACGCTTACCTCCGCGGGCAGGTCGAGCACGGCCACCCCGATTCGCTGCTCATCCTCGAAGTGCTCATGGACGACTACCTGCGCAACTACTCCCTCCTGGACGCACTCTGGGCGATGAACCAGTACCTGGAGCGCCGGCCCGACGAGGTCGCGGTGCTGCTGGGGCGGGCGTTCGTGTGGGAGAAGATTTTCGCATACGGCGATGCGGAGCGCGACTACCGCCGGGCGTTGGAGATCGACCCCGACAACGAGGACGGCCGCCGCCGCTTCGCCGAACTGCTCCTGATGCGCCGCGGCAGCCCCGAGGAGGCCGCCGCCGAGTACGAGCGCCTCCGCGCGCGCGACCCGGACAACCCAGCGTACGTGCTCGGGCTGGCGCGCTGCCGGCGGCAGGCGGGGCGGCTGGATGCGGCCCGAGGACTGCTGGCGGAATTGCTCGAGCGCGACCCGCACTTCCCAGGCACCCGCACCGAGATGGGGCGCGTGGCCGCGGACGAGGAGCGAACGGGCGAGGCCATCGACTGGCTGAAGAAGGCGATCGCCGACGCGCCGCGCGACCGGGTCGCCTACAGCACGCTGCTCAACTGCCTGCGCCTGGCGGGCCGAGAGGAAGAGGAACGCGCCTGTCGCAAAACTCTGGATCAGCTCGACGCCGACCTGAAGCGCGTGGACGACCTGACCCGCGCCGCGCTGAACCGGCCCTACGACCCGGACCTCCGCTGCGAACTGGGCGTGCTGTTCCTGCGCAACGGCGAGGAGGCGGAAGGGCTGCGACTGCTGGGGCTGGCGCTGGAGCAGGATCCGGGCCACCGCGAGGCCCACCGAGCGCTGGCCACCTGGTTCGAGGGGAAAGGACAGCCGGAACGGGCGGCGCCGCACCGGCGTTTCGCGCCCCGGGAGCCGTAACGGCTCACGGGGTGAGGCGCAAGATGCGCGTCATGTAGTCGCGCACCGCCTGCACATCGACGCCGACGGCCAGGTCCACGTTCGGCGGCGGCGCTGACGGCCGCGCGTCCACCACGCTCATGCCGCGCGTCAACTCGCCGCGCGTCTCCACGTCCACCGCCATCGGCCGCGTGCTGATCGCCGCCGGCAGGGCCACCGCCGCCACGCCGACCACGTCCTTGAGGTGGAAGCCTTCCACGCCGTACAGGTTCGACGTGGCCCCGATGCCGAACGGCACGATCTCGCGCAGGAAGCGGCAGGCGCGCGAGTCAGGGTTAGGCAGCTGCAGCAGGTCCGACGGCGAGAAGACCAGCTTGCGCGTCACGTCGAGCGGCACCAGCGTGATCGGCGTGCCGCAGCGCAGCACCTGCCGGGCCGCCGGCGGGTCGCAGTAGAAGTGGAACTCGGCGACGGGGCTGGCGTTGCCCGGCTCGTGCCAGGCGCCGCCCAGGCAGACCAGGCGCTGCATCAGCAGCGGCAGCTCCGGGTCGCGGTCGAAGGCCCGGGCCAGCACGGTCAGCGGGGCCATCGCGACGACGATGACTTCCTTGGGGTACTGGCGCAGCAGGTCGCCGATGAGCTTATCGCTGGCCAACTTGTGGTGCAGCTGCGCGCACGGGAACTTCACGCCGCCGAGCCCCCCCGGCCCGTGCAGCTTGGTGCCGTCGAGGTCGTACTCGACCGGCAGGGCCGTGCCGAAGCGCGGTAGGCGCGGCGGGTCGAGCTGTTCGACGACGGTCTGGGCGTTGCGCGTGGCCTGCTCGGCGTTGACGTTGCCCGCCGCCGCCGCCAGGCCGAGCACGTCGATGTCCGGGTCGAACAGCGCCAGCGTGATGGCGAACGCGCCGTCGATGCCGGGGTCGGTGAGCAGGACGACTTTGTGCGCCATGACTGGTACTCCTTATACCGAATCGCCGCTTGCGGCTTAGCGTTCGCGCCAAGCCGCAAGCGGCATCGCTACTCGAGTTCGTTCGAGCATTCGATCAGCTCGTGCAGCACGTCGCGCGCCCGGCCGTCGGCCAGCGCCTCGGCGGCAAGGGCGACGCCTTCCCGCGGCGTCGCCACCTTCTCGGCGGCGAGGAGGGCGGCGGCGGCGTTGGCCAGCACGACGCGCCGGGCCGCGCCGTCTTCCCCCGCAAGCACGGCGCGGATGACGGCGGCACTCTGCGCCGGCCCGTCTGCCCGCAGTTCCTCGGCCGCGCAGCGCGCCAACCCGAAGTCCTCCGGCGTCCACTCCCAGGCCGCCACCTGGCGCCCGCGCACCTCACGAACAAGCGTCGGCGCCGACAGGCTCACCTCGTCCAGCCCGTCGCGGCCGCACACCAGCAGGGCACGGCGCACGCCGAGGATCGCCAGGGCCCCGGCCAGGGTGTCGAGGAGTTCGGGCCGGCCGACGCCGAGGAGCTGGTAAGCGGCGCGGGCGGGGTTGAGCAGCGGGCCGAGGGCGTTGAACAGCGTCCGCACGCCCAGCTTGCGCCGCACCGGGGCGACGTGCTTCATCGCCGGGTGGAAGTGCGGCGCGAAGCAGAAGGCCAGCCCGGCCCGGTCCAGGCAGCGGCGGGCGCAGGCGGCGTCCGCCTCGACGCGCACGCCCAGGGCGGCGAGAACGTCGGCGCTGCCGCTTCGGCTCGACATGGCCCGGTTGCCGTGCTTGACCACCGGCACCCCGGCCGCCGCCGCGACCAGCGCCGCCGCCGTGCTGATGTTGAACGTGCCGCTGCCGTCGCCGCCGGTGCCGCAGGTGTCGAGGACGTCGTCGCGGCCCGTCTCCAGCACGACCATGTGCTGGCGCAGGACCGCCGCCGCCGCCGCCAGCTCGGCCGCCGTCTCCCCCTTCATGCGCAGAGCGACGAGGACCGCTGCCGTCTCCGCCTCGGCGCAACGACCGGCCATCAGCGCACCGATCAGGGCGCGCATCTGCCCGGCGTCGAGGTCGCGCCGCTCTACCAGCGCTGCCAGGACGTCGGCCACGGGAAATGAGGTCACGTCGCTCATCGGTTCGGCCGCATTGTTCGCTTGCGGTTTCGCGCTCGCGGCATCCCACGAAACGACTCGTGGGATGCCGCGAGCGCGAAACCGCAAGCGGCGGAACACCCCCCCTTCTGATGATCCTAGCGAGGAAGGGCCCCTCCACCAAAAAATTCTCTTTATTTGTGTACGGGCGTGCAATATACTAAGGTTCAGATTAACAGCCGCCGATGAGAGAGGCGGCCCGTCGCCATCGACCGTATCGCCTCCGCAAGTGCGGCGGGGGGCGTAACCTTTAACGAGTCCTTTTGTACAAGGGGTGGAAAATGCCGGACTTCAGCCAGTTGACGGAACGGCAGCGCGAGATCTACGACTTCATCAAGGAGAAGATCGAGTCGCGCGGCTACGGCCCGACGGTTCGCGAGATCGGGCTGGGTTTCGAGATCCGCTCGCCCAACGGCGTCATGTGTCATCTGAAGGCGCTGGAGAAGAAGGGGCTGATCAAACGCGAGGGCTTCTCGGCGCGGGCCATCCAGCTGGTCGATCACCAGCGGCCGTCGCACGGCCTGCCGCTGCTCGGTGCCGTCGCCGCCGGCTCCCCGGTCGAGGCGGTCGCCAACAACGAGCGCCTCAACTTCGACGCGCTGTTCGCCGGCCCCGAGCACTACGCCCTCCAGGTGCGCGGCCAGTCGATGATCGAGGACCACATCGACGACGGCGACTACGTCGTCATTCGCCGGCAGGAGACGGCTCGGGACGGCGAGCGCGTCGTCGCTCGCATCGACAACGAGGTGACGCTGAAGCGCTACTACCGCGAGAAGGGGCACGTCCGGCTGGAGCCGGCCAACAGCAGCATGAAGCCGATCGTCCTCGACGAGAGCAAGTCCCCCAACGCCGAGATCATCGGCGTCCTGGTCGGCGTGCTGCGCAAGTGCTGACTGCCGGTCGCTCCGGAGGCGGCTTTCCCCGCGGCGTGAGGGCGAGCGGGGGGCGTTAGCCCCCCGGTTACTTCACCGGGGGGCTGACGCCCCCCGCTCGCCCACCATCTCATGGTGGGCGAGGATTGCCACAAGACTCTGGTACAGGGCGAGGTTCGTCCTTTCGTTGGTCCGTGCCGCCTCGGCGGGATCCACCGCCAGCGCCGGATGTTCCGTCCAGTGCAGCACGCGACGGAGCGTCCCGCCGAGGCGCACCGGCGACCAGTCCCCCAGCACGTCCACCCCGACGACGCTTCCCCGCGCCGCCGCGACAAACCCCGCCAACAGCGCGATCACTTCGGCCAGCCGCAGGTGCCCGGAGTCCCAGTTCACCACTGCGTCGGCGTCCGTCATCACGTCCTTGTCGAGCGACACGTAGAGCGGCCAGCGCGCCAGGGCCGGCGCGAACGGCCGCAGCAGCCGTGCGATGCATTCCTGTGTTATCGGATTCCCATTCTCCCGCAGGGGGACGTTGCGGACGCGCCGCCACGGCCCGCGCGTGAAGCGGCGGACGCCGGGAAAGACGGTGATCTTGCCGCGGCGCAGTTCGTCGCGCGGGGCCAACCAGCGCCAGGCGTTGTCGAAGTCGAGGTCGCCGCCGACGTGGTAGACGCGGCGGAGCAGGGGCAGCCGCGCCGCGTGCCGCAGCCAGGTGCCGCAGTGCAGGAAGGGGATGCCGCACATCCAGTCGGGGTGCTTGTCGAGGACGAGCAGGTTGAACGGGGTCGTGATCCGTCGTACCAGGGCCAGGCTGACGTGGTGGAAATCGCCCGAGCCGTAAAAGGTGATGGCCGGCTCGTCGTCGGGAAGACAGCGGCCGAGCACTTCCTCGAAGCGGCGGAAGCGACCGAAGGAACAGGCCATGCGGAGGCGCGGCCCCCAGTCCTGGAGGGGGACGACCTCGGCGGACGATTCGACGGGGAGGCGGGATTGCTGCGCGAGGCTCCCGTCGAGGTCGAGGATGCGGACCCGCATGCCCGTGTGCTCCTTGCGGTCGGGTGGGCCGTCCGTGGCGACGAGGGCAAACTGTAAACGGCCCGGACAGGCGGGGCAAGGGGAGTTGGCTATGCGGGCTGAGCCGGCGCTGGCTTCTTGTGCCTCCTGATCGCCGCAATCAGGTCGGAGATCTGATCCGGAGACCACACGCGAAACCGCCGCAGGAAAAGAGGCAACTCGCCAAGATCATCCCCCGCCACGACGAGATGAACCGGCAACTTGCTCTGCCAGGCCGCCCCGAGTTCGACGAGGAGGCTCGGAGCGTCCTTGTAGGACGACGTGAGGAGTGCCACGAGGGCGCCGCTGCCGTGCAAGGCTTGCCGAATGGGCCCGGCGGCTTCCAGGCCGCCCTGCCAATCGATGGGAGAAATGAGAATCACCGAGAGGCCGAAGTCCTCCATCCGCTGCTTGACCAGGGTTGCCAGTGCCTTGTCCTGAACCCCGTGGGACAGGAAAACGTCAAAAGGGCCGGCGCTGAGCGGTTGCTTCTTCATCGTCTCTTTCCTCTCACCCGCGCCGCGACTTCGTTGAGATAGTCGTTCACGGCATTCAGGTCGATGACTTTCGTCGGCTGCAATAGCGCTGGGATCGCCTCCACTTCGACGTTATAGCGGATGGGGATGATCCGACGATTGTGACCCCAGGCGCAACCGATCTCCAGCAAGACCCACGGGCGCGTGATGGAATTCGGCGTCAGCAGTACGAGGACTTCGTCCGCGCTGAGAATCTCGTCGCGCAGGCGCTCGGGGATGTTGTCGCCCCCGGCGATGTCGCGGTCGTCACGGAAGGTTTCGGCCCCCACCCCTTCGAGTTTTTCGCACAGCACGCGGGCAATCCATTTGTCTGCCGTGGCGTGGCTCACGAAGATCCGATAGCCACGGCGGGCACCCGCCTTCGCCCCCTCCTTCTTGCGAGCCATGCCGCCTCCATTGTACGCCCTTCATCGGTCCTTCGTCGTGCTCGTACGCCCCGCGAAGCCGCAAGCGGCTGCGGCGGATCATATCACCGGCTGTACCACGCGATCAACCGCTCCAGCTCGCCCGTCCGCGCCAGGAGGCGGAGGGCGAAGCGCTGCCGGCCGGTGCCCAGCACCGGGTGGTAGCCGAAGTTGTCGTCCACGATGCTCAGCGCCCGCGTCAGCGCCTTCGTCGGCGGCAGGTCGGCCAGCCCGCGCCGCAGCCACATCAAGATCGGGAACGTCAGCAGCAGCGACTCCAGCCCTTCCCAGACCGGCATGTCGAAGTTCGTCACGCCGCAGAACTGCAGCGACCCCACCTTGATGAGGTAGTAGCGCTCCAGCAGCGCCTCGGCGTCGGCGGGCAGCGGACCGGCCGCCTCCTCCGCCTTCTCGAAGGTCGTCTGCGGGCCCCACCCGTGCAGTCGCGGTGCTTCGCCCTGACCGCGGGCGTAGCGGTATGCGGCCGACAGCAGGCTGAGCCGGCCAAACGTCGCCGGGCCGCGGTTCGGGCCGCGGTCCTTGCGGGCGTACAGCGCCAGCGCCTGCCGGAACAGCAGCCGACCCGTCCACCCTGGACGGGCCAGCGCGGCCGGGTCGGCCGGCACTTCGCCTTCGAGGCCGGCCGCCAGCAGGTCGAGCAATTCGACGAGGCGCTGTCCCGTCACCGCGTCGAACTTCGCCTGCCGGCAGAGGTTGGCCAGCGCCAGGCACTTTCGCAGACGGCGCTCGATCCGGTCGCCCTGGTCGCGCAGCAGTTTCTGCAACGCATCGACGAAGCGGAGCAGGTCGGGCCAATCGACGGCCTGGCGCCCCTGGAGCGGGGGCGGTCGCACGACGGGCGGTGTCACCCCCTCGCGCCGCTCGAGTTGTGCGGCGAAGTCGCGCAGGTCAGCGTCGTGGGCCGACAGCGCCCGTCCTTTGCTCTCCGCCGCTGACGGGCACGCGAAGCGGACGCCGACGCGGTAATGGTCGCCGGCCGGCACGAGGATGAATGGGAACAGCCGGCACGGCAGCGGCTTGGCGGCGGCGCCGAAGCGCTCGTGGATGCGGCAACGCCCCTCCCGGCTGAGGAACACGCAGCTGCCGTCGGTATGGTGGTTGAGGTGATACTGCCGGGCCCAGGGCGGCCCGTGGACCCTGAACAGCGGCACGCCCAAGAAGTCGGCCTCGCCCGCCCAGCCCTGGGCCTCGATGCGCTGCCGCTCCTCGTCCGTGACCGGAACCTGATATTCCATGCAGCAGTTGCCGGACTGGTGGCAGTCCCAGTTCTGCACGACGGGGAGGGAACGGACGGGCAGCGGCATCGTCGGCCTGGGGTCGCGGGGTGGAGGGGCGGTGACGGTATTGTACTCACGCCGCCCGCCGGGGTTCCACCGTGGCGGCCAGGTCCGCGGCCGCCCGCTCGCGCCGCCGTTGCCGGTACAGCTGAGTTCCCCACACGACCAGGACGAGGATCACCGCCCCTTCCGCGGACACGAAAAGGGCGCGTTTGCCGCACAGGTCCATCGCGGCGCCGGCGACGGCCGGCCCAATCAGACTACCCAGGCAGTTGAACGCCAGGAAGCGGGCGTTCCCCCGAGCCATCGCTGTCGCCGGCACGCGTTCGCCGAGCAAGGTCATGCCCAGCGGGTAAAACGCCGTGGAGCAGGCGCCCGCCACCAGCAGCGCGGCAACGAGCGACGCCGACGGGCCACAGAACGGCATCACGGCGAGGGCCGCTGCCGTCGCCGCGTAGCAGCCGAGCAGGGCGCCGCTGCGGCCGAAGCGGTCCGCAAGCCAGGCGACCGGCACCTGGAAGACAATGACACCGATCATGATGCCGGCGACGACCCAGCTCGCCGCGTCCTCGCTCATGCCGAGGTAGAGCAGGTAGACGGCCAGGTGCCCGACCATGCCGCCCTCGAGGAAGCCCTGGCTCCAGGCGCTGCCGAAGCTGAGGACGTTGCTGCGAACGGCCAACTCAGGGCAGCGGCCGCCCTCCTGCGCCGCCGGCACGAACGCCGCCGGACACAGGCCGATGAGCGCGGCGGCGACGAGCGCGGGCACTCCGGCCAAGGCGAAGACCAGCAGCGGCGCGTCGCCGTAGAGCTGCAAGCCGAACCAGTTGCCCGCGGCGATGCCCAGGGCCATGCACACGGCGTAGATGCCGAAGTTGCGCGAGCGCTGCGCCGGCGGGGCGCTGTGGGTGACCTCCGTCTCCATCGGGATCAGGCTCATGGCCCCGGCCACGCCGTTGAGGAAACGCAGCGCGAACCAGCCGGCCAAGCCGCCGCCCCAGGGGAAGAGGGCCACGGTCAGGCCCGCCAGGACCATCCCCAGGATGATGCACCCCCGGCCGCCGCGGCGCATCAGCCACGGCACCAGCGGCGCGGTCAGGGCGATCCCGAGATAATAGACAGCGGTGTTAAGGCCGATGACCGTGTCGCGGCTGCCGTGGTCGTGCAGCCACAGAGAGGCCGTCGGCGCGCCGGCGCCGAAGTTGAAGCCCCACAGGGCGCTGGCGGCACAGATGACGAGCAGGGCGCGCGTGGGCGCCGACAGTCGCGCGAGCATGACAATCCTCCGCTCACGCCGCCTCGCGCGGGGCGTCGGTCTTGGGCTGCGGGGGCGTCTCGGTCGGGACGGAATCGGCCGCCACCTTCCGGGCCCGCCCGGCCAACCAGTCCTCGATGAGTGCCGTCAGGTGCGGGCCGCGCAGGACGCGCGTGCCGTTGGCCCGGAGCTGGGGGAGGATCGTCTCGTGCAGCTGGCGCATCCTCGTCCAGTGACACTTCGGGTCCCAGTGATGCTCCTGGTGGTAGCCGTTGTTGAACCACAGGAGGTTGTACAGCCGGTTATAGGAGCTGACGGAGTTGGCAAAGGGGTTGCCGGGCTTACAGCCGTAGTGCTCCAGGTAGCCTTCGGCGTAGCTGGCCACCCAGCCGAGGTAGTACGACGGCAGGTAGAAGAAGACGAAGAACTGCCAGTTGACCACGGCCATCGTCGCCCAGAAGGCGGCGAGGACGATACCCTCGACGGCGACCTGCGACAGGTGGCGGTGGCGGGCGGCGGTCTTCAGCACCGGCCCGACCTCGACGCGCCAGAAGCTGACCAGGACGTAACGCCAGAACGACTCGGGGGCGTTGCCCTGGCCGTGGCGGTAGATCGACGACCAGTCCTTGGTGGTGCCGTCGGGGCCCTTGGCGTCGTTGTCGCCGAAGTGGTGGTTCATGTGGTAGTGGTGGTAGAGCACGTGCGGCACGCCCAGGGCGACCGTCTCCAGGACGCTGTAGGCGCGGTTGAGCCAGGCACGGGTGAAGAACGGGTTGTGGATGAAGTTGTGCGAGATCGATTGCAGGTTCCACAGGTAGGAATAGGTAACCGCGAGGAAGGCCGCCACCAGGGCCCACCACGGCAGCTGATCGAAGTAAACGAAGCTGGCGACGAGGAGCGCGACGATGCCGACCCCGCCGAGGGCGGGGAAGGCGTCGTAAGCGCTGTAGCGGAAGAAGGGTCGGAAACGGGGCACAGAGCCTCCTTTCTCTGTCGGGGCCGCGGACGGCGAACCGGGTGGATGATTATACGCGCCGGCGGTGGGGCGCGAAGACCGCTTTGCGCCGCCGGTTCGTAACAACACTGTCTTCGCCGCTTGCGGCTTCGCAGGAACGATTGCGAAGCCGCAAGCGGCGAAGACAGTGTTGTTACTGTTTCTACGGGGCGACTACTCCGGCTGAAGCCCGGGGTTGACCGGCCGGGGCGCCGGCGCCGGGTGCGGCTTCGGGGCGCGGCGGCGGAAGGGGAGGACGTGCTTCACTATGAAGATGAAGTGGCAGAAGGTGCCGCCCATTGCGAACAGGTGAAAGAGCTCGTGGGCGCCGAACAGGCCGGGAAGAACGCGCGGCCAGTGCAGCAGGTCGGCCAATCCGCCGACGGTGTACGAGAGGCCGCCCCACAGGACCCAGGCCATCCCGCGCGCGCCGATGGCGCGCAGCATCTCCGTCACCGTGAGCACGCCCACCCAGCCCATGCCGATGTAGAGCCCGACCGTCAACCAGTAAGGCACGTCGGCGATGGTCCACTTGCAGGCGATGCCGCCGACGGCCAATAGCCAGATGCCCCCTAGGTAAAGGCGGCGATAGGGCCGGTCGGGCAGCAAGAAGTAGAAGGCCGGCGTGTAGCTGCCGGCGATGAGCACGTAGATGGCGCTGTGGTCGAGCATCTGGAAGATGCGCAGGCGCTCGGGCGGCAGGAGCAGGGCGTGATAGGTGGCGCTGGCGCCGTAGAGGAGGACCATGCTCACGCCGAAGACGCCCAGCGCGACCTGGGCGTTGCGGCCGCGGTTGCGGGCCAGGCGCCACAGCAGCGCGGTGGCGAAGATCCCGAAGACGCAGGCGGCGAAGTGCGTCGAGCTGCTGACCGGGTCGCGCAGCCCCAACCAGGGAATGTTCTCTTGCGGCATGAAACGGCGGCCTCCAAACCAACTCCCGTTATTCTATGTCGGACGGAGTCGTTTGAGGACACAATTCTGGGGAAGGCCAGGAGAAGGAGTGAATTCCCACGTCCCTCGCCTATGAAATGCCTCATTCGCCGGCCTGGGCGTACAGGGCCGCGGGCGCCTCCAGCCGATAGCGGACGCGGCCGACGGTCACGGTCCCCTGTCGCCCGTGCGGTACGAACTCCATGCCCGGGGGCAGGTCGGCGAGGAGCGCTTCGAGGGGGGCACCACTCTTCACGAAGACGAGGGTTTCGCGGTGGGCGCGCAGCGCCTCGACCAGTTGGGGCAGCTCGGCGGGGGTGTAAACCTGCACGTCATCACGGCGGAGGTAGAAGCTGACCGAGTCCCAGCGGCGCGGGTAGCAGACGACCGGCAGGGGTGCTTCCTGGCCGGCCTCGGCCAGCGGTCGGACCTGGCCGCGGAGCGAGAACTTGCGGGCGTAGTTGGGCAGCAGGCCGTAGACTCCGGCGAACAGCAGGGCGAACGTGGCGGCGACACACAGGCCCCACGCCGCCCGGGGACGCGCCCGCCACTGGGGGCGCGAGACAAATAGCAACCCCCCCACGGCGGCGGCGGCCGGCAGCACCGCCACCGGCCACCTCAGCAGGCCGACGGCCGGGGCGACGAGGCTGCCGGCCAGGCCGGCGACAAGGACGAGCTGCGTGGCGCGGTAGGCGAAGGCGGCGCTGTGCCGGGCCAGGGCGCTGCCGGCGCGGGCGGCGAGACCGCGCGCGATCACGGCGTCGAGGTAGCAGCCCAGGGCCAGCGCCAGCGGCGGCATGACCGGCAGGACGTAGGTGGCGCGCTTGCAGCCGGACGCGGAAAAGAACAGCAGCGACCAGGCGAACGTCAGCAGGACGAAGCCGAGGGCGGGCGGCCGCCGCGCCGCGGCTCGGGCCGAGTGCCGGCCGAGGAAGCGGACGAACCCCGGGAGCAGCAGCGTCCACGGCAACATCCCCAGGACCAGGCGCGGCAGGAAGAACCAGACCGGCTCCTCGTGATCGAACGGGGCGGCGAAGCGGAGGACGTGCTGCCGCCAGAGGAAGTCCACCAGGAAGCCCGGCTCCGCGATCTCCTGGGCGGCGTACCAGGGGGCGGCGAGGCCGACCGCAGTCACGACGTAGAACGCCCACCACGCCGGCGACGGCCGGGCGGTGCGGCGGTCGAGCCAGCGGTAGGCGACGACCGGCACGGCGACGAGGGCGAGGGCGACCGGCCCCTTCGTCAGCAGGCCGAGGCCGCAGGCCAGCGCCGACAGCAGCCACCAGCCGCGGGAAAAGGTTCCTGACACCTTTTTAAAAAAGGTGTCAGGCACCTTTTTGCCGGCCAGGGCGGCGTGGGCCGCGGCCCAGGCGGCGACGACGCACGCGGCCAGCAGGGTGTCCGTGGTCAGCAGACGACCAAGATAGATGAAGTGCGCCGACAGGCACAGGACCAGCGCCCCGGCAAAGGCGGGCCGCGCCCCAAGGACGCGCCGGCCCCAGAACCAGGTCAGCAGCACCGTGGCCAGACCGGCGCCGCCGGCCACCAGGCGCGCCGCCCAGTCGTGGACGCCGAACAGCCGATAACTGAGCATCACCAGCCCCGGCAGCAGCGGCGGCTTGTCGGCGAACGGCTGGCCCGGCACCACCCACGTCTCCTCCGCCGACATCTGCCGTGCCACCTCGGCGAAGCGCGCCTCCTGCGGCTCTTGCAACGGCGTACCCGGCCGCGCGAAGAAGAACAGCGCCGCCACCACGATGAGTGCCACAAGCGCCAACGACTCAAGCCCACGGGTTGCCACCCGTGGGCTAGTGGGCTGCACCCCGGGGAACAGCACCCGCGACCACCAGAACGGCAGCAGCGCCCCCAGCACGCGCGGCACGTCGCGCAGCACCGACACCTTGCTCGAGCCGCGCAGGCGCGGCCGGTGGCGCACGCCGGCCTCGGCCACCCGGTGGCCGAGCTGCCGCGCCCGCGCCAGCATCTCGGTATTCACGAAGAAGCCTGGCGACTGTGGCAGTAATTCTGCCAGCGCCTCGCGCCGGAACACCTTCAGGGCGCAGTCCACGTCGCGCACCCGCGTCCCGAGCAGGGTGCGCACCGCGGCGTTGTAGCCCCACGACAGCAGGCGGCGCTGGCGCGCGTCCTGGCGGCCCACGCGGTAGCCGGCGGCCACGTCGCACACGTCGGTCAGGGGAAGCAGGCTGGACAGGTCGTCGAGGTAGAACTGGCAATCGGCGTCGGTGAAGGCGACGTGCTCGAAGCGAGCCGCCTCGAAGCCGGTCCGCAGGGCGGCGCCGTAGCCGCGGTTGGTCGCGTGCCGCAGCAGGCGCAAGGCCGGCCGACGCCGCGCCTCCTCCGCCACGACCGCGGCGGTGCCGTCGCTGCTGCCGTCGTCCACGACGAGGATTTCGTACACCGACGTGATACTCGCCAGGGCCGCGTCGGCCTCGGCAACGGCCTGGCGGATGCCGGCTTCTTCGTTGTACGCGGGAATGACCAGGGACAGCCGCCGGCGGGGCGGCGTGTGCGGGTCGGCCATGACCTCTTCCTCCTCCGACCGTATTCGGACGGCCCGGGAGGATCGCACAACTGGGCAGGGGTGTCAAGGCGAGCGAGCGCCGCTTGCGGCAGGACCGCAAGCGGCGAGGATAGCCTTACTTCTTTGGCAACACGATCTCGGCGGGCAATACGAGATCCCAGTTGACCTCCATCCAGCTGAATTCCGGTGATTCCAGGACCGGCCTGATCCGATCGGCCAGCCGGTTTTCCTCGCCCGCTTTGCTGCCGGTCACCTCCAAGTGCCAGGCGTTATCGCTCGTGGCTGTCACCCGGACGTCGTAGGCCGGGCCGCAGACGCTCTGGATGCGCTCCTGGAGCCGGAGGGCGGGCCCTACCGTTGGCCGCTGCGGCGCCGCCGGGGCGGGTGGGATCGGAGGTTTCGCCGCGGGGGCCGCCAGCGCCAGCGGGGCCGAGGCCGACCGGCTCGGCGGCATCGGCGGCGGCGTCAGCGTCAGCGTCCCCTCCGCCGGCTTCACCGGGTACGAAGACGTTGGGCGCATGGCCGACCCCGTGGGCCGGGCGGGCGCCGGCACCTCGTCGCCGAAGGTGATGACCCCCTCCGTGACGTCCGACTCCTCGCTTCCGCCCCCGTGATGCTTCTCGACGGCCGGCGCCTTCGGAGGCGACGGGATCGGCGGCAGGGGCGGCGGCGTCCGCGCGGGGGCCGAAGGCTGCGTCACGATTACCGGCAATTTCACGGCCGGGGCGGGCTTCGTCACGATCAGCGGCGGCACCTCCAGCGACGGCCCGGCCGGCGGTACACTTGCGTAGGTTCGGTCCTTGTCGATGCTGCTGGCCGGCTTGCGCGTTTCCGGCTTCGCGGGCGGCGTCGGCACATCGACCGCGGGCGGCGGCGCCACCATGCGCATCGGCGGCACCGGCACTTCGGGCAGCGGCTTCTCCGCCGGCGTCGGCACCAGCGGCAGCGCCCCCGGCCCCGAGTAGGCCCGCGGCAAGCTCTCCGAGGGGGGCAGGCTCTCCCTCAGAACGGGGGTCGCAACGACTGGCCGGGCCGGTAGCGCCGGCGCGGACGCCTCCCGCGGCCGCACCGCGGGCTTGACCGTCACCGGCGGCGCCTCGGGGAAGACCAGGGGGCCCTTGTCGCGCGGCGGGACATCGTGCCGCACCTCCCCCACGCTCAACTCGTTGACGACACAACTGCACCCCGGCACCTGGCGCAGCTTGCGGCTGACCAGGACCTTGTCCTCCTGAGAGCCGACATGGCCCATCACCGTGACGTGGCCACGGGCGTCGCAACGCACGTTCATGCCCTTGCCGAACTCGGGGATCGCATCCGCCAGCAACTCCCGCGCCGCCCGCTGGATGTTCTCCGGCCGATCCACCGCGTTGTGGCTGCTGACAGTCGGGAGGACCTTCAGCTTGTCGATGACGGTCAGCCCCGAACGCTCCTTGGCCACGCGCATCGCTTCCTCGCGCACGGCCGCGGTCGGCACGAAGCCGCGGACCTCAAGGGTGTTCGCCTCGACGTGGCTGGCGAGCCCGTAGGAGAAGAGCATCGGGTCGGCGAGAAAGGCCAGCTCGACCTGACTCTCTTCCAGCCGGGCCTCGCTCTCGGTCATGGCGACGATTTCCTCGGTCCGGATGACCTGTCCGTCCGGCCCGAGGATCCGTACGGCCGGCGACTGGCCCAGCGCCGGCGCGGCGATCCCTATCCCCCCCGCCGCCGCCAGTGCCCAACCGGCCCTTCGGAATGCCCTGCGCATCGCTATCTCCCAATCCGTTGGCTTCCTCGTATCACCCCGGCAAGAACGATCCGCACACAAGCCCGACGCGCCAGCGAGGGGACACAAGCCCGACGCGCCAGCGAGGGGAAGCCGACATCCCTCGCTGGCGCTTCGGGCTTGTGTGACCAACGTCCTTGCCGGGGTAGTGCCCGGCGCCGCTGGCCGGCGAGGGAGGAATCAGTTGTTGGTCAGATCCCGCGTGACCTGCTGCTGCACTTCCGGACCGCCGCCCGTGAACAGGTGCAGGTGGTCCTTGTCGATGTAGACGACCTGGACGCGCGGTGCCTTGAGGCGCAGGGCGATGGGGTAGCCCGACTCCTGCGTCTCGGTGTAGTAGACGGTACACTTGTAGTGGCAGTGGTGCAGCTGGGCCGGCCCGACAAGCGGGTAGAAGCGCGGCGGATCGATCCGGTCCACGATCTTCTCGGTGATGACCTCGAAGTCATCCCGGAACTCCTCGTAGATGTAAGGCACGCCGCGCGTCACGTCCTCCAGGGCGCGCAGGACGCTCGCCTGGTCCGGCGGATCCTCGCACCGGGGCGGGGGGAAGCCGTCGGCGATCGGCGGCATGATGACCGTCCGGTAGTCGAGCTTGTTCCAGAGGTACTTCCGCTCGAGGTTCTCCGTCGCCCACGGCGGCGACGGGATCGGCGTGGCCGCCCCCATCGAGAAGGGGTGAACCAGGAGGTGGACCCCCAGGGGGTCGCACCCCGTCCCCAGCAGCGGCACCAGGCTGGCCGCGGCAAGCAGTACGCACGCCCGTAACTTGACCCGCGGACTCCTCATGCCCCACTCCCCTTCCTGCCGAGTACACGAAGCGCCTATCTCTCCCCGTCTCCCTCGGCCCGCGCCGCACTCACTCCGTACCCGGCGGCGCGGGAACCGTGTTCCGTGTCGTTAGGTGATATCGGACCCCGGGGCGAATGACTTTAACGGATCGGGCGAAAGCAGCGGGGGTGCCGGAGGCGCGAGCGGGTGGTTCGCGGGAGGCGGGAAGCGGCTACAATAAGCTCATGGGCGCGCCGACGACCGATTACGACCCGCGTTACCTGGCGGGCGTCCTGTTCTTCAACGCCCGCGACTTCTTCGAGGCGCACGACGTCTGGGAGGACTTGTGGGCCGACTGCCGTGGGCCGGAGCAGCGCTTCTACCAGGGACTGATCCAGGCGGCGGTGGGGCTGTTCCACTACAGCGGCGGCAACGTGCGCGGCGCCGCCAAGCTGTATCGCTCCAGCCGGGCCTACATGGCGCCTTACGGCGCGCCCTACCTGGGGCTCGACGCGGCGGCCTTCTGGGAGCAGATGGAGCGCTGTTTCGCCGCGGTCCTCGCCTGCCCCGACCCCGATCGCGACCTGCGCCCCGACCCGGCGCTGATCCCGACGATCGCGCTGGCGCCGCCGCCGCTGCGCTGGCCCGACCCGGAGGAGTTCCTGCGCGAGGAAGAGGACGTTTAGCGGCCGGCGTCGATTTATCGATTCGCGAACCGATGAATCCGCGCCGCCCCGAGGGCGGCCGCTAAACAGGAGCAGCGACCCATGAGCGACGACCTCTCGGCCCTGGACGACTTCGCCGGCTCGGCCCGCCTCTTTCCGCTGCCGAACCTGGTGCTGTTCCCCTACGTCATCCAGCCGCTGCACATCTTCGAGCCGCGCTACCGGCAGATGACCGCCGACGCTCTGGCGGGCGACCGCCTCATCGCCGTCGTCCTGCTCAAGCCTGGGTTCGAGGAGGATTACGAGGGCCGGCCGGCGGTCCACCCCATCGGCTGCCTTGGCAAGATCGTCGCCGACCAGCGCCTCGACGGCGGCCGCTACAACCTGCTGCTGCGCGGCCTGCGGCGGGTGCGCCTCGTCGAGGAGTTGCCGGCCGACCGCCTTTACCGCACCGCACGCGTCGAGTTGCTGAGCGACGCCGGCACCCTCGGGTCGGACGCGGCGGCGGCGCTGCGGGCCGACCTGGCCGAGCAGTTGCCGCGCTGGGTGCCGCAGGACGCGCCGCCCCTGGAGCAGTTCCGCAAGCTGCTCGACAGCGACCTGTCGGCCGGCGCCCTCTGCGACGTCTTCAGCTTCGCCCTGCCGCTCGACGTGGCCCTCAAGCAGCAGCTCCTCGAAGAGCTGGACGTGACGGTGCGGGCGCGGCGGCTGGTGGAGATGCTGCGCGAGCACGCCCCGGCCGCGGGACAGGCCGTGCCTCACGACCGCAAGTTCCCGCCGGATTTCAGCCCGAACTGAGGCGCTGGGGGCCACGGCGGCGTTTGACGTTGCGGCGCCACGGTCCTATCCTGACCCCGACGTTCAACGGCCGCCCATCACCCCAGCGAGGTTACTTGCCATGCAGAAGCGTCCGAACGCCGCCACGTTCAAGGGCTCTCCCCTCACCCTGGTCGGCCCCCAGCTGAAGCCCGGCGACAAGGCCCCCGACTTCGTCTGCCTGACCGGCGGACTCGAGAAGGTCACCCTGGCCAATACTCCCGCCAAGGCGCGACTGTTCAGCGTCGTCCCGTCGCTCGACACCCCCGTGTGCAGCATCCAGACTAAGAAGTTCAACGACGCGCTGGGCGCCCTCAAGGACAAGGTGGCCTGCTACACCGTCAGCCTCGACCTGCCGTTCGCCCAGAAGCGCTTCTGCGGCAGCGAGAACATCACGACTATGCAGACGCTCTCCGACGTCCACAATCACTCGTTCGGCGAGCACTACGGCACCCTGATCGAAGGGCTGCCGCTGCCGCTGCTGTCGCGGGCGGTCTTCGTCGTCGATAAGGACGGCAAGATCGCCTACGCCCAGTACGTCCCCGAGGTGGCCTCAGAGCCGAACTACGACGCAGCCCTGGCCGCGGTGAAGGCCGTCGCGGGGTAACGATCGTTTAGCCGCCGCCCTCGGGGCGGCGCTCGTAGTGACCCGATTCATCGGGTCGTGCTCTGTTTAGCCGCCGCCCTCGGGGCGGCGCTCGTAGTGACCCGATTCATCGGGTCGTGCTCATCATCGACCGCATAAATGCGGTCACTACGAGCGCGCTGGGAGCGCCGCCCCGAGGGCGGCGGCTAAACGTCAGCGCCCGATGCAGTAGCGGTGCGGATCCACCTCTTCGCGCAGGATGCGCAGTTCCGCCTCGGTCGGCGGCTCCGTCACGGCGAGCGGCTCGCGGACGTGCAGCTCAAAGCCGGTCGCCTCGCGCACCTTCTCCAGGCCAACGCCGGGGTGAAGACTCAGTACCTCCATGCGCTTCGTCTGTTCGTGGTAGCCTATGACGGCGAGGTCGGTGATAACGCGATACGGCCCCGTGCCCGGCGGCAGGCCAGCGGCCTCGCGCGCCCCCGGTCCACTGAGGTAGCCAGGCGTCGTCAGGAAGTCGAGCCGTTCGACAAAGCGACGGCGGTCGTGGATGGTGACGACGAGGATGCGCCAGCACAGCGACGCGAGGTCGTTGGCGCCGCCGCTGCCGGGCAGGCGCACGTCCGGCCGGGCGTAATCGCGGCCGATCATCGTCGAGTTGAGGTTGCCGTGGGCGTCGATCTGCGCCCCGCCGAGGAAGGTGTAGTCGATCAGGCCGCGCTGACACGTTTCCATGATGTCGCACATGCTGGTGGCCATCACGCCGCGGTAGAAGGTGCGCGAGTCGCCGACGCTGATGGGCATCGTCGGCAGCTGCGGCGCCACGCCGCCGGCCTCGAAGAGGATCACCAGGTGCGGGGCGCACGTCCGCTGCGCCAGCATCGCGGCGGCGCACGGCACGCCAGTGCCGACCGCGGCCGTCTTGCCGTCCTCCAGCAGGCGGGCGGCGCAGCAGATCATCAGTTCCATCGGGTTGTAGTGCATGGCGCTCCCTGGCCGCTTGCGGCTTAGCGTTGGCGCGCACGCGAAGCCGCAAGCGGCTGCTACCGTCCGCGGTCCAGGAGGAACTCCCGCTGCCGCAGCTGCTGCATCCGCGGCAGCCCGCCGCAGCGCTGCAGGTACTCCGCGAAGTCCTTCACGCCGTAAACGTGCTCCTCCAGGAATCGCTTGTAGGCGTCGAGGTCCTTCTCGACGGTCAGCCAGCGGCGCAGGTGATCCTCGTCCGAGAAATACTCGTAGGGCATGTTGCCGGGGTAGCTGCCGTAGTGTACCTCGCAGACGGCATCGACGCACAGGAACGGGATGACCGTGCGCGTCGGGTCGCGGCGGATTTCGTCGTTGGGGATGAGGCGCTCGCAGGTGATGATGAGGCGTTTGCTGGCACGGGCGAGTTCGATGTCGGCGACGGTGGTGCCGCGGATGCGGCAGTTGCCGTAGCGGTCGGCCTCGTGGACGTGGATGGCCGACACGTCCGGGTAGAGGGCCGGCAGGGCGACGAGCTTCTCGCCGGTGAACGGGCAGACGATGACCTTGGCGGCGCTGTGGCGGAAGGTGTCGGTGCCGAGCAGCGACCGGGCGGGCAAAAACGGCAAACCCATCGCGGCGGCCTTGAGTCGGACGGCAAGGGTATAGTTGCTCCATTCGACACATTCAACCTCGCCGGACTCGATGACACGGCGGGCGTGCGGCGACAGGCCGCGAGCCTCGAGGCCGACGACGTAGGCGACATCGACCTTGGCGAGGGTACGGCCGCGGCCGGTGAGGTTGCCGGCGCAGAGGATCTGGAAGTCGTGGGTGGCGGTGTGCCCGGCGAAGCTAAGGTCCTGTTTGCCCTGGCGAAGGACCTCGTGGACGACGGCGGTAGGCAACCGGTTGGCGCCGAAGCCGCCGATGGCGAGGTAATCGCCGTCCCGCACGAGGCGGGCGACGGCGTCGGCGACGGTGGTGAGTTTATCGCAAAGGGCGCGAGGCTTGGCGGCGAACGCCTCCCGGGCGCGGTTGGCCGACGGGTCCGCGAAGAGTGCGCCGGTGCCCTGGGGGAGGGAGTTCATGGGATTGCAGATTGCAGATTGCAGATTGCAGATTGCAGCGGCCACCGGCCAAATCTGCAATCTGCAATCTGCAATCTGCAATCCTCGTTAGCGGTTCTCGTACTCCCGCAGCAGCTGGCGGAAGCGGGGGTCGTGGCGGAGCGAGTCGAGGTCGCGGTCCTCGCGCATGTAACGGAAGTCGCGGTAGCCCAGCTCGACGGCGTGGCGCAGCGTCTTGAGGGCCTGCTCGTTTCGCTTGAGCAGGGCGTAACTGCACGCCAGGTTGTAGTGGGCCAGAGGGTCGTGCGGGCGCAAGCTCACCAGTCGCCTGTCCACCTGCAAGCCCTCGCCGTACCGGCCCTTCAGGGTCAGGAGGTGGCCCATGACGCGGAGCACGTCAACGTAATCGGGGGCGCGTTCGAGGACGCCGCCGAAGAAGTCCAACTCGAAGTCGATCTGGTTCTGGTCAGCCAGGTGGGCGGTGGGATTGCTGGTGGACGTGGGTTGCGCACCCTCGTTGAACTGTTTCCCCTGATGTGCCATGAGCGTCCCCCTGCAAGGTCGGGCGCGGCGAGGGGGGGCAGGTTACCCGGCCCGCCTCCCCCTCCCAGAGCCGGCTCGATTATAACGCCCCGGGCCCGAACTGAAAAGCGGGGCTGGCCGTCGGCGCGCGGGTTGGCACCCGAAGATGGCAAAACCGGCTCGACAGGGGGGAAATGCGCGACGGGAGAGATGGACGCCGCTTGCGGCTTCGCAGGGGTGCGAAGCCGCAAGCGGCCAGGGTTACTTGTCCTTGGCCAACTTGCTGCTGGGCGTGGCGTCACCCTCGGCCTGGCCGAGGGTCCACTTGAGACCGCCGATCAGGCTCTCCTGGAACTTCGGATCGCGCCACGTCTCGCGCCGGTGGCCCATCGACGTGTAGAAGACCTTCCCTTTGCCGACCTCATGGCACCACGAAATCGCGTAGTCGTTATCCTTACGAACATAGTTCGGCTTGAAGGTGCTCGGGTCCATGCTCAGGATGATGTGCAGTTTGTCGCGGCTGTAGGGCGCCTCGCGGAAGATGTACCACTCGTCGAAGTAGTCCATGCCGTCGCTGAAGCCCTTCGCGCCTGGGTGCTTGGGATCCTCCACCTTGAGGCGAACCTTCTGCTGCGCCGGGTGCGTCTGGAACAGAGCGCCGATCAACTCGCCGTAGGGCGTGGTGTAGAGTGTGTCGGTGGCGCAGTGAGTGCCGGCGAAGGCGTGGCCGGCCTTCACCCAGGCGACCAGGTCCTTCTCCTCGGCCTCGGTGATGGGCTTGCCGGTCGTGAAAAAGAGCACCACGTCGAATTTCTTGAGGGTGTCGGCGTTGATCCGGCCGCACTGCTCCTTGGTGACCTCCTCGGGGGCCTTGTCCTTCTCGCCGGTGGTGCGGCGGTACTGCTCGCTGTACTTCTCCAGGGCCGTCGTCTCGACTTCCTCTTCCTTGTCGTTGACCTTCCTCTTGACAGTTACCTTGGCGTCCGGATCCTTGGTGTAGCGGAAGCAGGTGACCTCGAAGCCGTTCTTCGGGCCGATTTCCTTGAGCACCTGCTCGGCGACGCCGATCGAGTCGTGCATGAAGCCGTCGGACGTGGTCACCAGCAGTAGGCGCTTGGGCTTGGCGGGGTCGGCGGCCGCGGCGGTGGCGCCGAGGCAGGCCAGCAGGGCGAGGGTCAGCAACCATCTCAGGCAGTGCATCAGAGTCCTCCCCGGGTGCGAGTGGGCGGCGGGAGCATCCGCCGCGGGTGGTGGGATGAGGGATGGTATAGCGAAGCCGTGGCCCGAAGCAAAGCCCCGCGCCTTGACTGCCCGGCCGGGGCGCGCCTACCAATGATTGAGGAGAGTCGTTCCGCACCCGGCCGTGAACGGGAGGGCCCGCCGTGCATCTGACGCTGTTCACCGACTACGCGCTGCGCAGCCTGCTCTACCTCACCTGGCACGCCGGCCAGACCTGTACGGTCGAGGAGATTGCCACTTTTTTCCGCATCTCGGCCGACCACGTCACCAAGGTGATGCAGCACCTGGCGCGGCAGGGCTACGTCCGCAGCCGCCGCGGTCGCAACGGCGGCGCCATCCTGGCCCGGCCCCCGGAGGAGATGCGCCTCGGCGACATCCTGCGCGACTTCGAGTCGATCTCCTTGCTCGACTGCCTCAACGCGGACAACGTGTGTGTGATCGAGGTCGCCTGCCGGCTCAAGCGCGTCCTCGCCGAGGGGCAGCGGCGCATGATGGACTACTTCGACGAACAAACCCTGCGCGACCTGGCCGGGCCGGCACGACTCTGAACCGCTTGCGGCTTAGCGTTCGCGCGAACGCGAAACCGCAAGCGGCTCACAGCGGCGCCGGCAAGTCGCGGCGTGTGAAGGTCCACAGCGCCAGCGCGTACCCCGCCGCCCCGACGCCGAACAGCACCGCCAGCACGTTGACCGTCGCCCACTCGCCCCACGCTACCGTCCAGCGGGCGCTCATGGCAATCTGCTGGGGCTGGTAGTAGTAGAAGACGGTGAACGGCCGCAGCCACTCCAGCGCGTCCCACATCTGCCCGACGACATTGATGAGGAATTGCAGCAGTGTGATGACGACGACCGTGCCCAGCACGCGCCCGCGGAACCGGCCGCGCGCCGACAGCCACAGGGTGGTGCCGCTCACCGCGAACACCAGGGCCGCGACGTTGACCAGCGACGGGCCAAACGCCGCCGGGCGCAGCTCCAACTTCGACTCATCGGCCTCGACCTTGAAAGGCATCTTCTTCAACTCGCTGGGGTCCATGCGGATCGGGCCGACCAGCCAGGTCCCCAGGAAGGTGCCGGCCCACATGCATAGACACAGGATAGGGATGGTCAGCACATCGACGCACAGGTGCGCCAACACGACGCGGGAGCGCGGCACCGGCTGGGCGAGGAGCAACTCCATGGTGCCGCGGTCGATCTCGCCGGCGATGGCGCCCGAGGCCCGGCCGATGGCCCAGACGCACAGCACGGTCTGCACCAGCGGGTGGACGTAGCCGATCGACAGCACCTGCATGGCGTTGTCGAGGTTGACGCTCTCGCCGCCGATCAGGGTGCGCAGGATCTTGCCCGGCCCCTCGAAGATCGTGTTCTGGACCTGTCCGAAGCCGATCCGCGACGCGGCGGCGAGCCCACTGAGCAGTGGCACCAGCTTGCCGCTGATGCGCTCGGTGATCTTGACCCAGAGGCACTCGAAGGCCGCCAGCAGCAGCCCGACGACGAACAGGGCCAGGCGCAGGTCGCGCAGCTGCTTGCGGATCAGCGTCAGCGTCATGCGACGGCTCCGTGGTAGCGGTGGTAGACGCCGCTCAGCCCGAGCGGCTCGATGCGCAATTCGAGGATCGGCTGCCGGCCGAGCCACTCCAGCAGCGGTGGCAAGTCGCCGGCGTGCTCCCAGGTGGCACGGCCGTCGCCCTGCTCGCGCACGCTCAGCCCCGGCAGGTCCGGCGGCGCGGGGGCGGCGCCGCCGAAGCGGACGTGGACGAGGCGGCCCTGCCGCAGCTCTTTCATCTCCTGCAAATGGACGAGCCGGCCGCGCTGGAGGATGGCGACGCGGTCGCAGACCTGCTCGACCTCGCCAAGGACGTGCGACGAGAAGACGACGGCCTGCCCGCCGTCGCGCGCCTGCCGCAGCTGGGCCAGCAGCTCGTCGCGCATGGTCGGGTCCAGGGTGTTCGTCGGCTCGTCGAGGATGAGCAGCGGGGCGTGCGGCACCAGAACCTGCAGCAGCGCCACCTTGCGCTTCATGCCGGACGAGAGATGGGCGATGGGCCGGTCGAGGTCGATGTCGAAGCGCCGGGCCAGGGCGTCCACGTCGGCGCGGCGCTCGTCACCGCGCAGTTCGCCGAGGAAGCGGACGAGCTGGCGGCCGGTCATGTTCTCGTAGAGGCGCAGCTCGCCGGGGAGGTAGGAGACGTGGCGGCGGGCGCGGACGCTGTCAGCCCAGCAGTCGTGGCCGGCGACGGTGGCGTGGCCGGTGGTCGGCCGGAGGAAGCCCAGGATGAGGCGCAGGGCGGTGGTTTTGCCCGAGCCATTGGGGCCGAGCAGGCCGACTACCTCGCCGCGGGTGACCGTCAGGTTCAGGTCATCGAGGGCGCGGAAGCCGTTGTAGCTCTTCGTGAGGTGTTCGGTGTGGAGCAGCATGGCGTCTCGTTTAGCGGCGGCTCGCAGAGCCGCGAGTCCCGCCCGGTGCGTCAAGGGCTGAGGAGGGCATCGAGTTCGGCCTGCGTCTGGTTTTCCGGGTCGAAGGTCAGCAATCCTTCTGCCTGGGCGGCACGCAGCAACCGCCGGTCGCAGGCGACGAGAACGAGGTCACGGCCGGCGGCGCGGAGTTGGGCGGCGAGTCGCAGGGCGGCAAGCAACACCACGGCATCGGTCGCGTTGATGGAATGTTTTTCGAGCAGCGGGACCGATGCGTTGATGAGCACGTCGTCCGAAGGTGGCTTGGCGAAATCGGCCGCGTCCAGCACTTCTGCCCGCAGGTCCCGCATCGCCGCGGAGAAATCGGCCGGCGAGATCACTCCCCCATTGCGCTTCCGCACGAGCGCGGCCGCAACTTCGGCCGCACCGAGCATCAAGCAGGTCAAACGGTCCCGCGCGACCCGGGTGAAGAGTTGGTCCACCAGAACCTTCCCCGGCTCGACCACGTACCGCTTGACCAAGGCGCTGCCGTCGAACAGGAATGAGTTCATCGGCTCACTCTTCCCGCATGGCGAGGATCTCGCGCGTGAAGGCGTTGTCGTTCGGATCGATGTTGGAGGCGAGCATCATTTCCTTGAGTTTCTCGGGTCCGACGGGCGGCCCGGTGATACCCATCTTTTCGTAGGCCTCAGCCACGGCAGCACTGATCGCCGCCTGTTGTGCCCGTGCCTCGCGCAACATGGGGATGTCCCACCACCAAGGCTTCGGGTCTGGTGGGGGCTCCACCTTGTCGCGCAGTTTCGCCAGTTCCTGTTCCAGGGCGATCAACCGCTTCTCCAGCTCTTCCAGTGTCGTCGCCATCGCTTGCTCCTTTTGCATCCCCTCTCCCATCGTACCGCCCGGCCGCATTGTTCCGCCCGGCCCCACAGATTTATAATGCAACAGGCGGCCCATCTCCAACGCCAACACGAAGGGAACCGACATGGCCGACGCCTTCCTCCTCTCCGCGGCCCGCACTCCCATCGGCAAGTACCTCGGCGCGTTCGCAGACGTCTCGGCCCCGGAACTCGGCGCCGTCGCGCTCCGTGAGGCCCTGACCCGCGCCCACGTCCCACCGGCCCAGGTGGACGAGGTCATCATGGGCAACGTCCTCCAGGCGGGCGTCGGCCAGAACCCGGCGCGGCAGGCGGCGCTCAAGGCGGGCCTGCCCGACACCATTGCGGCGTACACCGTCAACAAGGTGTGCGGCTCCGGCCTCAAGGCCGTGATGCTCGCCGCCCAGGCGATCCGCGCCGGCGATGCCGAGCTGATCGTCGCCGGCGGCATGGAGAACATGAGCCGGGCGCCATACCTCCTCTTCGGCGCCCGCAACGGCTGGAAGTACGGTGACCAGAAGGTCGTCGATGCGATGATTCACGATGGGCTCTGGTGCGCCTTCGAGTGCTGGCACATGGGCGAGGCCGCCGAGCACATCGCGGCCAAGTGCGGCGTGTCGCGCATCGACCAGGACCGCTTCGCCTTGCAAAGCCAGCGGCGCGCCGCGGCGGCGTGGGAGAGCAACGCCTTCGCCCCCGAGGTCGTGGCGGTGACGGTCGGCAGCGGGGTGAAGGCGAAGACCGTGGCGCGCGACGAGGGACTGCGGCCGGAGACGACGGTGGAGGCGTTGGCGAAGCTCCGGGCGTCGTTCCAGGCGGGCGGCACGGTGACGGCCGGCAACGCCTCGACGCTCAGCGACGGTGCCGCGGCGCTGGTCGTGGGGACACGGAAGACCGCCGACCGCCTCGGGACGAAGCCGCTGGCGCGGGTGGTGGCGTATGCGACCAGCGGCGTGGCGCCGAAGGACATCTTCATCGCCCCGGTGCAGGCGGTGCGGCAGGTGCTCGACAAGGCCGGCCTGCGGCTGGGCGACATCGACCTTTTCGAGTTGAACGAGGCGTTCGCGGCGCAGATGCTGGCGTGCGGCAAGGAATTGCAACTGGACGAATCGCGCGTGAACGTGAACGGCGGGGCGATCGCGCTGGGACACCCGATCGGGGCCAGTGGGGCGCGGGTGCTGGTGACGCTGCTGTACGCGATGGAGGCACAGGGGGCGAAGCGCGGGCTGGCGGCGCTGTGCCTGGGCGGCGGCAACGCGGTGGCGATGGTCGTGGAGTGGGTCTCATGAACGGACATCCGCTGATGCCCGTTCCGACGGAGGAATTGCCCCCGCGCCGGCTTGCCGCGCGCCTCAAGCAATGGGCGGAGAGCCAGGGCTACGAGTTCGAGTTGTCGTCCCACGCCAGCGAGTTTGGCAAGGTGACCCTGCGGGACCCGGACGGAAACTTCACGACGACCGTGATACCCAACCCACACCGCGGTCGCCGCCTGCGAAAGGATCAGGTTCGCTACGTCGTGCAGGAAATCAACAACAGCTGGAGGAATTGACCCGATGTCACTGGACGAGGAATACCCCAAGACGTTTCGCAACATGAGCGCCCGATTGCGCGCCGTGCTCGAGGTCGTACCAGGGCTGCCGGAGCGCGAGCGGCAGGACCTCGCCACCGCCCTGAACGCGATGGCGGACAAGGCGCGTGACCTCGACGACATCGTGCAGCGCCTGCTGAACGAGCCGCACACGCCCGCGGAAATCGGCCAACTGCTGATCGCCTTTGAATTAACGACGGAGCAGATTCGCGGCCACTCGGATACGATTGACGGCAAGCTGTATGAAATCGGTGACCGGCTAAAAGCCATAAAGCCGGCGCGCCGCGTGACGTCTTGAGCGGAGCGCCCCGCGCACTGGCGGCGCTGGGCCTGGGCGGCGGCAACGCGGTGGCGATGGTGGTGGAGCGGGTGTGAGGGGGAGCGGTCATGGAAGGCGATCCCGGAGAAGGCATTTACCGTGTGATGATCGAGGACAGGGACGGGATGCCCAGGCTGGGCCTGACGGCCTTGAAGTTGGGGGTGCGGACGGGCGTGGACATCGTTCCCGACCAGAAGGGGATGGTGTATCGTCCCGCCTTCCGTCCGGACGAGCCCAACGGGCTGTCCTGTTCGCCGACCATCCAGGATCTGCCCGCGTTCGCTCTTCCCGTGGAGTGGGGCGGCTCGAACCCGAAAACGGTCGTGTGGCGAATCGAAGTGTCCGACCTCGGGGCGGAATTGGCCGCACAGGAAGACACGCCTCCCCAAAGGAAAGGAAGGCATATCTCCGTCGGCCCCTCGGGACCGATGCTTTTCGATGACTACCTCCGCGCCGTCCAGGCAACGAGGTCCCGGTGGAAGAAAGTGACGAGGAGTTGAGGACGACATGACTTTCAAGAACGACTTCCTGACGGCCCTCCGCGCGGGGAAGGGCTACCACGCGCTAATGGAACTGGTGCGCCACCATCGTGTCCAGGGGCTGTCGGTCGATGCCGCCTACCAGGCGCTGCACGAAATCTGGCTCGAACACGGCTTCGATAATGAGGTGGCCGAGGAGGGGACGTTGCAAGACACGCTTGAGGCCGTGATGGAAAAGGTGTGGTACGGGCAGCCCGTGCTGTAGTCTGGCCGACCAGCTACTTCCCCCGTCCTTGGCCCGGGACGAGGCGCGGGCTGGCGGCGCTGTGCCGGGGCGGCGTCAACGCGGTGGCGATGGTCGTGGAGCGCATCTGAAGAAGGAGGGACAAGACCATGAGTACGGTGACGCAACCCGTCACGCCGGTGAAGATGGAGGCGGAGCGAATCCCGCCGCTTCAGAACGGCGACCGGCTGACGGCGGAGGAGTTCGAGCGGCGCTACGACGCCATGCCCGACTTGAAGAAAGCGGAGTTAATCAACGGAGTGGTCTACATGGCTCCCCCTGTGACGATCGATGACCACGGCGGCCCGCACTTCGACATGATCTCTTGGCTCGGCCTGTACCGCATGGCGACGCCGGGCGTTCGCGGCGGCGACAACGCCACGCTGCGCCTGCCGCTCAACAACCGTCCGCAGCCGGACATCTGCCTGATCGTGGAACCGTCGCACGGCGGGCAAGTCCAGATCGTGAACCGCTACATCGTTGGCGGCCCCGAGTTGGTCGCGGAGGTGGCCGCGACGAGCGCGAACTACGACCTGACCGAAAAACTCCCCCTGTACCTCCAGAACAACGTCCGCGAGTACGTCGTCTGGCGCGTGTTCGACCAGGAGATCGACTGGTTCGTTCTACGGAACGGGCAGTACGAGCGCCTGGCGCTGTCGCCGGATGGGTACTTCAAGAGCGAGGTCCTGCCGGGGCTGTGGCTCGATCCGGCGGCACTGATCCGCGGCGACATGGCTCGTCTCGCCCAGGTCTCACAGCAGGGCGTCGCCAGCCCAGAACATGCGGCGTTCGTGTCTCGGTTGCAACAGGCCGCATTTCAGCAGCCTGGGGGACCAACGCCATGACACACACCACACCCGAAGAACGCGCCAGGACCCTTCTACGTCGTTAAGGGTTGTTGCCTCGCTTGTACGGCCCCCGAGCACGAGGCGCCTGAGCTGATGGCGCACGTGATTGAGGAGGACGGCTGCTACCACTGCTATTTCCAGAAGCAACCATCCACTCAAGAGGAGCTGCGCCAGGCAATCCAGGCGATCCGTGTATCCTGTTGCCAGATGGTGCGTTATGCGGGGACCGACCCCAAGATCCTCGCGTGCCTGCCGAATGACTCATGTGATTATCCGAGGTCAGCGGTGACTTGATCGGCGATCTGGGCCGAACAAGAACCGTTCAAGGAAAGGACCGATCATGGCCACCGTCACCGACACCGCCGCACGCGAGCGCTGGGAGAAGGAAGCCGCCGCCGCCCCCACGCGCGAGCAACCGCCTACCACGGTCAGCAGCGTCCCCATCGAGCCGCTCTACACGCCCGACAGCCTCGACGGCTTCGACCCCGAAACCGACCTCGGCTACCCGGGCCAATACCCCTTCGCGCGCGGCGTCCACGCGACCCTGTACCGCAGCCGCCTGTGGACCATGCGCCAGTTCGCCGGCTTCGGCAGCGCCCGGCAGACCAACGAGCGCTTCAAATTCCTCCTCGAAAAGGGGCAAACTGGCCTCAGCACCGCCTTCGACCTACCGACGCTCATGGGCCTCGACGGCGACGACCCGCGCAGCCTCGGCGAGGTCGGCCGGCTCGGCGTCGCCGTCAGCACCCTCGACGACGTGGACGAACTCTTCGCCGACATCGACGTCGGCGAGGTGTCGGTGTCGATGACCATCAACGCGCCGGCCCTGGTCGTCATGGCCTTTTACCTCGCCAGCGCCCGCGACCGCCGCATCGACTGGCGGAAGCTGCGCGGCACCATTCAAAACGACATCCTCAAGGAGTTCCACGCCCAGAACGAGTTCGTCTTTCCGCCCGAGCCGCACGTCCGCCTGGTGTGCGACCTGATCGAGTTCTGCGCCGAGCAGGTGCCGCAGTGGAACACCGTCAGCGTCAGCGGCTACCACATCCGCGAGGCCGGCTCGACCGCCGTGCAGGAATTGGCCTTCACCCTCGCCGACGGCTTTCACTACGTCGATCAGTGCCTGGCCCGCGGCATGGCCGTCGATGATTTTGCCCCGCGATTGTCCTTCTTCTTCAACGCCCACAACGACGTCTTCGAGGAGATCGCCAAGTACCGGGCGGCACGGGTGCTGTGGGCCGAGGCGCTGCGGCACAAGTACGGGGCGAAGAAGGAGACGTCGTGGAAGCTGCGCTTCCACGCCCAGACGGCCGGCTGCTCGCTGCAGGACAAGCAGCCGCAGGTGAACCTGATGCGCGTGGCCTACCAGGCGCTGGCGGCGGTGCTCGGCGGCTGCCAGTCGCTGCACACCAACAGCATGGACGAGACGCTGGCCCTGCCGTCGGAGCACGCGGTGACGCTGGCCCTGCGGACGCAGCAGGTGCTGGCCTACGAGACCGGCGTGACCAACACCGTCGATCCGCTCGGCGGCAGCTACTTCGTCGAGGCGCTGACGAGGCAGATGCAGCAAGAGGCGCGCGCCTACTTCGAGCGCATCGAGGAGCAGGGCGGCATGATCGCGGCCATCGAGAAGGGCTTCTTCCGCCGCGAGATCGCCGACGCCGCCTTCGTCTACCAGCGGGAGGTCGATGCCCGGCGCAAACTGATCGTCGGCGTCAACGCCTTCGTCGAGCCCGACGAGAAGCCGCTCGAGACGCTGGTGATCGACGACACGGTGGAGAAGGAGCAGGTGGCGAAGCTGAAGGGGATCAAGGAGCGGCGCGACGGCGAGGCGGTGCGGCGCTGCCTGGACGAGGTGAAGCGGGTGGCAGCGACGAAGGCGAACCTGATGCCGGCGCTGCTGGAGGCGGCAGAGGCGCGCTGCACGGTCGGCGAAATCATGGGGTCGCTGGCCGACGTGTTCGGGCGGTATGATGGGGCGGCGAAGTGGTAAGCTGGTGTGCAGACGATGCGAGGAATGAGGAGGCGATTGTTATGAAGACGGCTCTTGTGCTGGGGCCGGCGGATCACGGGCGCTCGATAACGCGTCAGGAGTTTGAGTCGGCGCGCGGCCAGGAGGGCTACCGCTACGAACTGATCGGAGGGAAAGTTTGCGTGTCACCGCTCCCCAACCTGCCCCATGAGTTGGTCTGCGACTGGGTCGAGGGCCTGCTGCGCGACTACAGCCACACCTGCCCCGAAGTATTGAATTACGTCACGGGTCCCGCGCGCGTGATCGTGCCCGGGGAGGAAGAGGCGACGAACCCCGAGCCGGATCTCGCGGGCTATCGCGACTTCCCCCGTCACCTACCCTTCGCCGAAGTGAGCTGGGACGACGTTAGCCCCATCCTGGTCGCCGAAGTCGTGTCCGAGGACGAGCCCGAGAAGGATCTCGTCCGCAACGTCGAGTTGTACTTGCAGGTGCCGTCGATCCGCGAATACTGGATCTTCGATCCGCGAGACGACCCGGATCGCCCGACGCTGCGCGTCTACCGCCGGCGGGGGGAGCGGTGGCAGCGGCCCATCGACGTGGCGCCCGGCGAGACCTACGAGACACGGCTCCTGCCCGGCTTCGCCCTTCTCCTCGACCCGCACGCCCAGGGGACTCAGCCATGACGTCAGCCGCGCCCATCCGCGTCGTCCTCGCCAAGGTCGGTCTCGACGGGCACGACCGTGGCATCAAGGTCGTCGC
>DATFNV010000420.1:0-5398 GCA_035266225.1 Gemmataceae bacterium
GCCCAGCAGAAGGCCAGGACGATCAGCCCCGTCTTGACCTGGTCGATGGCCTGGTAGGCCTTGTAGCGGTCCACCACCAGGATCCCTTCCGCCTTCGGCCCCAGGTACTGCTCCGGCACGTCGTGAGAGCGGCCTTGGGCCAGTACGAAGACGACGACCTCCTTGGCGTGGAAGACCCACAGGTACCAGTGGAAGCCGACCTTGCCCTCGACAATGGCGAAGACCAGCCAGCGCGTCTCGTCGCCGTGCCACAACGGCTGCCGCCGGCTGTGGTCCGCCAGGGCCGCGTAGACCGGCTCGAACAAGGGCAGCAAGCGCTGCAGGGCCTCGGTGACGGTGCCCAGCGACAAGTCCAGGTCGTGCGTCGCCAGGTCCGCCAGCAGCCGGTAGGTCGGGCGGTAGGACAGGTACTTGTCCACCAGCAACTCGACCAGGAGCGAGACGCCCAGGATACTCTTGGGGATGACGCGCGGGGCCGGCGGGGCAGTGACGATGCCTTTGTGAGCGCCGCGGTCACAGGTGGGGCGGTAGCGGTGGCGGCGGATGAGGCGGCGATGGGCCTTGACCTCGATCTCCAGGATGGTGGAATCTTCGGTGCCGCTGACGGGGGCGAAAGGGCGGCCGCAGTCCCGGCAATAGCATTGGTCGCCGGGGATCTCGTGTTCCTCAACGACGACCGGCAAGTGAGAATAGTCACGGCGGCGCGGCCCCTTGTGGCCAGGTTGCTGGCCGCGGCGTCGCCGGGGTGGGGCGCCGGGGCGTGGCGTCGTCGCGGTCGGGGTGGTAGCGGCCGTGGCTTCGGTCTTGCGGCCGAAGAGTTGTTGCTCGCGCAGTCGCAGTTGGGCGCGGAGTTGTTCAATCTCCTGCTTGAGGAGGGCTTCGCGTTGGACGGCGCGTTGGTGCTGGGCTTTCCAGTAGCTGGCCTGTCGCCAGGGCTCGAACTCGACGGCGAGTCGTGGGCAGACGGGACAGGGGCCGTCCGGGAAGGGAGGCGCCGAGCAGGCGGGGTGTGGGGGCGCGGTGGTCAGGGGAACCCGCGCCATGTCGGGGCAGCCAGGGCTAGCCAGCGCAGCAGCCATGCCCACCGTTGTAGCCAAGACGGCTCATCTGGCCAGCGCAGCTGACTGGTTTACCGAATGCTTACCTCGCACAGTAGAAGTAGCCACCCCGTCGCGGCCTGAGCCCAGCGCACCAGACGCTTCTCCTTCACTCATCCATCCCTCGCAATCCGCCCGAGCGGCGCACCCCGGACGCACAGGAACGATGTCCGAACCGTTTTGTCCCGCGCGGCGAACCTTACCCCGAGGCACATGTCGGCCGCAGCCGGGCGATCCGCTCCAGGATCGCCCCCATCAGCTGGCGGGGCACCGCCACCTCGGCCAGCTGGAAGACGAGGTACTTCGCGTGCGATACGACCTTCGCCCCGATCTTGACCAGCTTCTCCCGCAGCGTCGTGAGCGTCCAGCCCTGGATCGGCTTCGGCAGTACCAGCTGCCGAAGGAAGTTGGCCAGGTTGTACTCCAGCGCGAACAACTGCAACCGCGTCGCGTTGTCCTTGAACCGCCGGCACGACAGCTTGGTCCACTTCACCGCATTCTTGCCCTCTTTGATCCACTGCTCCGCCGTACCCCGCCGGTTGTAGAATACCATCGACGTGCAATTCGTAGAGGTCGCCGGTGAGGATCTTGCCGCCGAACAGCCGCAGCCGGTCCCAGGTGCGGATGTCGCCGACGCACTTCACCAGCGCCGCGAATTGCTCCTTGCCGATGCTGCCGGTGACGCTCTGCGCGGTCATGCGGGACCGGACGGAGAAGGTGCTGTCACTGGCAATCCTGCACGGCTACGAAGGCCTCGTTCTGGGCGCGTGGGGCTGCGGGGTCTTCAGCAACGACCCGGCAACCGTGGCCCGCTGCTTCGGGCAGCTCCTCACGGGCGCCGGCCTATTCCGCGACGCCTTTCGCCGGGTGGTCTTCGCCGTTCGGGACCGGACGACGGACAGCTCCACGATCCGGCCGTTTGGGCAACTCTTCGCCGGGACCGTGTGAGACGGCCCACGGCGGCGAGTTCAACAACCTTCCGTGGTCCATTTGCTCCCTTTCAACGACTGGGCCTGCGGTCCGCGCCAACGCCAAGGGATTGCGCCCGGCGAGGACTTTCCGCTGAGCCCCTTTTCGGCTTTACCACTCGCCGAAGACGGTTAGTATTCGCCGTCTGGAATCACTGCTTGGGACGGGGAGACGGGCGCCGCAGAGGCTTGCCGCTGCCGTATTTCTTCCGTAGCTCGAGGGGGACCGGGCGAGAAACAACTACGGTTACCTTGACTTTATCCGTCGGCTTCATGAGGGACTCCGAAGAGGGTTTCGAGTTCAGGGGTTGCCAGGGTTCTCCAGGGGAATAACGAGGAACTGTCGCTCCCGCAGGAATTGGCCGGCCCCGTAAAGCTGCACGCAATAATCTCCTGGCTCGGGAAAGACCAAGTCAATCAGACGAAACGCGACGTCCACCTCTTCCGTGGGATCGGGAAAGTTCACCGTCGTCTCAAACTCCAGGACCGGTTCGCGTGTCTCGTCCACGTCAATCACCCGGAGCCGCAACGGTGTCTCGCCGCGCCCATCGCTCAGATTGGCGTAGACGGACAAGCTGGGGCATTGGAACGGAAAAGTGGCGGCGCCGATGGAGGCACGCGTTCCCAGGATGAAAAACTTTCCCGTGGTGTCATCCCGATGTACGTAATCAGCGAGGACCAGGGCCAGGACCTCGGGTGGTTGTTGTTCGACGGGCACAAGCCTGTCTCCCTGAACACGACCTGAACCATCCCTTTAACCTATCGCAGCGCGGCAGCCTGGTCAAGCAAGGGGAGCCGAAAAAGATTATTGAGATGGCACATAGATATTTAGGACCGGAGGTAGCCGCATGCGGCTCCGCATGCGGTGTGATGCCACAAGCGGCTACCCCAAGACAATCTCCTCGACGCGCGTCAGTGGAATCGTTGCCGGCGCCGCTTCGCCCACGGCATGGAACGTCACGCCATCGCGGGCGGTCAACACCTGCCGGCCGCTCCCCGGCAGCCGGAGACGGCCGACGGCGCCAATTCCCGTCAGCGCCTTGAACAGCCCCCACTTACCGCGCGACCAGTTCACACGGATCGAGCCGGCCGGGCCAACCTCCTCGCGCGGCAACCGTCGGCCGCCGATGTGCAGTTCGTAGAGATCGCCGGTGAGGACTTTGCCGCCGAACAGGCGCAGCCGGTCCCAGGTGCGGATTTCGCCGACGCACTTCACCAGCGCCGCGAACTGCTCCTTGCCGATGCTGCCGGTCACGCTCTGTGCCGTGTCGGCGCCGAGGCAGAACTCGATCACCGAGCAGAACACACGCTGTGCAAAGCCCGCGGCCTGCTGCCGGTCGAGGAACGCCGCCAACTTGTCGCGTGTGATGACGTCGGGGTGCGCCCGGATGGACGGGCTGACCGTGAGGTTCGGATTCATGAAAACGATCTTCTGGGAGACGTGCCGGGCCGCGAAGTCGCGCTCCGTGCCGAGGCCGTGCTGCCGCAGGTAGTCGAGGAAGGCGTTGCGCTTTTCGAGGTTGTCCTCGATCAGGTTGGGGTGGTGCAACTCGTCGCCGCCGCGGCGCACCTGGACCCAGACGGCGCCGCGGTCGAACAGCTCGCCGGACCAGTTCTTGACTTCGATGAGCGAAATCATCTTCGGCGTCAGCACGATCAGGTCGATTTCGCGGCGCATGCGGCGGCGAGGGCAGGGGACGCGCCGGCCGGCGAAGAGATACGCCCCCTTGTGGTTGAAGTGAGTCGTGACCAGCTCGTGCAGGAACAACTCGGCCTGGCGCCCGTACCGCACCGCCGGGTCTTCGAGGACGGGCCGCTCGCGCCGGGCGGCGAACCACGCTCGCAGTCGATCCGTCAACGACATGACACGTTTCCTCGCAGGGCCGCTTGCGGCTCTTGGTCAATCGATCCTCATGACCTTGCCGCCCTCGGTGATGGCGCCCGCGCTGAGCTTGGGGTCGGGGTCCCCGGGGTCGGCCTTCTTGTAGTGCAGCCAGGCACCGCCGCCGACCTCCTGAAACTTCAACGAGCCGTCCCTTGTCAGCGTCACGACCACGCGGGCGCCGCCGCGCAGGTCGCCGCGGAAGTTCACGTCCTTCGCGGTGATGGTCACCTTGGCGCCGCCGTCGATCTTCGACCCGTCCTTGCCCACGGCGCGGGCGCTCGGCTCGACGAAGGTGACGTTGCCGTTCGGGGCGCTCACCTCCAGGGTGGCGGACCCCTCCACCGGACCGTTGAAGCGGACGGCTCCGCCCGGGGCGCTGAGTTTCACCACCGCATTGCCGTCGATCTTGCCGAAGAAGATGATCTCCCTGGCCTCGAGCCCGGAGGCGTCGAGGCGGCCGGAGTTATCGACGAGCGGGACCTTCAGTATCTTGACCTTGCCGCTCAGCTTGACGGCCGCGTTGCCGGTAACCGGCTCCATCTCGTACTCCCCGTCCGGCCGATTCAGCTGGCGCTCATTCCCGCTGAGGACTTCCTTCGGCGTAGGCGGCACGTGCGGCGGCTTCATCTCGGTGCCTCGTTGGGTGGCAGGCGGTGGCTCCCGGGCGGACGTGGGCAGCCGGGCCTCGACGGCGCGACTCGTCGGCCGGTCCGGCTCCGTCGCCGTCGCCTCGATCCGTGGGCTCGGCGGCGGGGCAGGGGGGTCGGCCGCTTGATTGAGGAGAAGGACCATCCCGACGGCGATTCCGACCGCCGCGATTACACACGCGACGAGCAATCCTTTCTGTCCCATCACGCCCCCCGTCTTGCGAACGCGACCCGGCCGTCAGCGGTCGATTGTACTCCGCACGAGGAACGGGCGACAACCGCGGCGCTCGTTACTGGCCTGTTACACATCCGCGCAGGCGTTTCTGGTATCCTCCACGGCGCCGGGATTTCTCCCGACCCAGCGCCCCGCTTCGCGAAGGTTTGCTCACGACCATCGACATGGATAGGTGGAAGAGTGGTGTCAGACCGCCCCGGTTTGAAGGAGGGTTTCCCATGCGACGCTGCTTACCCGTGCTGGCCGTTCTCGCCGGGCTGCTGGCCACGGCCGGCCTGGCCCGCGCTCACGGCCTGCTGATCCCGGAGGAGAAGAGCCTGCCGCCGTTGGCGATGCTCAACCACAAGGTGAGCATCACCATCGAGGACCAGGTCGCCGTCACCAAGGTCGAGCAGACCTTCCGCAATCACACCGACCGCAACCTGGAGGCCACCTACGTCTTCCCCGTGCCCAAGGGGGCCGCCGTCGATAAGTTCCGCATGGCGGTCAACGGCGCCGACGTCAAAGGCGAGTTGGTCGAGGCCGACAAGGCCCGGCAGATCTACACCAGCATCGTCCGCCGCACC
>DATFNV010000421.1:0-13798 GCA_035266225.1 Gemmataceae bacterium
CGTCATCGGCCGCAAGCACGCCGACGCCCCTTACGACGACGGCAAGGACATCTGGGACGGCCTGGCGGCGCAGCGCAAGTTCGACGAGCTGAAGGGCGACCTGAAGATCAAGCCGGTGAAGGTCGGCTTCGCCGCTTACTACGAGGAATTGGGGCGCGTCGGGTTGGTGGAGGAGTGCGAGCCGAAGGGCTGGAAGCAGGTGACGATCGCCGGGCGGCTGCTGCGCGAGAAGCTGCGCAACGGCGAACTGCCTGACCCGCGCGTCATGCGGCCGGAGACGGCGAAGATCCTCATCGAGCGGATGAAGGGGCAGTGACGCCGGCCCCTTACGGGGGCGCCGGCCCCTGCTGCGCGAACATGCCGGCGTACCCCTTCTGCGGGGTACCGTGGACCTCCTCGAAGATGAGTTGGCAGATCCTCATTCCCGTAACCAACCGAATCACGAATGGACCGACGTTGAATATCTCAAGTTGAATCTGGTTCCCGACTTTGTCAGGGCTCTTCGGGTCGTATCCGAAGCCTGCGTGAATCGTCGGCGCGGTGACGTGGACACCCAAACCCAGACGAGCAAGACTGCTCTTGCCCTCCACGCGCGCCGCGATTCGAGAGCGCTGGGGGAATTGCACGAGTTCCCGCGTCCACCCGAGCACGAAGCCGCCTGGCGGTAGGTCGAACCCCCCGGACGGGATTGTCAGGGACACCGTGCGCTGGTCGGCGAACTGATTGAAGTCGAACCCCCGCTCCTCCGGACACACCACGTCGTGAGCGCCCGACGACTTCTGCCAGGCTCGGATTTCGGCGTCGAGGGTAAGGTCGAGAGCGGAGGAAGACAGGCACTTCGGGTCGGGTAACGGTGTTATCCGAACGGCGACACGTTCCAAGGCAGCCAGAATTTCGCGGTCGGAAAGGACCATCCTTCCTCCTCACCATGAGATCGACGCCGGATCCACCCAGAGGCGATGCGTCCCCGAATCGGCCTCGTGGGGCAACTCGATCAAGACCCGGTCCGCAAGTCGGTAGACGACGCCGATGGGGAGGTAAGCCTGCCCATTTTCATACGTCAGGAAGTCCGCGTTGACACGGAGGAACTCCGGTCGCCCATCGATGTCCGTGACGGCGACACCGCGCTCAAATGAAGCAAGTCCGGGTTTCACTTTGCACTTGACGTCAGCCATGATTCCCTCCCTCTTACTGAACGATAATACATTAGCATTCCTCGCCGTGATTCGCAAGGGGATACCGCCTGTTCCAGCCCTAGTTGACGTTGTACCCCTCGGTCCTCCGTGCTATCACCCGCCCGCCTGAGGCGTCTTCTTGTCCTGGCCGGGAGGTGTGATCATGTCGCGACTCTTCGCCGCTGTCCTGCTGCTGTCTTTCGCGACGGTAGCCGCCGCTACTGACAGGCCGCCCCTTGGGAGTTGGGAGCGTCACCCGAAGGAACATCAGCGAATCGTCCTCACCTTCGAGCGCCACCGCCTGCACGTTCTCTGGGAAATCGCTGAAAGGTACCAGGTCTTTGCCGAAGCCGATTACTCCGTTAGCCCCGATGGCGTCATCTACGGCATCGTCACGGTCACCGAGACCAGGGGCGGCATCGGCACGGTCCCTGACAAGTGCACCGACGTCCCCTTCGCCTTCCGCACCCGGGTCGAGAAAGGCACTCTGACTATTAAAAATCTTAAAGGAGGAATAATTAGTATGCCGCTGGGGGGAGAGTATCAGCCCCAGCCCGCGGATCAGGCTCCCGTCACACAGGTGGTCGTGCTGTGGAGCCCCCAGGTGGTGACCGGCGTGGACCCGGTGCATCAGGGAGCGCCGATCTACGGTCTGGCCGGCCGGGTGTTCCTCTTCGGCCCGGAGTTGAAGGAGAACCTGATCGCGGACGGCGACCTGGTCGTCGATCTGTACGCGACGCCGCCCGAGCAGCCGCAGGTTTCGCCGGCGTGCTCGCAGACGTGGGTCATCAAAAAGGATGTCCTCAATCGCGAGTATCTCCGCAAGGACGGCCTAGACAAGGTCTACACGCTGAACCTCCCGTGGCCCGGCTACCGCCCCGACATCACCCAGGTGCGCTTAAGCGTCCGCTACGAGCCGGCCAAAGGGGTGCCGATCTCCACGCAAGACCTGGTGACGCTGAACCGTGGCCTTGTGGTGACGCCGACGGATCCCGCACGTGCCGAGACCGGCGACTCCCGGCCGACCGTGGCGCTGCCCCCGGCCGCCCCCCGACAGCAAGCTGGCGACCCGATGACACGTCCCGAAGCGCTAAAGGAGCCGCGACAGCCGGTGCCGACCGCGACGCCCTGCCCCCCTTGGATTAGCACCGAACTCACCCGCCGGATGTTCCGAAGGGTTCTCATGCCGCCGATCCGCGAGGGCTTTCCGCCGCCGGGATGCGAAGCCCCGCCGGACGAGGCAACCGTCCTGAGGGTGATGCCGCACCTGCCGACGGGGATTCCCGGTCTTTACGAGGAGTTCCGGGACGACATCGAGGTCATCACCGAGAAGATCGTGGACCGGGTCGATCCGCCGCGCTTCTTCCCGCTCGTCGGAGCGGCCCAGCTGCATCACTGCCACTGGAAGTGTTCCGTTTACTACACGGAGACGGTCGAGTTGAGTTATCCCTTCCCCGCCCACCTCAAGACGCCGCACGTCCAGGTGATTTACATCGACACGGACCACCTGCACCGGTGCGACACGACTGACGAGAAGACGAAGGCGCCGGGAGGCGGCAACCCTGTGCAGCCTTGATCCCTCAGCCGCGAAACATCCGCATCGTCATCGGAGTCACCGGCAGCACCTGTGTCTGCATCTGCTGGCCGACGCGGTCGCGGATGGCCAGGAAGCCCCCGGCGCAGTGGGGGTCGAATTGCTTGCCGCTCTGCTTTTCCACCTCGGCAAACGCCATCTCCAGCGGCATCCCCTTGCGATAGGGGCGGTCGGACGTCATGGCGTCGAAGGCGTCGGCCACCGCCACGATGCGGGCCAGCGCCGGGATCGCCTCGCCCGCTAGCCCATCGGGATAGCCGTGGCCGTCCCAGCGCTCGTGGTGCGAGCGTACGATGGGGCGCACCGCCTTCAGGTCGGCACAGGTGGCGAGGATTTCGTCTCCCTTGACAGTATGCTGTTTCATCGCCTCGTACTCGGCGGGCGTCAGCTTGTCCGGCTTGCGGAGGATGGCGTCGTCGATGCCGATCTTGCCGATGTCGTGCAGCGGCGTGCCGATGCGGATCAAATCCAGCTCCTCCGCCGAGACCTTCAATTGCTCGGCGAGCAGCAGCGAGTAGGTGGTGACGCGCGCCGTGTGGCCGCCGGTGTACTCGTCGCGCAGCTCGACCGCCTGGGCCAGCATGGTGATCGTGTTGAGGAACAGGTCGCGCTGTTTGCGCAGCAGTTGAGCGCTCTCGATGCCGGCGGAAACGCTAGCGGCCAGGGCGTCGGCCAGGTGCAGGTCGGCGGCGTTGAAGCGGTGCTGCCAGGGACTGCGGTCCAGGTGCAGGACGCCTAGTCGCCCCCGCGGCGTGCGCAGCAGCACGCACAGGACCGAGTCCATCGCCCCCTCGTTGATGCTCTGGGCCAGGGCCAATTCGGGGTCGTCGGCGACGCTGTGGCACAGGATCGATTCGCCGCGGTTGAAGGCGCGGTGGGCCAGCCGCTGGCTGTAGCAGGGGCGCGACGCCGGTTCCAGTCCGACGGCCTGTTCGCGCGGCTGGGCCCGGCCGGTGGTCACGGCGCGCAAGCGCAGTGCGCCATCGGACTCGTCGGCCAGAACGATGGCCCCGCGCTGAGCGTCGAGGACGGCGACGGCGTCCTCGAGAATGCCGCGGAGCAGGGCGTCCTCGCTCTGGGTGTGGCCCAGATGGTGGTTGGCGCGGAGCAGGGCGACGAGCTGTTCGCCGGGGCGCGGGCAACGGCGGCTGTCGAAGGCGAGGGCTTCAAGGGCCTCTTCGAGGGACGCCCGGGCGGTTGCTTCCACCCGCATCTGGCCACCCAGGGGGATTTCCGAGCTGCCGCCCTCCACGAGCGAATCGACGACCAGCGTGAACTCGCCGAACTCGAGCAGGTCGCGCTCCTGCAGCGGCCAATCCCCCTTGCCGAGGCGGTTGCCGTTGAGGTAGGTGCCGTTGGTGCTGCCGAGGTCGTGGACGCGCCAGCCGCGCCCCGACGGCACGATCTCGGCGTGGTGCCGGCTGACGGAAGGGTCGTCCAGGCGGATCTCGGCCGACTCGTGCCGGCCGACGCGCAGCTTCTCCGACGACTCCCAGACCTGGCCCTTGACCGACCCGGCCACCCCTCGCAAGCGAATGTGGCGTTTCACGCCGTTCCCCCCATCCGGCAACCGCCCGCGCGCCAACCCCTTCGCCCCCGGTGCGCGTACGGTGACCGTTTGAACTATAGCTCGCAAGTTCACGCGCAGCGCAAAGACCAGCTTCGGATAGGCGCTGCTTTGACGTTGCCCGCCGGCCCGCCGTCGTCTACCCTCGTTCGTGGGCTTCGGACGCCCCGGACCGCTGCCGACCTTACGGGGGGACTTCGCAATGATTACCATGCTGGGTAGCCCGCGCCGCTGCTGTGACGGCCTGACCCGCCGCGAAACGCTGAAAGCGGGGGCCCTGTCGCTGCTGGGAGGCGGCTTCAGCCTGCCGCACCTGTTCGCCGCCGAGGAGCGCGCCCGTGCCCGGGGCAGTCACCCGGGGAAGGCGAAGAGCGTCATGCTCCTGTACCTGCTGGGCGGGGCCGCCACCCAGGACATGTGGGACATGAAGCCGGCCGCACCTCCCGAGGTGCGCGGCGACTTCAAGCCCATCGCCACCAACGTGCCCGGCTTGCAAATCTGCGAGCACCTGCCGCGGATGGCGCGGTGGATGGACAAGGCCGCCGTGGTGCGCTCCGTCAACCACAAGGCCGGCTGCCACAACTGCCTGCCCTCGTACACCGGCTACGGCCAGCCGATGCCCGACCAGCACCCGCGCGACACCGACCCGCCGAGCATGGGCAGCGTCTGCGAGTACATCAACCCGCGTCCCGGCGATCTGCCCGCCTACGTCTACGTGCCGTGCTGGCTCGGCTGGGGACAAGTCTTTCGCCGCGCCGGACCCTACGCCGGCTTCCTCGGCAAACGCTACGACCCGCTGACAACCGAGTGTCAGCCGTACCTCGACAAGGATGGGCCGGCGCCGCGCGCCGGCTACCCGCGGACCGTGCGCGGCGAGCCGATCCTGCCCAACGGCTCCCTCGACGCCGAGATGACCCTCGACCGCCTCGATCACCGCCGCGACCTGCTGCGGCAGATCGACAGCGAATGCCGCCGGCTGGAGGCGCAGCCCGCGATCGGCAGCTACGACCGCACCCAGAAGCGCGCCTTCGACCTGCTAACGTCGGCGAAGGTGCGGGCCGCCTTCGACCTGAAGAAGGAAGACCCACGCCTGCTGGAACGCTACGGCCGGACCCTGTTCGGACACAGTACCGTCATCGGCCGCCGCTTGGTCGAGGCGGGGGTGCGCTTCGTCAACGTGACCTGGGACCTCTTCTGGGACCGCGTGCCGATCGACTACGACGCCTGGGACACGCACACGCGCAACTTCCCGATCCTGCGCGAGAACAAGCTGCCCGGCCTCGATCAGACCTACACGGCGCTGCTGGAAGACCTGTCCGGGCGCGGGCTGCTGGACGAAACACTGGTGGTGGTGATGAGCGAGATGGGCCGCACGCCGCGCGTCAACGCCAACGGCGGCCGCGACCACTGGACGTTCTGCTACTCCGTGATGTTCGCCGGGGCGGGGATCAAGGGGGGTACGGTCTGCGGGGCCTCCGACGCGCAGGCGGCCTACGTCAAGGACCGGCCCGTCAGCCCCGCCGACATCTGCGCGACGATCTACCAGTGCCTGGGGATCGACCCGGACATGACGGTGCCGGACCGGTCCGGCCGGCCGGTGGCCATCAACCAGGGCGGCGAGCCGATCCGCGAAATCCTCGCTTGAGGCCGGCGATCAGCCCGACAGCTCAAAGGAGTTTCGCAGCTTCTGCGCAAGAAAGGGTCGGTTCGCCCACCCGCGCTTCGAGGAGCGCCCAGAACCTGGGGTTGTGTTCCAGCAACTGATTGATGAGGTCGTCATCGTCTTCCGGCAGCGGGCACAGCTGGAACGCAGGGAGTCCATTGACCGTCACGATTACGGTTTCCTGCTCGCACAACTTGCCGTAGCGACTCAGGTGGGCCTTGGCCTCACTCAGCGGGATGATCTTCATAATGTCCTGTGAACTCCTCTCCCCGGACGACGAGGGTGTTACCGCGTTTCTCTCCGACGACGACTATCGTCACAACTTGCGCATCCGTGTCCACGTTGTCCAGGATCCGGCACTACAAAGGAGTCGGGAGTCGCAAGTATGTCCCACAAGGCCCGTTCCCGCCTGCTGGAACTTTTCAAGGCCCGCGCCTTCTCCTTCGGCCGCTTCACGCTGGCCTCCGGCAAGGAGAGCAGCTATTACGTCAACAGCAAGAAGGCCATCTTCAACGGCGAGGCTGTCGCCCTGCTGGGGGAACTCCTCTTCGACCTGACGAAGGATCTCGACGTGCAGGCGGTCGGCGGTTTGGAGGTCGGCGCCATCCCGATTGCGGCGGCGGTCGCCCTGCGTTACCACCAGGCGGGCCGGCCGATGGAGGGCTTCTTCGTCCGCAAGCAGGCCAAGGGGCACGGCAGCCAGGAGCGCGTCGAGGGTGTGCTGAAGCCGGGCGACCGCGTTCTGGTGGTCGAGGACGTGATGACGACCGGCGAATCGGTGCTCCAGGCGATCCAGGAAGTGGAAAAGGCCGGCGCGACGGTCGTGGCCGTGTCGTGCCTCGTGGACCGGCTGGAGGGCGGGGCGGAGCGCCTCGGGAAATATAACTTCCGCCCCGTGTTTACCATCCGCGACTTCGGCGTCAAGCCTCCGGCTGCGTAGTCGAACCGTTTGCCGTATAATGGCTCGCGTGACGTCATGGTCGATGGGGCAACGTAACCCGGTCACAGCCATGACTCCTGCACCGTCCGGCGAGGTCAGGGCCGATGCGAGATTATGGGGAATTGTCGATAACCGGCGAGCCAGAAGCGCTGGCGGCAACTCTGCGGCGTATCGAGGAGTCGCTTACCGGTGGCTGGAAACGCGATACGGAAACAGAGGGGCGAATGGCACAACGAGTGGTCCGGCCCGGCCTGCGCTATTGCTTCTCCTGTGCCGGTTCCGAGGAGCGACGCGCCGCCGCCCTCTGGCTCGTGGAGGAATCGCCGCGTGAGCTGAAAGTGTCCAACATCGTCCCTGCCGAGATCGGCAACCTTTCGCACGACGAGTACAACGCCCTGCTCAATGAGTTTTGCGACCGTTTTGTCCTCCCCAGCGCCAAGGCAACCGGCGCCGTCGTAACCCTCTCGGGGCAGGAGATCAGCATCGAGCAGTGGCTGTCCAAGGCAACTTGCCGCAAACTTCGCACATTTTCGACGGCAAACCGCCACGTCTGGGCATCACAAATAAGGGATGACACATCCTGGATCGATTTCGTAGCCAGCGCACACCGCGAGGGTAGCACGTTGCCATCGTCGATACTGGCGCGATGGCTCCACGAGGACGGGGGACTGCCCGAAGACGTGGCGTACGATTTGGCGACTGAGTACCAAAGGGCCCGTTGGCTGCTTGCCACCTATGATCGTCAGGAGTGCGAGCACGCCTCATGAGCCGCATGGCCGACGTCGTCACTCCACTGATCGCCGCACCAGTACCTGTCCTGTTGCTCGACACCTGCGCCTTCCTCGACATCATCCGGGCGCCGGTGCGCCGCGATCCGAACTGGATCGAAAAGGAGGCCAACTCAAGGACTGCACGATCCTCGAGGAATGTCTGGAATTGTGCAGGGGTTTGCGGGCGGGCGGGTTTGCTGAGAAATGCGTCTTCTGCACTTCAAACCGCACCGACTTCTGCGAGACCGGCGATTACCCGCACGCGAACCTGGCTGGCGAATTCGGGTCCGTCAGGCTGATCTTCACGACGAACCTGAACTGGGCGCTCCACGAACTCGGCATCTGAAGAGACGCTTGTCGGAGAGCCTACTGTGCCCCCTGCTCGCGACGCAACGACGACCGCGCCGCCCCAACGAGCAGGCCAAGGAACGCCCCGGCCACCGCCCCGCCCAAGATGTGCAGGGCGAGAATCCCACCGGGGACGGGCGAATCGACGAGGCAGACGAGGATCGTGCCCACTGCGGCACCGCCGATGACCTCCAGCAGAACGGCGCCGACGAACTGTGCGGTGGACCGCGCCCGCACCGCGGCGTCTCCCGCTGCCCGAGCGCCGCGCTCGGCCAGGACCACACCTTGCTCGACGCCTTGTCGCGCCGCCTCGCCCGCACGCCGAGCCACCGGTAGGGCCACCGGGGCCAGCACACACCCCACCCTGACGCCCCAGGAACAAAGCCGGACACACGCCGCCAGCGGGATCCTCACCAGCCAGCGCCCGATGCCAGCCGTCCGGCCGCGGAGGGCCTCCCACGCCGCCTTCCGGTCGCGGGCCGCCGCGAGGTAGGCACTCCACACCAGCAATCCCACCAAGGCGAACGGCAGCGCCAGCAGGAGCAGCCCTGCGACCAGCGCGAGCAGGCCGAAGACCAGGGCCAGCACCGGCCCGACAAGTACGACGCTGAGGAAACCCAGCACCGTCAGGAACGAGACGACGCGCAGCACACGGCCGGCCGAGGAAACGACTCGCACGACACACCCTCCCCGGGACGAGGAAAAAAGATTATCCCATCGTTCTTCGCCGGCGGCGGCCTGAGATTTGACAAAAAGCCGCTTGCGGCTTAGCGTTCGCTTGACCCTGGGGAAGCGAACGCTACGCCGCAAGCGGCTTTAGTAGCGGTAGTTCTCAGTCTTGTACGGCCCCTCGGGCTTGACGCTGATGTACGCCGCCTGTTTCGGCGTCAGCGTTGTCAGCCTGGCCCCGAGCTGCTCCAGGTGCAGGCGCGCCACCTCCTCGTCCAGTTCCTTCGGCAGCAAGTAGACTTGTTTCTCCATCGAGCGGCCGTCCTTCCAGAGCCGCATCTGCGCCAGCGTCTGGTTGCAGAACGAGTTGGACATCACGAAGCTCGGGTGCCCCTTGGCGCAGCCGAGGTTGACCAGGCGGCCCTTGGCCAGCACGATGATCCGCTTGCCGTTGGGCCAGATGACGTGATCCACCGGCGGCAGGTGCTTGATCTCCTCCCACTGGAGGTCGTTCAAGGCCGCGATCTGAATCTCGCTGTCGAAGTGGCCGATGTTGCAGACGATGGCGTTGTGCTTCATCTGGTCCATGTGCTGCCGCGTGATCACGTCCACGTTGCCGGTCGTGGTCACGAAGATGTCGGCGAACTTGCAGGCCTCCTCCATCGTCACCACCTGGTAGCCCTCCATGCACGCCTGCAGCGCGCAAATCGGGTCGATCTCGGTGACGAAGACCGTGGCGCCGGAGCCGCGGAACGCCTGGGCGCAGCCCTTGCCCACCTCACCGTAGCCGCACACCACCGCCTTCTTGCCGCTGATCATCACATCAGTGGCGCGCTTGATGCCGTCGATCAGCGACTCGCGGCAGCCGTAGAGGTTGTCGAACTTACTCTTGGTGACGCAGTCGTTGACGTTGATCGCCGGGAAGAGCAGTGTCCCCTTCTTTACACGCTCGTAGAGGCGGTGAACGCCGGTCGTCGTCTCCTCGCTGACGCCGACGATGTTCTTGGCGACGCCGCTGTAGAAGTGGGGGTGATCGACCAACGTGCGCTTGATCGACGCCAGCAGGACCGCTTCCTCTTCCGAGCCGGGCGTGCGCTCCAGGATCGAGGGATCCTGTTCGGCGTCGCAGCCGAGGTGGACCAGCAGCGTCGCGTCGCCGCCGTCGTCGAGGATCAGGTTGGCGGTACCGCCGTCCGGCCAACGGAGGATGCGATGGGTGTAGTCCCAGTATTCCTCAAGGGTCTCGCCCTTCGTGGCGAAGACGGGCGTGCCGCGGGCGGCGATGGCGGCGGCGGCGGGGTCGTGCGTGGAGAAGATGTTGCAGCTCGCCCAGCGGACCTCGGCGCCGAGCGCCTGCAGCGTTTCGATGAGCACCGCGGTCTGTGAGGTCATGTGCAGGCTGCCGGCGATGCGGGCGCCCTTGAGCGGCTGACCGGGGGCGTACTTCTTGCGGATGGCCATCAGGCCAGGCATCTCGTGCTCGGCCAGGGCGATCTCCTTGCGACCCAGGTCGGCCAGGGCGACGTCGGCGACGAGGTAATCGTGCGATGCCTTGGGGGCGGGGCGAGTGGGGGCGGTCCGGGTGGCGGCGGGTGCCATCAAGTCATCTCCGTATCAAGGGTTGGCGGTCGCGGAACGGCCGGCGGCCGCCCATCATCCCGCGAACACAATGATATACCGCAAACGGCCCGGAGTGCCAACAGCGAGAGATGGGTTGACTGTGAACGTGGGGCAGGCCGCCGGCCTGCCGTCGGTCCCCGGCCTGCCGGCGGCCTACCCCACTTTGGTGAAACGGATCGTCTCAGGTGAGCAGCCAGAGGGCGGCCCCGACCAGGGTCACGAAGGCCACCGCCGCAGCCCGGAGCAGCGTCGTGTAATACCCCTTGGTCGCATCCTCCAGGCGCAGGTAGAAGGTCACAGCTGTCAGCAGCGCCACCAGGCCGGCCAGGATCCGCACGACCCACCATTGACGCGCCGTCGCCCGGTCGTTGCGCTGTTTCGCCTGGTAGATCTCTTCCTGCTTCTGGAATTCCTTTTGGTTGGCCGCCGAGATCTCCAGGCGCAACGCCGCTCGCCGCATGATGCCGAGGTCATCGAACGGCCTGGTTTCGACCTGCACGGCTTGCCCGCTCACGAGGTTTTCGCGGACGTTTTCGCCCTGCCAGTCTGCCCCTTTGGCCAGGGCCTTCAACCCGGGGTCGTCGGCCTTTTTCAGCAGCGCCTTGAACCCGGAGTCGTCGGCCCTGAGAGGGCGCAACAGATTCTGCTGGATGTATTTGCGATCCGAGGGCCAGGTCATCGGCGGCTGCTGGGCGCGCAGGTACTCGTTAACCTTGCCCTGCGCCTTGTCGAGGGCGTCCTGCACCGCCTCTTCCTCCGTCGTCATCCAGTCGCCGGTGACGACCCACGACGCCAAGGGATCGTGCGCCACCGGCGCAGGACGGGCCTGCGTCGGCCCGCGGCTGTTGCAACCGGCCGCGGCCAGGAAGAACACGGCCAGGAAGCTCATCCAGGCGGTGGGACGCATGAGTCTATCCTCCGTGGAGAACGAGGGCGGTCGAAGGGGGAATCGGGGCTCGGTTCCGTCTTTCGTCCGTGTTCCTCGCTCCTTGTTATCACGAATAACGCAGCCGGAGTCGGCGGCTGCATGTCGGTATCGGTTGCTCCCAGGGGCTCACCAGCTGCACGATCGCGGCGGCCATCACCAGGGCGCCGGTCCCCCAGGGCCACGGTTGCGGCCAGATCAGCAGCGGCAGCAGGCTCCAGAAGCCCGCCGCCAGCAGCGGCAGGAAGCTGAAACGTGCCGAACGTCGCGGGTCGGTCAGCCGCCACCACCGCAGGGGGAACATCGTCACGGCGAAGTAGATGACGTAAGCCGCCCCCTCGGCCAGGCCGGTGCCCGCCGGTAGCGGCCAGTCGAGGAGCAAGTCGTGCCGCACGGCCGACCCCGGCTCACCCCGGATCGTCGGCACCCAACCGTTCAGCCACAGCGCCCCGATGCCGATCAGCACCCCCAAGAACATCATCACCAGTCGGCGCCGCCAGGGATCCCCCTTGCGATACGCCCATACCTTGCCGGGAACCAGCACCGCCCACGTCGTCGCCACCGTCAGGAAGAAGACAGTGCCGATGTCGGCCAAGTTGTCGATCCGGCCAAGGGAGTACCACAGCGTTGCGCCCAGCAGTGCGAAGATCACGGCCAGGGCCATTGACCCTGACAGCTCGGCAATCTGTCCGCGCAGCGTCGGCACCGGCAGGACGCTTGGGATGTCGTCCTCACGCGGCCTTGGCCTCGGCCGGGGCGGCGACACTGGGGCGGCTGGCTGCTGTGCCGTCGTCGGTCGCGGCCTGGCGACCGGCGCGGGGCGCGTGCCGACGGCCTCGACCGCCCGGGCCATCTCGGCCATGCTGGCGTAGCGGTGCGCCGGGTTCTTCGACAGCGCCTTGGCCACGATGGGCAGGTACTCGGTCGGCAGCTTGGTGAGGTCGGGCGGCGAGGTCAGGTGCTTCATGAGGATTTCGCCGGCGCTCTCGCCGTCGAAGGGCACCCGGCCAGTGAGCATCTCGTAGAGGATGATGCCCGCCGCGTAGACGTCGATCTGCTTGCCGTAGTTCCCGGTGCTGATCTCCGGGGCCATGTAATGCACGGTGCCGACGCTCTGCGTCTGCGCGGTGCGCTGGCTGCCGCTGATGAATTTCGACAGGCCGTAGTCGCCCACCTTGACGGTGCCGTTTTCCAGGAAGATGTTGCCCGGCTTCAGATCGCGGTGGACGATGCCGTGGTCGTGCAGGCAGGCCGTCGCCTTGGCCAGGGCGAGGAACCACTGCTGAGCCAGTTCCGAGGGCAGGCCCTGGGGGTGGCGGTTGAGGACGACGCTCAGCGGCTCGCCGGAGACGTATTCCATGACCACCCACGGGTCGCCCTGGGCGTCGGTCTTGAGGTCGTACAGGGCGACGAGGCTGGGGTGTTTCAGGTTGAGGCACTGGGCGACACCGCGCAGTTCGACCTCGTTGTTGCTGCCGCCGCGCAGCAGCTTGAGCGCGACTTCCTTGCCGCCGTCGCTGACGGCGAAGTAGACCTCGCCGAAGCCGCCCCGGCCGATGCCGCGCTTCAAGACGTAACCGTCCAGCGGTCGCTGCCCCGAGCTGTAGGTGAACTTCATACCAGTCTCCCCCATGCGAGTGGCCGTTCGCCGCTTGCGGCCGAGCGTTCACGCCTTCCCTCGAGGATGCGAACGCCAAGCCGCAAGCGGCCGTTAGCCACCGGCCACCATCCGAGTGCCGAGCGGCTCCAGGGCAAAAGCGAAGTCCTCGCCGGACACGCTCGACGTGGGCCGCAGCAGGCCGCGCTCCTGACAGCGCTGGCCGTCGATCACCATCGGCCCCGGGCAACGGACGCCCAGGCCGTCCTTGTGCCGGTACAGCACCACCGGGTGCTTCAGGTCCGGCATCGCGACATGCACCTGCTGGCCGGGGCCGAGCAGCAGCGTGTCGGCCATCAGGATGATTCCGTCCACCGACAGCGGCAGCCGCTGGCCGCTCGTCAGGTCGAGGCGGGCCGAAGCACTCACGGGGGCCGGTTGCCGGAATTGCAGCTGGCACGTCGTCCCCAGGGTGATGCGGTCGTTCGGCCGCAATAGGGCCTTCTCCACCCCTTGACCGTTCACTTGCACCGGCCGCATCGCTTCGAGCAGGTAGCTGCCGTTCTCGCGCGTCAGGGCGGCGTGCAGCCGCGACACGTCGGCATACAGCGGCACATCGACATAGCCGTCCGGTGTCGCCTGCCCCAGCGTCAACCGGGCGGCCAGGCAGACGAGATAACCGCCTACCCCATCGATCCACAACAGGAAGCGCTGTGCCGGCTCGGTGTGCTCGGCCCCTGTCATCTGGGGCACGGGGCCCAGGGGCGCCGTCACGACGGTGACAGGCTCGACCGACTTCCACGCCAGGCCACGGGCCTTGCGCGCTTCCGGGTGTTGCGGGGCGACCACCAGCACTTGGTCGGCCAGGTCGAGCACGTCGCGCCAGCGGCCGGCCTCCGACGCCTCGTGCAACTGCTTCACCAACTCGGC
>DATFNV010000422.1:0-15186 GCA_035266225.1 Gemmataceae bacterium
TGCCCCTGGTGCAGTTCCACGGTCGTGTGGGCGCTGCGCTTGTTCAGGCCGGGCACCGGGGAGCCGCCGGCCACCAGAGTCGTCGCTACGGTGAAGTCGGGCTGGCTCACCTCGGGATCGACCGTCAGGCGGATCACGTCGTCGTCGAGGATGTGGGCGATGAAGTCGAGGCGGACGCCGAAGTCCACCGCCGTCGCCGACACGCCGCCGGACACGGCGCCGATCGACGTCTGCGCCGTCGGCACGAAGAACTGGCCGCCGGCCAGGAAGTTGGCCCGCTGCCCGTTCAGGGCGACGAGGTTCGGCTCGGCGAGGATCTTGAGCAACGAGTTGTTGCGCAGGGCGCTGAGCAACATCTCGAAATCGCCGCCGTTGAAGATGCCGAAGGCGGTCGTCGTGCCCGGGATGGCGGCCCCGGAGGCCGAGATACTGAAGGCGCCGAGGTTATTCACGCTGCTAAAGGTGCCCGACCCCGCTATCGTGGCGGCACCCAGGCCGGTGCCGACGGCGAAGGGCGAGGACTTGCTGAAGCTGAGGAAGTCGGCGCCGATCTGCCGCGCCGCCGTGCGGTTCAGCTCGGCGACGCGGACCTTCAGCAGCACCTGCTGCGAGCCCACCACGCGGATCATGTTGATGACGCGGGCCCTGGCGACCCCTCCGGTGATCGTGCTCGCGAAGGCATACGGGCCCGACGACCCTACCCCTTGGGCAGCGACGGTTTGGTCCCCCGGCAGAGCGAGCGCGGCCTGGACAATGTCCATAATGCGGACCACCTGGGCCGCGTTCCGCGCCTCGCCCTCCACGACGAAGCTGTCGCGCACCGACGACACCTTCAGGCTGGCGTCGGGGAAGAGACAGTGCAGGCGGGAATTGACCATTTCCAGCTGGTCGCGCAGCAGGCTGGGGTCGGGGACGACGCGCACCTCGAACTTGAAGATGCGGTCGTCGGGCATCTGGATGACGAGGTCGGTGACGCCGACCCTCTTGCCGATGATCTGCAGCGCCCGGCGCGGGACGAGGACGGCGGCGTCCTTCGGGCTCGGCGGCACCAGCGCCACGTCGGCGACCGCGGTGTCGCCGATGTAGAGGGTGGCCGATTTTTTCGGTGTTTGCAGGTCTTCCTTAACGATGACAATGCGGCTCTGGCCGGCGACGACCTCGAGGGAAGCGTCGTTGCAGCGGGCGGACTCGACCAGGGCGGCGGCCTCGGCGGTCTTCGGCGCGGCGGTTGGCACCGGCGGCACGGAGCAAGCCCCCTCGCGGGCGATCGGCTCGAGCGGCCCTGGCCCGGCGGCCGGGAGGGGCACGACGGGCCCCGGCGCGATGGGGCCCGGCGGCACCACAGGCTCCTGGGCCGCCGCCGGCGACACCAACCACGCGGCGGAAAGTACCCCGGCGAGAAGGACTCGCGGGGTCAGACTTGACCGAAACAGGCCGGAAACGCGGCGGAATGATGGTGCCATGTTGAGCCCACCCGGAGATTCGCTACAACCAGCAAACTCGTCTTGACTAAACATCGGACGCGCCGGCAGTGGACTTGAAACTCAATGGGACGACTGCACTGTCGCCGGGGAAAAAGTGTCGGCAGACCATTGAAGCGAGGCAAGCGTTGCTGATTGGGTAAACTGCTGATTCCTCGTTTCGCGAAACGAGGAGTGAGGCGACGTTATCCGTTTAGCCGCCGCCCTCGGGGCGGCGCGGAGAAGCGCCGCCCCGAGGGCGGCGGCTAAACGGACACCATCACCTCATCGTGCCCCAGATATCCGCCACGGCGCCGTGCCAGGCCGCCATCCCCAGCACCATTTGCCGCAGGTACTCGCGCTCCGGCGTTTCCAGGCCGGCATCGCCCTCGACAGCTTCCTTGAGGTGATAGATCAGGTCGAGATAGGCACCCAGGTACGACCGTTGTCCCGTGCGGAAGGTCCGCAGGTAGGCGACGATTTTCTCGGTGAGGATGTAACCCGCCAATTCCTCAGACAGGTCGCGAACGAAGTTGTGCGGGTTGCGATGCTGGGCCACCAGGGGCGGGCCGTAGAGCATCGAGTCGCCCAGCTGGTCGGCAACGGCCCGCACGAAGTAGCTCATCCAGATGTCGTCCAACCGGCCGAGGCGGTAGCCGCGGACCATGTCGAGCATGACCACCAGGTACATCGCTGGCAACACGGCGATGTCGAAGGCGGTGTTCTGACTGTTGAAGGGGCACCAGGTGCCGGCGGCCAGGGCGCAGGTCCGCTCGCCGGCAACCGGCTCCATGCCGACGACCCGGATCGGCTCCTCGATGTTGGCCGTGGCGTCCACGTCGGGACTTTCCAGCCACAACCCGGCGTTGACCACCGGCCGCACCGTTGCCGTCGCGACCTGCGGCGCGACGGCCGTGAAATCCTGGCGCGACTTCGGATAGCCGCGGTGGTAAAAGCGACGCGGCGGATCCGCGACCAGGCGCTCACAGACGTTCCACCATCCCGAGGCGTGGCGGACAACCGGGACCTCGAGTGGCCGCCCAACTCGCAGGTGCGGACCGAAGTAGTCCTCCTCGGTGACGAAGTTGTCGTCGTCGGCGGCGACGATGACGTCGGCGCCGTCGAGAGCGGCCTGCAGGTAACCGACGTTGCGCCGCTGGATGCAGTTGTAGCGGAGGACAATGTCCAGGGCCGGCCAGCGGCGCAGCATCGCCTGCTGGGCCGGCACGTCCAGGTAAGTGACGGGAGCAGCGAAGCCGCGCCGCAGGTTGTGCAGGTACTCGGCCGTCTCCGGCGGCGTCTTGCGGTCGCCCACCACGATCAGCGACAGACGATCGCCGTGGCCATGCCGCTCGGCATTCTCCAGGTACGCCGTCAGGCACTCCGGAACGTGGATGGTGGTGGTGACCAGGGCCACACGGCGTCGATCGAGCGCAACCTCAGGGACGGGCATCGGCGGTCTCCTTGTTGGCCAGGTACCATTTGACGGTCCGCTCCAGCCCCGCCTCCAGCGAGGTGGGCGGCTCCCAGCCCAGGACGCGCTTCATGCGCGACACGTCGAGGACCTTGCGGCCGACGCCGTCCGGCTTGCTGGCGTCCCAGGCGATGTCGCCGTCGAAGCCGGTGGCGCGGGCTACCATCTCGGCCAGTTCCTTGATCGAGGTGCCAATGCCGGTGCCGATGTTCATGGGCTCGGTGCAGCCGTTCTCCAGCAGACGAGCGACGGCCTCGGCGGCGTCGCCGACGTAGATGAACTCGCGCACGGGCCGGCCGCTGCCCCAGCAGGGCACGGTCCGGGCGCCGGCCTGGACGGCATCGGCGAAGCGCTTGATGAGGGCGGCGGCCACGTGCGAGCGGTACTCGCCGAAGACGTCGTGCTCGCCGTACAGGTTGGTGATGATCGGGAACTGGCCGACCATCCCGAACTTGCGGCGATAGGCGTTCATGCCCACCTGCTGGACCTTCTTGGAGAAGCCGTAGGCCTCGACCGACGGGTGCAGCGGGCCGGCCCAGAGGTCTTCCTCGCGCATGTCGCCGGCCACGTCGCCCGCATAGGCACAGGCCGAGCCGATGGCCAGGAAACGCTTGACCCCGCCGCGAGCCGCCGCGTCGAGGATGTTGGCCGACATGGTCACATTGCGGTAGAAGACCTCTTCCGGCTCGTTGACACAGATGCCCAGGCCGCCGTAGTAGGCGGCCGAATGCACCACGGTCTCCGGCCGGATGGCGGCGATGGCCCGATCAACCGAGGCGCGGTCCATCAGGTCGAAGCGGGGCCGGCCGGGGGCGATGACCTCGTAGCCCCGGCCGCACAGGGCCTCGGCAATGCGCCGGCCGAAAAAGCCGCTGCCGCCGGTGAGCAGAATGATACCTGGCACGTGCATCTTCCTCCCTGGGCGATGGAATCAGGCGTTGCGCAAGGGATGCTGGATGGTAAGGACCGAGATGACCTTGATCAGCTCCTGAAGGCCCTCGTCCAGCGTCACCTGGGCGCGGAAGCCGACAGTACGCAGCTTGCTGTAATCGACCTCGTAATCGCGCTGGTCGGGATCGGTGCCCACGTCCGCCTCGTGCAGGTAGTAGCGCAGGTATTTGCTGATCTGCTGGGCCACCTGCTTCTTGGTGAAGTTCATCGACTCGTCGCCGACGTTGAACACCTGGCGGTTCATGCGCTCGAAGTTTTGCATGGTGAAGGGGTAGACCGCGGCCGCATCGCTGCTGTGCAGGAAGGTGCGGCGAAAGTGCCCCTCGAACAGCACGATCTGCTTGTTGTGGATGGCCTGGTACACGAAGTCGTTGATGAGCAGGTCGAGCCGCAGCCGCGGCGAGCTGCCGAACACGGTGGCGAACCGCAGCGACACGTGGTCGAGGTCGGCATCGCGGATGAGTACCTCGCAGTTGCGCTTGGTCCGGCCATACAGGGTCAGCGGCTCGATGGGCGTGTCCTCGGTGGCGACACCGATGACCTTGCCGTAAGTCGAGCCGGTCGAGGCGAACAGCAGACGCTGGGCCTTGCTCATGGCCCGCACGAGGTTGCGCGTGCCGTCCTCGTTGGTGGTGACGGCCCGGAAGGGATCGGCGGCGCAGGCGGGGTAGCCGACGATGGCCGCCAGATGCACGATCCAGTCGTGCTTGGCGACGCTGCGGCGGATCAAGGCCTCATCGCGGACATCGCCCTTGACCAGGGCCAGGTTGGGGTGGCGGCAGAAGCCGAGCACCGGCTGGGCGCCGTAGAGGAAATTGTCGAAGATGGTGACCTGGTGCCCCTGCTCCAGGAGCATTGGGGCCAGCAGCGAGCCGATATACCCGGCCCCGCCGGTGAGAAGGACCCTATCGATAGCTGGCACTCCTTAAAAGAGAGTCAAGGATGGGCAGAATAGGGGCCGCCCTCCGAAAGATAGGCCACCGTCTGTGGGTGAGCAAATCGCGGACGGCTCACGTGGTCGCAGCCGGCTCGGCGACACCAAGAGTGACAACGTCGGCCTGGCTCGGGTGTTCCTCATCTGTCGTGCCGCTTCCCTGCCGTTCCGACAGGCCGACGCCTCGGACGAGGATGGTCAGGGCCGTGCGAACGTAACGGAAGTTGCGCCAGAAAGTGTTCTTACTTGCGCCCTGGGTGCGAGCCGTCCAGCGGCTGGGGACTTCCGCGACCGATACTCCCAGGCGAACGGGCTTGAGCGTGGTCTCGCAGGCGATCTCATGGAGCGTGCCCTCCCAGTCGAGGCCGCGCACCAACTCGGCCCGGATCACCTTGAAGCCGTAGGTCAGGTCGTGCAGTCGCGTCCAAAAGAGGCAGCGGAACAGCTGCTGGAAGCACCAGTTGAGGTAGTACTTCATCGGACTGTAGCCCGTGAAGCCGCCGCCCCGCAGCCAGCGCGAGGCGATGACCAGGCCATGACCGCCTTGGGCCATCTCGGCAAGCAGACGCGGCACCGTCTCGATCGCCATCTCACCGTCGGAATCGATGGTCAGCACCACGTTGCCTCGCACCTGCGCGAACCCCTGTCGCACCGCCCGACCCAGGCCGGGGTTGTTCTGCTGCACCTGCAAGCGGACCCTGCAATTGACGGCGGCAAGGTCCTGGCAGACGGTCCGCGACCGCTCCGAGGATCGCGGCGACTGGACAATGATGATCTCTTCCAGGCGCGGGCCAAGCTCACGCGTCAGCCACGTCGCGATTTCAAGGACCGTGTCGGTCTCGGAGTAGACGGGCATCACCACGCTGACGCGGTAGTCGGCAGGGTCGAGCGGCGCCAGCGCCGCGGCGGCGGCGCACTCGTGGTGTTTCAGCGCAAGGCCGGAACCCACCAGGCGCGCCCAGAGCGCGAGCAGGCCCCAGCAATAGACATTGCCGAGGACCACCGTGGCCGCCGCTTCCAGCGGGACCGGCCAGCCCGCACCGATGGGCGGCAGGTCCGCAGAGCGGCGCGGGCCGATGGCTTCCGGCTGCAGCAATCGCGTCATGGTGGGCGGCCAGATGAACGCGAGCAGCATTACCGCCCAGAGCCAGCGCCTCCGTGGCCTCCGCGCCGGGTCGGCCCAGCCGCGCGCCAGCAGCGCGACCAACGGGGGCAGTGCCAGCCACAGGTAGTACACCCATCCCAGGGGGCAAAAGAGCACGGAGGCAAGCAGAACCAGGCAGAAATCCTGGTCCACGCCGGCCGGCGTGTCGCCGCGTCCGGTCGCCGCCAGCGTCAGCACGGCCAGCGCACCGCCGATGCCGACCCACAGAAGCCAGACCAGGCCGGTGGGCAAAATGGCCAGCGGCGTGTACCAGACCGACTCCGTGAACAGGCGCGTGAGCATGCCCATCAGCGAGGCGTTCATGGGTAGCCAGGCCCAGCCCTCGGAGATGGCCAGCCGGCCGCGCCAGGAGACGTGATTGTCCCCGCCGAACACCAGCAGGCCGACGGCGAAGCAGAACGCGCACGCGACCAGGCATGAGGCGGCCGCCCGCCAGCGCCGCCGCCAGAGGAAATACGCCAGCAGCACCGCCAAGAACGGTTTGACGCTGAGGGCCAGGCCAAGCCAGGCCCCCGACCGACCCCAGTGCCCGCGACGGGCGCTACGCCACATCAGAGTCACCGGCACGAGTAACAGGAAGGTGAGCTGTCCGGTAAAGAGCATGGCTGCCGTGCCGCAGAACGCGAGCAGCATCAGCAGGGCCGAGCGGCGCAAGTCCGCGGTCAGCTTCAGCCCCGTTTCCGCCAGTATCCAGCGCGAACACTGCAACAGGCATACTCCCCCCAACACCCACCAGAGCACGAAGGCTTCGTCCAGGTCGGACAGCAGCGCCAGGGGCAGCAGGAGCAGGTGGAAGTGGGGCGGGTTCATGTTGTACAGGGCAATGCTGTAGTCCTCCTCCAGCCAGGCCGCCGTGGCCGGCGTCGCCGCGTACATGTCCTTGCCTTCGAGGAAGAGACTAGCGCTGGCCAGCATGCGGCCGAAGTCATTCTGCGGCAGAAGGATCCAGGAATTGAGCAGGAAGCAGAGATTCCACAGCAAGAGGACGAAGGCCGCGAACGGCAGGACCAGGCGTCGGAACGCGCCCTGCATCATTTCGCGGCCCGTGTACTGAGGGAGTTCGGCGGCCGTCGTTGGCATCGACATAACTCTACTCATCGTCTGGCAGGTGGTCGCGCAGGGAATCACTTCGTTCCAGGCGCACAGGGTCGCCCGGTCAGGTCCTCACGTCTCCGGTCGATACCGTCGCTTCTGTTGGCGGGCGTACACTCCCGGGAGAGGATGAGGCAGGGCCCTCGGGGAGTGGCTCCAGGCAGGTCATTCCTCCCGCCGACCCGGCCGGCTCGAAAGGAATTACTCGAATCTAGCACACGGAAATGGGTGGCGTGATCGCGTGTCCCGGCGCCTTTTGACAGTCCGGCACCAGCGACCTACCTTTTCGGTAGGCTTTGTGGCCCCGGTCCCATCGAGAAGAGGATGCCATGTCGAACTCGCGTGTCCTTCCCATGAAAAACGGTGCGCCCGCCACCCGCCGTGAGCGCCGCGTGGCCGTGCGCTACCCCGGCAACCCCGACGCCGAATGCCGCACCTACGCGCCCCTGGCGGGCGTCTATGCCGCCTGGGTGCGCGACATCTCGACCACCGGCGTCTCCCTGCTGATCGCCTGCGAGTTCGAGCCGGGCGCCTTCCTGACGATCGAACTGCAGAACCTCGAGCAGGGAATCACGTGCGTGCTGCGGGCGCGCGTCGTCCACACCCTGGAAGTCCCGCCCGACGAACGCTGGCTGCACGGCTGCGAATTCGAGCGGCCACTGAGCGACGAGGAGCTTCAGGCCTTCGCGGAGTGAACGGGCGGCGCCCGACGCCTCACTTCTTCCGATAGGCGCGCCCCGCGATCACCAACGACGTCTGCTCGGCGAGGATCGCCACGGCGAAGGCCGCCGCGTCCACGACGAGCAGACCGGGCTCCTCCCCAGAGGGGTAGAGCCGGGCGTACACGGCGATGACGAAGAAGTGCAGCGAGACGGCGAAGAGGAACGCCAGCAGCATGTAGCCCAGCAGCGAGTCGGTCAGGCGCAGCGGCCGGAACGGCCGGTCGTTCGGATCGATTTGCAGGGAACGCACGCCGATCGCCACCCGCAGCCGGATGTACGTCACCAGTCCGACGAAGCACGTCACCGTCATCAGCAAGCCGTAGGCGATCGGCCCGTAGGTCTGCACCTCCTGCGAAGTGATGTCGGTGTCGAGGTTCGCCTTGCCGAGCCCCGTCAGGCCCTCGAACGCCGAAAAGACGATCAGGCCGACCAGCGCCAGCACCGTAATCATGTCTTGGTTGCCGTCGCGCAGGCTGTCGGCGACGTGTTCTTCCCACCGCTCGCGGCCGAAGGTGCCGCACGGGTCGCGCCCGATCCGCCCAAGGGCGTAGGCCGCCGCCTGGCGGTGGAAGTAAAGGTAAAGCAGCAACCCGGCCAGGAAGACGGCGGTGCCGATCACAGGAGCCACCCAGGGCTGCGTCGTTTTGATCGAGAGGTCGAGCAAGGCGGCAGCGAAGCCGGCGAGGAGGTCGGCCAGGACGAACATGAGGAACGAGACGCCGAAGACGTTGACGCGGGCGGCGCGGCGCGGCGCGTCGGGACCGGACTTGTCGGTGAAGGTCTGCTCCTGCATCAACCGGGCGTAGAGGATGCCGTTGAGCGTCATGCCGGCGTTGAGCTTGGCCAGTCGCAACGCTAGCAGCAGGCTTGGCACCATCAGGAGAAGGGCGTAGGCGGCGAAGGTGTGCTGCTCCAGGCTCTTCAGCGATGGCGGCAGGCTGCCGCCGAGCAGGTTTTGCAGGAAGATGCCCAGGGCGGCAAAGACCGAGCCGAGGAAGGTCAACAACTCGCGGCGGCGCGCCAGGACGCTGCGGATCTCACGGCTGACGGCGGTGAAGTCGATCATTGGGGCGGCCTCGGGGAAGGGATCGGGAGCGGCGGGAACACCGCCAGCACGTCGTCCGCGGTCAGCGGGTCCAGCGGCTTGTAGCCGGCCCGGGCGATGTGCGGCGAGCGCACGGCACACTCCTTTTCCAGGAGGTAATAGCGGTTGTAGTCGGCGCGCTCGGCGTTCAGGGCGGTAAAGTCGAGTCCGCGGACGAACGGGAGCCACCGGTTGTTGAAGCGTTCGAGGCTCTCGGTCAGATCGCGCAGGGCGTCGCGGAGCACCCCCGCCGACGTCGTCGGCGCCACCGGGACGCGCAGGCGCGGGTCGAGCAGCGCCCACAACTGTCCCAGGTACTGCGTCTGCCCCTCGTCAGCGAGGTGCGGCGCCAGGGTCTCCCAGCCGCCGGCGAGGGCCCGCAGCATCCCCAGGCGGAGCCGGGACATCGCCAACCATTCGTCGCGCTGGCGGCGGCACTCGTCGAGGAGTTGGTCGTAGGCGGCCTGCACGCGCCGGGCCCGGCGCAAATAGGCCGGGCCGTCGTACTGCGCCAACACTTCGTTGAACGCCTGCCGGCCGTCCTCACGGCTGGGGATGGGTACGTCGCTCACGTTCGGGTTCCTGAAATCCTGATCCCCCGAGGAAAGGATACGCAGCGCCGGGCGCCGCGGCTTGGCACGTCTGACCTGCGAAGCCGCAAGCGGCCGGCGCGCGATGGCCCCCCCGGTCCCCACCGGGTAGCATGGGAAGGACCGTTTCTCCCGCAACCGGGTTCGGGGCCGACCTTGCCATGAAAGCGGAAATCATCTCCATCGGCAGCGAATTGACCAGCGGACAAAACCTCGACACCAACAGCCAATGGCTCAGCCGGCGTCTCGCCGAGATCGGCATCGCCGTCGGCTGGCACACCACCGTCGCCGACGACCTCGACGCCAACGTCGAGGCATTTCGCATCGCCGCCGGCCGTGCCGCCCTCGTCCTGGCCACCGGCGGCCTCGGCCCGACGCAGGACGACCTGACGCGCGAGGCCCTGGCCAGGGCCGCCGGGGTCGAGTTAGTCTTCCAGGAGGCGTCGTTCGCCGAAATCCAGGCCATGTTCGCGCGCCGCGGCCGCACCTTCCCCGAGCGTAACCGTGTCCAGGCGTACTTCCCCGCCGGGGCCGAGCCGATCCCCAACGCCAACGGCACCGCCCCCGGCATCTGGCTATTGCTCGGCGGCTGTCACATCGCCGCCATGCCCGGCGTGCCGTCGGAGATGTACGCCATGTACGAAACCCAGGTGAAGCCGCGCTTGCTGCGCCTTGGGTTGGGAGGCGGCGTGCTCGTGCAGCGGAAGATCAACTGCTTCGGCGCCGGCGAGTCGGCGGTGGAAGAGAAACTGCTCGACCTGACACGGCGCGACCACGTTCCGGAGGTCGGCATCACCGTTTCCGACGCCACCATTTCCCTGCGAATCCTCGCCTCCGCGCCCGACCCGGGGGCGGCACAGGCCCTCATCGCCCCGGTGGAGAAAACGATCCTGGAGCGGCTCGGCGACCTGGTGTTCGGCTTCGAGGAGGAGGAATTGCACGACGTGGTGCTGCGATTGCTCGAACAGAAGCGCCTAACGCTGGCGACGGCGGAAAGCGTCACGGGCGGGTTGGTTGCGGAACGGCTCTGCCGGCTGCCAGGGGCCAGTCAGTGCTTCCGCGGCGGCGTCGTGGCCTACGACAATCGGCTGAAGGTCGCCCTGCTCGGCGTGCCGCAGGCGCTGCTGGACGAGCACGGGGCGGTGAGCCGCCCCGTCGTGGAGGCGATGGCGCTCGGCTGCCGGGTGCGACTCGGCACCGACCTGGCCGTCAGTACGGTCGGTATTGCGGGGCCGGGCGGCGCCACCCCGGAGAAGCCGGTCGGGTTGGTCCATGTCGGCCTGGCGTGGGACGGCGGCGTCACCTCGCGGCACTGGAACTGGGGCGGCACGCGCAGCGAGGTACAAAGCCGCACCGCCAAGCTGGCGCTGAATTTGGTGCGGCTGCACCTGCTGCGCAAATAAATCGGCGGCCTCGTTGCGTATAGAAGGGTGGAACGAGGCCCGGAGACGAAAGGGGAACGCATGGCGCGGGAGAAGCGGTTCTGTGCCCGGTGCAAGGCGGAGATTCCGGAGGAACGAGTCGAGGCGATGCCGGAGACGCGAGTCTGCATCAAGTGCGCCCAGGCCATGGGCGGAAGTGAGTTCGAGGTCGAGGCGGTCCCGGTGCGCGGCGGCAAGAAGGAAAGCATCAAGCGGCTGATCAGCGAGTACGAGATCCGCAAGCGGCGCAAGCCGATCACGCCGCTCGAGGAGTAAGCAGCCGCTTGCGGCTTCGCAGGCCGTGCGAAGCCGCAAGCGGCTACACCTCCTTCTGCAGCCACTTCAGCGCCATCGCCCGTTCCAGGTCGATGCCGAGCAAATCGGCGGCGACGATGGCCATGCCGACGATGTCGGCCAGCTCGTAGGCGACCGCCTCCCTGGCTTCTCCTTCGGGTTTGCACTTCTCCGGCCGGGCGCGGCCGCGGGCGATCAGCACCGCCTGGGCCAACTCGCCGACCTCCTCGCACAACTTCAAGAGCGCGAAATCCTCGTCGATGACCACTCCATATTTGGCGCTGTAGGCCCGGGCGTGTTCCAGCACCCGGGCCTGAAGTTCCTGGAAGTCCATGTCACTTCTTGCCGATGCAATAGAGGTTACGCCCGCCGCGTAGGAAGATGCGGCCGTCGGCCACCGCCGGCGACGCCTGGCTCGGGTCGCCGAGGTCGCCGGTGCCGAGTACCTCGAACTTCGGCCCCGCCTTGACGACGTAACTCTTGCCGGCGCTGGCGAAGTAGAGGCGCCCGTCCGGCGTGGCGAAAGGACTCGGCGCCACCGCGACGCCGGCGAGTCGCTCGACGTAGGCCGGCGCGCCGTCGGACAGCTTCCAGCAGGTGACGGTGCCGGGGCTGTGCAGGCGGTAGAGGTAGTCGCCGGCGGCCACGGGGGACCCGAAACCTTCCGGCACCCGTGCCACCTTCCATTTGAGATGAGTTTTGGTTACGTCGCCCGCGCCGGTCGGATCGACGGCGATGCCGGGGCCGCCGCGGCCGCTGTCGCAGTAGACCACGCCCCCGGCCAGGACCGGCGAGACCGTGTCGCCGATCCGCGCCTTGTCGGGCGAGGTACACGACCAGAGCATTTCGCCGCTCTCCGGGTCGAGTCCCTCCACGGCATTTGCGGCGCCGACGAGGAGCTGTGTTTTCCCCTTCACTTCGGCCAGCACCGGCGTGCTGTGCGCCCAGTCGGCGGTCGGCCGCTTCTTCTCCCACTTCACCTCGCCGGTCTTGCTGTCCAGCGCAATCAGGCGCGAGGTTTTGTCCGTCTGGTCCCACGTCAGCAGCACGGTATCGCGGTAAAGGACGGGGCTGGTGCCGAGCGCCACATCGAAGGCGAAGGGGGTGATTTCCTTGCGCCAAACGATCTTGCCTTCGAGGTCGAGGGCGGCGGCGACGGAGGAGCCGAACAGGACGTAAACGTGCTCGCCGTCGGCGGCGGGGGTGGGGACCGTGTAGCCGCCGCGCAGGTCCTTGAAGACCCAGCGGCCGGCGGGGACGCGCGTGTCCCACAGGCGGCGGCCGTCCGACTTGCGGAAACAGACGACGTGATGTTCGGGCGCAGCCTTCTCCGCGACGACGCCTTCGGGCCAGTACGAGAGGGTGACGTAGACGTGTTCGCCCTTGACGGCGGGACTCGACTGGTTCTGGTCGAAGCGGACCTTGTCCTTGCCGTCGAACAGCGGCGCCTTCCAGAGGACGTTGTCGTCGTCCTTGCCGCCCCAGGTGAGCGGCAGGGCCTTGTTGGGCGCCTGGCCCATGCCGGTCGGTCCGCGCCAGCCGGGCCAGTCGTCGGCCCGCGCCGTCGTCGCGGCCATCAGGACCAGGGCGCAAAGCATCATTCGGCGCATCGGCTCATCACGCCTGGGCGGCGGGCTCCTGCCAGAACGGGCTGATGATGTGGATCTTCTTCAGGATGACTTCCTTGTCGTGGCCGGTCTTGACGGCGGCGAGCTTCTTCTTCAGCTTGGTGAGTTTCTTCTTGCGCTGGTAGCGGCGCTTCAGCTCAGTCTTGCGTTCGACCATGTCGGCACGTTCCTCGTTCGGGATCGCAGCAGGGGCGACGGGCGTATGCTTATGTTGGCAACTGGACCCGCCCCCGGCAATGGCGTAGGTCAGGCTTTCCAGCCTGACAGGAAGAGGAGTCAGGCTGGAAAGCCTGACAGGAAGAGGAGTCAGGCTGGAAAGCCTGACAGGAAGAGGAGTCAGGCTGGAAAGCCTGACAGGAAGAGGAGTCAGGCTGGAAAGCCTGACCTACGCCAGCAGCTCCTTGACAACCTTGCCATGCACGTCGGTCAGCCGGAAGTCGCGGCCGGCGTAGCGGTACGTCAATCTCTCGTGGTCGAAGCCGAGCAGGTGCAGGAGGGTGGCGTGTAGGTCGTGGACGTGGACCTTGTCTTGCACCGCCTGGAAGCCGAACTCGTCGGTCGCCCCGTGGACGTAACCGCCCTTGACGCCGCCGCCGGCCAGCCACATTGTGAAGCCGTAATGATTGTGATCGCGGCCGTTCTGCTTCCCCGCGTTGTTGCCCGGCGAGGGCAGCTCCACCGTCGGCGTTCGGCCGAACTCGCCGCCCCAGATGACCAGCGTGTCGTCGAGCATGCCGCGCCGCTTCAGGTCCTTGAGCAGGGCGCCGATGGCCTGGTCGCACTCCTTGGCCAACCGGCGGTGCTGGACCTCGATGTCGTCGTGGCTGTCCCACGGCTGTCCCTCGCCGTGCCAGACCTGCACGAAGCGCACCCCCTTCTCCAGCAGGCGGCGGGCGATCAGCAGTTGCCGCCCCTGCACGCCGGGGCCGTACAGGTCGCGGACCGACTGCGGCTCGCGGTTGACGTCGAAGGCGTCGGCGGCGTCCGTCTGCATCCGGTAGGCCAGCTCAAACGACTGCACGCGCGCCTCGAGCTGGGCGTCGGCCTGCCGCCGTTCCAGGTGGCGCTCGTTGAGCGACTTGAGCAGGTCGAGCTGCTGCCGCTGCTCGCGCGTGGTGACGAAGTTGTTGCGGACGTGGGCGATGAGCTTTTCGACGTCGGTGTGGCGCGTGTCGATGTAGGTGCCCTGGTAGACGCCCGGCAGGAAGGCGGCCTGCCAGTTCTGCGTCTCCTGGATGGGGTAGCCGCCGGGGCACATGGCGATGAAACCGGGCAGGTTCTGGTTCTCGGTGCCCAGCCCGTAAGTCACCCACGAGCCCATCGACGGGCGAATCTGCCGCGCTTCGCCGCAGTTCATCAGCATCAGCGAGGGCTCGTGATTGGGCACGTCGGCGTGCATCGAGCGGATGACGCACAGCTCATCGATCGATTCGGCGACGTGCGGGAACAGTTCGCTGACCTCGATGCCGCTCTTGCCGTGTTTGTGGAATTTGAACGGCGACGGGAAGGCGGCGCCGGTCTTGCGCTCGGTGCGCAGGTTCCTCGGCAGCGGTTTGCCGGCGTTGGCGGCCAGGGCCGGCTTGGGGTCGAAGGTATCGACGTGGGAGGCGCCGCCGTTGGCGAAGATGTGAATGACGCGCTTCGCCCGGGCGGGGAGGTGCGGCCCCTTCGGGGCGAGCGGGGCCATGTCGGTGACGGCGGCGCCGGCGGATCCGTCGAGGAGGCCGGCCAGGCCGAGGGCGGCGAAGCCCATGCCGCAGCGGTGCAGCAGGTCGCGGCGCGTCAGGAACAGGTCGGCAGGTCGCATGGCAAGAACTCCTCTGCGGTGCCGCTTGCGGCTTAGCGTTCGCGCCAGCGTCGCAAGGCGCGAACGCTAAGCCGCAAGCGGCAAAGCGGCGGTCAATCGACGAACGCAAACTCGTTGGACAGCAGCAACACCTGGCAATACTTCTCCCAGGATGATAGCGCCTTTTCCGCACCCGCCGACTCGACGAAGCGCCGGCCCAGCGCCACCTCCTCCGCGTCCGGCGCCCGGCCGTAGAGCAGACGGTACAGGTAGCCGATGCGCTCCCCGGTCTCCGCCCGAGCCGTCACGTCGGGCCGCGTGGCCAGCGCCCTGGCCTGTTCGACCACGAAGGGCGCGTTCATGAGGAACAGCGCCTGCTGCGGCACCGTCGTGCTGTGCCGCTGCGGCGTGCTATAATCGGGACTCGCGAAGTCGAAGGTACGGAACAACCCGGGCAGGTTCTGCCGATCGATGAAGCCGTACACCGAGCGCCGCGGCGAGAACGGGGCGGTGGTGATCTCGACCGGGGCGCCGCCGAGCCGGGTGTCGAGCCGGCCCGACGCCCACAGCAGCGAGTCGCGGAGC
>DATFNV010000423.1:0-20338 GCA_035266225.1 Gemmataceae bacterium
TCGCCGACCAGACCAACAACGCGATCCTCCTCAAGGCGGCGCCGATCGACGTGCTGACCATCAAGGACCTGCTCAAAAAGAACATCGACGTGTTCGACAAGACCCGGCAGGTGGTCAAGAACCACATGCACAAGCTGCACACGGCCAACGCCAACGAGGTGGCCAGCACCATCCGCGAGCTGTATCGGCAGGTCATGGACGTCAACCCGCTGCCGGGTCAGCGAGGGGGCGGCGCCTCGACGTTCCTGGCGGCTTTCGGCAACCCGAACACCGGCCGGCCGGTGGATGCCAACGGCCAAGCACGCCCCTCGGCCCTGACGATCGGCGTGGACGACCGCACCAACACCCTGCTGGTCCAGACGACCGACGTGCTCTGGACCGACGTCAAGAAACTGGCGGAAGACCTGGACAACGCGGCACTGGAAGAGGCGAAGAACCCGTACCGCAAGGTGCAGGTGCGCTTCACGCGCGGCGTCGATCCCGCGATGGTCCAGCAGGTGGTTGACGCCATCCAGGGGCGGCGCACGTCGAGCACCGGGTTCGGCGGCGGCCTCGGTGGCAGCGGCCTCGGTGGCGGCGGCGGCTTCAATCGCCCCGGCGGCGGCGGCTTCGGCGGCGGCGGCGGCGGCCCCGGCGGCGGCGGCTTCGGCGGCGGCATGGGCGGCCCCGGCGGCGGCGGCGGCCGTGGCGGCTTCGGCGGCGGCGGCGGCCCCGGCGGCGGGGGACGCCCACCGGGAGGGGGCGGCCTCAGGCCGGACGACCCGGAGCGAGGGCCGGATTTTTTCGCGGACCGGGTCAAGGATGACCCTCGGACGTTGCCCCTCTATGATCCGCAACTCGATACGACGGCTAACGTCGCTTCTCGCTTCGACAACGACAGCAACGACATGGACCGGCGAGGCACGCCCGCCTCGCCGGCCGCCCGGCAGCCCGAAAACGCACCTCTGAATCTCGCATCTGCCCAGCCGGTCTCCTACGAAGAACAGCAACCACCGGCCACGCCTCCGCCGCCCGGCACCGTGGTCATCCCGGGCCTGAGCGGCCCCGTGGTCGCCGACGCGCTGAGCGCCCTGGGCATCATCGTCCTCAGCGGTAGCCAACAGGACGTCGAGGCGGTCCTGCAACTGATCGCGGACCTGGAGCGCATCGGCCGCGAGTCCGAGGTCGGCATCGTCACCGTGCCCCTGGAGAAGGGCGACGCCACCGAGATCGTCTTCCAGCTCAACCAGATCTTCCGGCGCGTCACGATCACGCCCAGCGGCTCCTCGCAGCTGGAGGCGCCGCCCACCGGGGCGGCCGGCGCGGCGGGACAGGTCGCCGGCGCCAACGTGCAGGCGACGTCGGTGGCCCTGCTGGCCCTGCCGCGCTTCAACTCGATCCTGCTGGCGGCGCCCAAGTTGCGCCTCCCCGACGTCATCAACGAGATCAAGCGCCTCGACCGCGACATCTCGCCGCAGATGCATGCGACGCCCTTCCAGCTGCGCAACCGCTCCGCGGCGAAGGTGGGGACGACGCTGCAGAACTTCTGGTCCAACCGCTGGACCGGTGAGACCGCCAACCAGCACCAGGTGCGCTTCACCTGGGACGACACCGGCAACATCATCTTCGTGCAGGCATCGCCGGGCGACATGAAGGAGATTGAGGAGCTGATCCTCAACATGGACACCAGTGAGTCGAAGGCGGTCAGCGATTTGCGCATCCGCTACCTGCGCTACATGGGGGCCACCGAGTTGGCGTCCATCCTGCAGACGGCCATTTCGCAGGGCGTCGTGGTGTCCGCGGCGCCCGGCGGGACAGGGATCGTCGGCGGTGGCGTCGGGGCCGGCGGCGCGGCGGGCGCCGGCGGTGCGGCGGGTGCCGGCGGTGCGGGCGGCGGCTTCGCGGGTGCCGGCGGTGCGGGTGGCGGCTTCCCGGGTGCGGGCGGCGCGGCCGGCGCCGGCGGTGCGGCCGGCATCGGCGGCGGCCTCGGCGCCGCGGGCGGTGCGGGGGGCCTCGGGGGCGGCGCAGGCGCCGCGGGCGGTGCGCCCGGCGTAGGCCGCAGCGCCGCGGGGACTCTGCAGACGAAGACGACTTCGATACGATTCGTGACCACGGAGGGCAACCGCCAGCGCGTCCTCGAATCGGGGCTGCTGGAGGACATCCACATCATCCCGAACGCGCGCAGCAACAGCATCCTCATCTTCGCGCCCGAGAAGACGATGCAGCTGCTCATGGGGATGATCGACCAGATGGACGTCCTGAGGTCGGCGATCATCCCCAAGGTGACCGTTTACCCGCTCAAGCACGCCGACGCCGAGCTGACGGCGACCCTGCTGCAACAGCTCCTCTTCGGCGGCGGCACCACCGGCGGCGCGGCGCGCCCCGGCGGTACGGCGGGCGGCTTGGTGAGCGGCGGCGGCGGTCCGGCGACCAGCGGCATTCTGCCGACGACCGGCCTCGGCGGCGAGGTCATCGGCGGCACGCCCCTGCTCGACCTGCGCATCTCCGTGGACGACCGCACCAACAGCATCATCCTGTCGGGCCAGCTCGAGGTGGTGACGCAGGTCGAGGAGCTGGTCAACCGGCTGGACCTGGCCACCCAGTCGAACGCCCAGCGCCGCAACGAGGTCTACTCCCTGCACAACGCCTCGGCGGCCGACGTGGCCAACGCCTTGAACACCTACTTCGCCAACCAGCTGTCCGTCCAGACCACTGCCGGTTACAACTCCGCGTTCTTGCAGATCCAGCAGCAGGTGATCGTCGTGCCCGAGCCGATCACCAACAAGCTGCTCATCAGCGCCACGGATTACTTCTTCGGCGACATCATGCGCTTCATCGCGGAGCTGGACGCCCAGCCGCCGCAGGTGGTCATCCAGTGCCTGCTCGCCGAGGTAGACCTGAGCGCCACCGAGGAGTTCGGCGTGGAGATCGGCTTGCAGAGCCCGGTGCTGTTCCAGCGTGGCAACTACCCGCCGGCGGCGGGGGCCACCACGACGTATACGAGCAGTGCCAGCACAGCGGCCGGGCTGACGGCCACGGGGGTGGGGTCTCCCATTCCGGGTTCGTCGCTCGGTTATCTCTTCAACAACAACGGCAATCCGCTGGGCAATAACGTGACGGCCAGCCCGAGCACCGTCGGCTTCCAGGGGATCAGCAACCTGGGCGTCGGCCGCTCCGACCCCAACCTGGGCATCGGCGGCTTCGTGTTCAGCGCCTCCAGCAACGTGTTCAGCCTGCTGATCCGTGCCCTGAAGGTTCAGGGCCGTATGGACATCCTGAGCCGGCCGCAGCTGACCACGCTCGACAACCAGACGGCCAACATCCTGGTCGGCACCAGCGTGCCCTACAGCACCGGCACCGCCATCACCGGCACCGGCATCGTCAGCAGCGGCATCGGCTACCGCGACACCGGCGTGCTCATGAACGTGACGCCGCGCATCAGCCCGGACGGCCGCGTGTTGATGCGGGTGCAGCCGGAGGTGTCGAAGGTGTCGGCGACCTCGATCAGCCTGGGCAACGGCGTGACGGCGCCGGAGTTCGACGTGCAGTCGGTGCAGACGACCGTGGCGGTCAACGACGGCGATACGGTCGTCATCGGCGGCCTGATCGCCAAGGCCGACACCAAGAACGAGAACAAGGTGCCGTGGTTGGGCGACCTGCCTTACGTCGGGTCGTGCTTCCGCTACCGCACGCAGAGCAAGGCCAAGCGCGAGCTGATCATCATCCTGACGCCGCACGTCGTCCGCTCCAAGGCCGACGCCGATCGCATCATGTACGAGGAAGCGCGGCGGATGGACTGGATCGTCGGCGACGTCCTCAAGACGCACGGGACCAGCGGCATGGGGCCGATCATGCCGATCCCGGGCGGCGTGGACGGCCACATGCCGGCGCAGCTGCCGGCGGGCGGCCCGGGGTATACCGCCCCGTTCGCTCCAGTGCCGTTCGCTCCGGCCCCGGTGTATCCGGCCCCGGCGCCCGCGCCGGCCCCGACGTCCGACGGCAGCGTGCTGCCGACGCCGACGCTGCTGCCGCCGGGTGCCCAGGGACAGGCCCCGGCGCCCGCGCCCGGCATGCCGCGGTCGCTGCCGGCGCAGGCGGGACAACCGGCCTGGGTTGACATGCCCGGCTCGGCTGTGCCGCATCCGTCCACGGGACAGACGATTGCCCCCTTGGCCCCGAAACAGGAGGACGTGCAATGGACCGTTCCCCCCAGCAGGTGATCGTAAGTGGCACCCGGGTCGCCTTCGCCGCCCTCCTGACCCTGGCGTCCGGTTGCGCGGGCTCCGGACAGATCGCTCAGGACCTGGGCATCAACGGGACCCCCGTCACGCAGGTGGCCGTGATGTGGAGCCCCCAGGTGGTGACCGGGGTGGACCCGGTCCATCAGGGAGCGCCGATGTCCGGCCTGGCCGGCCGGGTGTTCCTCTGGGGCTCGGACCTGAAGGAGAACTTGATTGCGGACGGCGACCTGATCGTCGATCTGTACGCGACGCCGCCCGAGCAGCCGCAGGCCCCGCCGGCGTGCTTGCAAACGTGGGTCATCAAAAAGGATGACCTCAATCGGGAATATCTCCGCAAGGACTTCATGGGCCAGGGCTACACGCTGAACCTCCCCTGGCCCGGCTACCGTCCGGACATCACCCAGGTGCAGTTGCGCGTTCACTACCAGCCGGCCAAGGGCGTGCCGATCTACACGCAGGAGGTGTTGGCGCTGAACCGTGGCCAGGTCGCGGCGCCGACGTATGTCGCCCGGATGGAGACCGGCGATCGCCAGCCGATCGTGGCACCGCCGCCGGCCGCCCCGCGGCAGCCGGCCGGGCCGGTCCAGCAGGTCGCCGGGTTCCAGCCGCCGGCGCAGATGCCGTACCAGGTGCCGCCGCAGCAGCCCGCCGGGATGCAGCCGGCGCCGTACCAGGCGCCGATCCAGCAGGCCGGCGGCTTCCCGCAATACGCGCCGGCGCCGCCGCAGCAGACGCCGCAACAATTCCCCGGCGCTTACCAGCGCTGAGCGATGGTCAAGCCGCTCGCCAGTAGTGACATGATTTCTTAGCGTTCGCGCGAATGCGAAGCCGCAAGCGGCCCCCGCAACTCCCCCGCCAGGAACACTGACCCGGTTACACAAATTAGGTCGTCGGGCGCCGCCCGCTCGCGCGCCGCGCGCCAGGCGTCCAGCGCCGTCGGGCAGGCGCTGTGCGGCAGGTCGGCGGTGCGGTGCAGCAGCGCGGCCAACTCCTCGGCCGGCATCCCGCGCGTGCTCCCGGCGTAGCGCGTCAGGAAGGCGTGGGTGAAGTGTGGCGCCAGCACGCGCAGCATCCCCGGCAGGTCCTTGTCGCCCGACCCGGCGAAGATCAACCAGCGCCGGCCGGGCGGGAACGTCGAGAGCAGCGTTGCCACCAGCGCCTCGGCCGAGGCGACGTTGTGGGCGCAATCGAGGACCAGCAGCGGCCGCCGCCCCAGCACTTCCAGCCGCGCCGGCCAGCGGACCCCGGCCAGCCCCGCCGCGACGGCCGTGTCATCGACGCGGAAGCCTTCCGCGCGCAGCACCTCGACACAGCTGACGGCCACCGCCGCGTTGGCCGCCTGGTGCTCGCCGAGCAGGCCGAGTTCCATCCATCCGCGAGGGCGTGAGGGGGTGGTATCCACGCAGACCCGGGGCAAGACGGTGGCCTCGGCCGTCACGCGGCCGGGAACGTAGTCGTAGCGGAAGTCGGCGCCCAGCTGGCGCAAGGGGGCGCGGCGCGCGCGCGCGACACGCTCGATGACGGCAGCGGCCTCGGGCGCCGTGGCCCCGCTCACGACCGGCCGGCGCGGCTTGATGATGCCGGCCTTTTCCGCGGCGATTTGGTCCAGGCGGTTGCCGAGCTGCTGCACGTGGTCGAAGCTGATGCTGGTGACGACCGCCAGCACCGGCCGGCACACGTTGGTCGAGTCGAAGCGCCCGCCGAGGCCGACCTCGAGCACCGCCGCCTCAACGCGCCGCCGCCAAAAATGCAGGAAGCCCAGCGCCGTCGCGACCTCGAAGAAGGTCGGCTCCAGCCCGGGAGCCGTGGCGAGCGCGGCGCGGACGTCGCCGAGGAGGGCGGTCAGTTCCTCGGCGGTGATGGGCCGGCCGTCGATCTGGATGCGCTCCTCGACGCGGCAGAGGTGCGGCGAGGTGAACAGGCCGGTGCGGTAGCCGGCGCGCGTCAGGACGGCGGCGAGCATCGCCGCGGTCGAGCCCTTCCCCTTGCTGCCGGCGACGTGGACGATGCGCAAGCGGTCCTGGGGGTCGCCCAGGAGGCGCATCAGCGCCCGCATCCGATCGAGCTTCAGGTCGCCCGGCTTCGGAGTGCGCTGCTCGTAGTTGATGCGGCCGTACCAGAAGGCCAGGGCGTCGTCGTAACTCGGGAAAGGGGGCATAAGAGTACAGGGTACTCAGTACTCAGTACTCAGTACAGAGTCGCCGCTTGCGGCTTAGCGTTTGCCCGAACGCTAAGCCGCAAGCGGCTACTCGCCCGGCGGCAGCAGGGCGGTGTCGAGCCAGTAGTGCCGGATGGTGCGCAGCACCTCGACGAATTGCCTGAAATCCTGCGGCTTTTCGATGTAGGTGTTGGCCCCGGCGCCGTAGACGTCGCGCACGTCCTCGGGGCGCTTCGATGTGGTGAGGACGACGACCGGCACGGAGCGAAACTCCTCCGTGGCCCGAAGGCGCTCCAGCACCTCGCGGCCGGTCAGGCGCGGCAGGTTGAGATCGAGCAGGACCAGGTCCGGCAGGCGCCAGGTCGTGGAGCCGGCGTGACTGCCCTGACGCAGCAGGTAGTCCACCGCTTCCTGCCCGTCGCGCACGACGATCAACTCGACGGGCGCGGCGCTCTCGCGCAGGGCCCGTCGCGTGATCTCGATATCGGCGGGGTTGTCTTCCACCAGGAGAATGGCGTGGGCGGCTTTCATGGGTTCACCAGGCCATCCGCTCGGGCGTCCCACGGCCGCAGCCAGCGCTTCGCGCACCGGCAAACTGGCCTCAGTCCCGAGCAATCGTTGCAACTGTTCCGCCACCGCGGCGGCGAGCGCCGCCACGGCTCCCGCCGGGGCGGTCGCGGCCAGCCGGACGTCCACGGCCAGGCCGTCCCGCTGCAACCAGCGGTCTGCTTCCCCCGCGCCCGGCGCCGTGCCGTTCCCCGCGCAGCGAACGGCTCGCCGCAGGACGAGGCGTACCACGTCCGGCCCGAGTTGGCGCACGAGGGGATGGTGCAGCGCACGGTTGAGGGTGTCCATACCCTGGAGTGGAGGTTGGGGGAGAAGATCGTTCCGTTGACAACGTATGGATGCGATGGGGGCAAGGCCATCGCCACTTCCAAGAATTTCGCGCAGTCGCGCCTGCCATGCGGCCGGCCGGGCGAGCAAATCCTTCGAGACGACGTAATCGGCCCCGGCGTCGAGTCCGCTGGCGACGTCCTCCGGGCATCCCCAGTGGACGAACAGGGCGATGGGCAAGCCGGCCGTGTCGGGGGCCGCCCGCACCCGCCGGCACAGCGCCTCGCCGCGCTCCCCCGGCAAATTGAGGTCCAGCAGGATCAGGTCGGGCGGCGCCTGCCGCACGCAGTCCCAGGCCGAGGCCACGTCCGCCCGGTGGGTCACCTCCAGCCCCATGCGGCGGCCGAGTCGTTCGACGATCAGCGCCGCGTCGGGCGCGTCCTCAACGAGCAGCAGGCGGGGCATGGCCGTTAGTCTCTTTTCCCTTCTCCCTTGTCCGCTTTCCGTTGTCCCTCGCGCCCTGTCCGTTGCCGTCGGCCGGCGGGCGGGGGCGCGCGACCAGGGATGAGGGAGGGGGCAGTGTAAAGTAAAATGTCGCCCCGCGGCCCGCCTCGGATTCGACCCAGATGCGGCCGCCGTGCGCCTCGACGATCTTCTTGCAAATGGCGAGCCCGGCCCCGTTGCCCTCGTACTCCTCGCGCCGATGCAGCCTGCGGAACAGGCGGAAGATCTGCTCGTGGTACTGCGGCGCGATGCCGATGCCGTTGTCGCGGACGAAGAGGGTCAAATTCCCGTGCCCGTGCCCGTGCCCGCCGCCGACCTGAATCCCGGGCACGGGCACGGGCACGGGCACGGGCACGGTCCCAATGACGACCTCTGGGGGCGAACTTTGGTTGTACTTCAAGCTGTTGCCGATGAGGTTCGCCAGGAGCTGGCCGATGCGCTCGCGGTCGCCGGCCACCTCGGGCAGCGCGCCCTCGACCCGCACCTGGGCCCCCTTGCGATGGATGAGGTCGGACAGGTCGGCCAGGACGACCCCGACCGCCTCGCCGAGGTCGAAGGCGGCCGGCGTGTTGATGACCTTCCCCGCCCGGCTCAGCGCCAGCAAGTCGTCGATCAGGCGGCCGAGCCGCCGGCTCGCCTCGACCAGGTGGGTGATGTAATCGGAGCCCTCGCCGCCGAGCGCCTGCCCGTAGTCCTGCTGCAGGAAGGTGCTGAACGCCTCCAGGGTGCGCAGCGGCTCCTTGAGGTCGTGCGAGACGACGTAGGTGAACTCTTCCAGTTCCTGGTTGATGCGCCGCAGGCGCTCGTTGGCCTGCTGCAGTTCCTCAGCCTTGGCCCGAACGGTATTGGCCAAACGGTTGCGCTCGGTCACGTCCTGGGCGGCGCTGCGCGAGCGGACGAAGCGGCCGTGCTCGTCGAGGATCGGCGCCGTCCGCACCCACACGTCGATGACGCTACCGTCCTTCTTCACCCAGCGTGTCTCGATCTCGCCGGACCGGGCGTAGGCGCCGGGATCCTGAAGGAAACGGCGGGCCCCTTCGGGGGTGAGCATCCGGGCGTACGGCTTACCGAGTAGGTCCTCGCGGGCGTAGCCAAGGCTGCCGAGCATGGTGTCGTTGCAGGCGGCGAAGCGGCCGTGCGGGTCGAGGCTGAAGTAGAGGACCGGTGCCTGGTGGTACAGGTCGCGGTAGCTCTCCTTGAGGCGCTCCAGGCCGGTGTTGCTTTGCCGCAACAGCGCGTTGGCCTCCGCCAGCCGAGCGCTTTGCAGGCGCATCTCGCGCTCGGCCGTCACGCGATCGGTGACGTCCACGAAGTGGCAGCGCAAGTGCAGCGGCGTGCCGTCCTCGGCGTAGCGCGTCAGCACGTCCAGGCGCACGTGCCGCACGCCCCCGCCGCGGGGAACCATGCGGAAGGTGACGTCGTGTCCCTCGCCCTCGCGCAGCGCCTCCTGGAACAGCCGCACCAGGGCGGCGGCGTCATCGGCGTGGACGCATTCGAGGAAGGAGCGAGCGTTGAGTTCGCCGAGCGGCCGACCGAGGAAGCGCTGCAGGGCGGCGGTGGCGGCGATCCAGTGCAGGTTCGGGGCCAGCCGGGCGATGAGACGAGTCGAGCGGAAGAAGGCGCTCTTGCCCTTGACGAAGGAATGACTGTTGCCCTTCTCGTTGTCGGCGAGTCCGGCGAAGGACCGAAACTTCTCCAGCGCCTCCTGCGTGCGGACCACCTCGCTCAGGGCCTGCCGGTACGCCTCGGCCAGCGCCTCGACCTCCGCGACCACTGGCAGCCACTCCGCGGCCTTCGCCGCCCCGGGGCGCAGCCGCTTCGCCAACTGGCCGCCCGAGGGGGTAGCGCGGAACTCGGCGACACGGTCGCTCAGCTCGCGAAGGGCGCGGCGGTAATGGCGGCGGGTCAGGGCGACGGCCAGCGCCGCGGTCCCGGCGACGAGGAGCCCGACCACGGCGGCCGATTCGACCAGGGGCAGGGTGCCGCCAAGGTCGTGCCGCAGCCGCAGGTACAGGACCGACAGTGCCGCCGCCGCGAGGACGGCCGTCGCAATGCCGAGCAGGTTTCGACGCATCCCGATCCGCCTCGGGGTTCGTGGGGCACTGGAGCGCGGATTTATCGTTGCGCGAAACGATAAATCGGTCGCGGCCAAACTGATCGTCATTATAGCGAAGGCACGAAACGGTTGCCGCCGCCGGCGCCAGCGGCTACGCTACGGGAGCGAAATCCGGAGGGTGCGATCATGCAGCCGAGTCAGACGACGACCGCGCAGGAACTGTTCGACCGCGGGGTGGCCCTCACCGACGACGGCGAGTACGACCAGGGTATCGAGTGCTTCAACCAGTCGCTCGCCCTGGACCCGGAGCGCGCCGACGCCTACCTGCACCGCGGCCGCTGCTGGGACCGTAAGGCCGAGCACGACAAGGCCATCGCCGACTTCAGCGAGTACATCAAGCGCGAGCCGGACAAAGCGCTCGGCTACCATTTTCGAGGCGTCTCCTACGGCAAGAAGCAGCAGCACGACCTGGCGATGGCCGACTACGAGCGCACCCTGGCCATCGAGCCGGACAACTCCGGCTGCCTCAACAACCGCGGCAGCGTCTTCCACCTGCGCGGCGAGTACGAGCGCGCCCTGGCCGACCTCGACGCCTCCATCCGGGCCCGCCCCGACTTCGCGATGGCCTACTTCAACCGCGCCAGCGTCTACAGCGGCATGGAAGACTACGCCAGGGCGATGGCCGACTTCGACAAGGCGATCAGTCTCGACGACGACTTCGTCGAGGGGCTGCTGGCGCGCGGCCGCTGTCTGCACGACCAGGATCGCGACGAGGAGGCGCTGGCCGACTTCAACCGCGCCGTCGAGAAGGCGCCCGACTACTACCCCGCCCTGATGCAGCGCGGGGCGACCTATTCGTCGCTGGGCCGGTTCAGCGAGGCGCTGGCCGACTACGACAAGAGCATCGCCCTGAACCCGCGCAAGGCCGAGGCCCACTACCACCGCGGCATGACCTACGCGCGCATGCAGGAGTGGCACAAGGCCGAGTCGGACCTGTCGCTGGCGGTGCGCTACGACCCGTTCCACGTCGAGTCGCTCATGATGCGGGCGATGGTTTTCGCCCAGCTCAACGACTACCCGCGCGCCCTGGGTGACCTCAACTCGCGCGTGCGCATGAACCCCCCGGACGCCGAGGCGTGGTACATGCGCGGCCTGCTCCGCGCCGAGAAGAAGAGCTACGACCAGGCCATTTCCGACTTCGACGAGGCGCTGCGTCTGAAGCCGGAGCACGTCCGCTGTCTCAACTCCCGCGCCACGGCCCTGGCCGAGAGGAAGGAATACGACCGGGCGCTGGCCGACCTCAAGCGGGCGATGGAACTCGCCCCGAACGAGCACGAGGCCTGGTACAACCGCGGCAAGTTGTACCAGGACCGCGGCTCCTACCGCGCCGCCCTGGCCGACTACGAGAAGGCGATCGACCTGGGCCCGGAGGTGTCGCGCTACCACAATCAACTGGCGTGGCTGCTGGCGACGTGCCCGGTGGACGCCTTCCGCAACGGACCGAAGGCCGTGGAACTGGCGAAGCGGGCCTGTGAGCTGGAGGGGTGGAAGGACGGCAACGTCATCGACACGCTGGCGGCCGCCCATGCCGAATGCGGCAACTTCGCCGAGGCGGTGGCACACGGCAAGCGGGCGGCGGAAATGGGGCCGGCGGAGCTGCGCGAGCAGCTGCGCGAGCACGTCAAGCTGTTCGAGGGGGGCAAACCGGTTCGCCTGACCGCGCCGCCCCCCCTGCCGCCGAAGCCGGGCACGAAGGGGAAGGACGGCAAGAAGAAGCGGCGGCGCTGAGCCCTGACGACGTTTAGCGGCCGCTCTCGATTTATCGATTCGCGAAACGAGAAATCCGCGCCGCCGCGAGGGCGGCCAGGCGCCGACATCAGCGGAGAATGGCCTGGATGGGCGACCCCTCGCACAGGGTGAGCGGCCGCCCGAGCCGATCGCGCAGCTGCGTGTGGGGATCGACGCCCAGGCAGTGGTAGACGGTGGCGGCCAGGTCCTCCGGCGGCGTGGGGTTGGCCGCCGGGTAGGCCGCGTAGCGATCGCTGGCGCCGTGGACGACGCCGCCGCGGACCCCGCCGCCCGCCAGGACGGTCGTGAAGACGTGCGGCCAGTGGTCGCGGCCGTCCCGCCCGGCCCCCGCCCCACCGACCACACTCTGCCCCACCCGCGGCGTTCGCCCCATCTCGCCGGTCCAGACCACGAGGGTTTCGTCCAGTAGGCCGCGCTCTTCCAGGTCCTCCAGCAGGGCGGCGAACGCCTGGTCGGCCACCGGGCACAGTCGCGTCTTGAGGTCAATGAAGTTGCGATTGTGCGTGTCCCAGTAGACGCTGACGTTCGTGATGCCGTCGTTCTGCCAGAACACGGTCACCAGCGGCACGCCGGCTTCCACCAACCGCCGGGCTTGCAGGACCGCCTGGCCGTGTGTATTCAGGCCATAGCGTTCGCGCACGGCCAGCGGCTCGCGGGTCAGGTCGAACGCCTCGGCCGTCCCCCGCGAAGACAGCAGCGAGAAGGCTCGCGCGTAGTGGGCGTCCATCGCCGTGACCTCGAGTTGCCGCTCCAGGCCGCGCCGCTGACCGTCGAGGTGGCGCAACAGCAGCCGGCGCTCGTCAGTGCGCGACTCGGGGACGTCGAGAGGGGGGCTGAACTCGCCGACGCGATAACTCGCCGTGCTGGCGTCGGCGTTGATGCGCATGGGTTGGTGGACGGGGCCCAGCCAACCGGCGTCTTGGCCGTGGGACTCCTCGACAAAGCGCGGGGCGCCGTCGGGCACGACCGGCATCAGCGACACGAAGGGGGGCAGAAGGCCACGGCCGCGGCCCAACCAACTCAGGACGGAGCCGTACGTCGGCCAGTCCTCGGGACGTGGGGCCCCGCGCCGCGGCACGCCGCGGCCGGTGAGCAGGTAATGGGTCGCCGTCGTGTGATCGACGTCAGGGTGGGTCATGGCGCGGAGCAGCGCCAGCTTGTCGGTGTGGCGGGCCAGTCGCGGGAGGTGTTCGCAAATACGAACGGCGGGGGTGCGAGTCGCGATGGTGCGGAACTCGCCCCGGTAGTCGGCGGGGGCATCCGGCTTGGGATCCCAGGTGTCTTGCTGTGCCGGCCCGCCCCACATGAACAGGAGGATGCACGCCCGCGCCTTCCCCAAGCGTGGCACGGCGCCGGCCTCCCGGGCCCGGAGCAACTCCGGCAGCCCGAGTCCGAACAGGCTGAGGGCGCCGGCGCGTAACAGCTCGCGCCGGCCCATTGGCGCCCTGGCGAGATGACCCTGGCATGCTCCGCTGTGTCCCATTGTTCTGACTCCTCCAGAGGTTCTTTTCGCCAGTTGACCACCGACGAGCCGCTGTCGTCTCTCCGGGCCTCAGCCCAGTTCACTTCGGTATCCTGGCAACCCGGCAGGCCACGCTAAAACCGATGTTATCCCCCTTCAGATTCGGGTCGCCGGGGTGGCCACGCAGGTCCGCCGCGTGTCCGAGGTTAATGTACCCCGGGCGCCCCAAGCGCCGCAAGCCATCCAGGTCATCTCCTCGATGAACACCGTATCGAGCGCTCGATGGGGCGGCGGGCGTTCGGGTCCGGGCTGATGGCCTTCGGCTGGGCGGCCAGGAGACCGGCGCACGCCACGGCCATCAGCAGACCACAGGATCGAGACATGAGGCTTGTCTCCTCGACGGGGTGGGAATGTTCTCCAGTCACGTCCCCGCACGTGTTCGGCTCGAAGCCGATTTCCTCACGACATCACCAACCCGGATCACGCCGGGCTGCACGACCTTCGCGTTGAGGCCACGCAGGTGCAACTCTCTCCCCGCGGCCGAGTTCACGAATTGCAGCGCGTCCAGGCCAAATCGTGCCAGGAATTTCTTGCACCCGGTGTGGGGCTGATCGGTGATTTCAATCACGGCCGAGCCGAGGGCCAGTCGCGTTCCCGGTGGCAAGTTCGCATCGCTCAGGTCCATGTCAATGAACAGCTGATCCCCTGCCAGCGGCCAACGACCTTTCTCCTGCGCGACGAGGGCAATCACGCGGGCATTCATGACGTTGAGCTGCATGTCCGGGTGCGAGGACCCATCGGACGTGCGCGAACTACCCCGAGTCTTCCAGCTGTCGCCCACCAGACCTTCCACCAGATCCAGCTCCGCTTGCTGCAGCACTTCCCGCTCGCCGACCCGTGGGCGGCGCACGATCAACTCCAAAGGCCCTTCTTCCTTGGGGGACCGACGAATCTCGTCCAACGCCGCTTCCAGTTCTGCCATCGTCAGTCGTCTTACGTCTGCCATCATCCCCTCCTCGTTTGAACGACCTCCCGCCACTCGTGTTCTCTTGGCGGCCGGATGCTACGCTCCCCTTCGCCGGCGGCCGGGTGTTACCGCTGTTACCGCAATGGGGGCGTGGTTCCAAAGCGCGGGCCGCTGGGAACACTCCTGTGTCAGTGGCGGACGGCCCGGCGCCACCTCGGCCGCGCCGGGCGTTCGTTCGTGTCGCCGGCTGTGCCAAAAAGCCGATTCGTTTCACGGGGCCGTGAAACGAATCGCGTTTCCCTATGTCCTTAGCAGTCGCCGTCTTACGGCCGGCGGGCACCATTCGTTTCACGACTTTGGTAGACACCCTTCGGGGGGGCAATGAAACGATTCGTCAGGGAGGAAATTCGCCCGCCTCGACGCGCGAGGTGAACCTCCAGCTCAACCGGTGAGGGGCCCCGCCGACTGGCATCCGGTGTTGAACCATGCCGCAATGTTACCGGGCCGGAGGACGCAAGGGGTTGGTAGAATTGGTCTTGCGGCACACGGGAACGGCGGTAACAGGCCTGGTTCAAAGCCGGGTAACCCTGGGGGCGTGTAGCCCCGGAGGGGCGGCCGTGGTTAGCCAGGGGTTTCAACCCCTGGGACAAGGCCGGCGGTCCGTGGTAGCCCCGGAGGGGCGGCCGTGGTTAGCCAGGGGTTTCAACCCCTGGGACAAGACCTCCGGGGCTAACAGCCCGTTGAAAAAGTCGTTCCAAAGCTCAAGCTCAAGTGAATTTCCTGCGAGCATGATTGGTCGAGCTTCAGCTTCTGGATGCCTTTTTCAACGGGCTGCTAACCCAAGCAGTGTTACCCGAAGAACGGCCATTCTGAACCATGCCCGGTAACACACCACCGACCACCCCCGGACGACGGCCGACAACGACCGGCGCCCCCGGCCAGCCCAAACCACCCCACTCGGAACCAAGCCCGTACCGCTCGATGGACCTCATCAACTCCTGCCGCACATGCCTTGGCGCGGTCGTACTTCGTCCCCAGAGAAAAGGTGCCGTAGACGGTCCAGTTGGGGCGGGCGTCGCCCTCGGCGTCGGTGAGGCGGCCCCCGAGGACGATGAAGCGGTTCAGCCCCGGCGCGTAGCCGAGCGGCACGTCCCAGCGCTGCCCGGAGATGTCGCCCTGTTCGAGGCGCGTCCAGTCATTGGCCGGTGGCTCAGCGCGGGCCGATACGGACAGGAGCAGGATGGCGGCAAGCGGCAACGAGAAGCGCGTGACGGTCATGGCGGTCCTCCTTATTCCTCTGGAGTGACGAGGAACACGATCGGCCGCCGCGTCGAGCTTCACGGCTCGCGCAGGGGTTGGTGCGTTGTACCATCGCCGTTGCAAAACCGACGTTTAGCGGCCGCCCTCGGGGCGGCGCTCCCAGCGCGCCGCCCCGAGGGCGGCCGCTAAACAACCGGAAATCGAATGGCCTGAGTATAGCACAGTTCTAACGTGCGGCGCGGGAGGCGCTTCCCAGCGTGACCGTGACGCCGAGCAGGACGGCGACCGGAATGATGAGCAGGTTTAGGCAAGGTCCCGCGAACCAAGGGTCGCCGAAGGATGGGTTCTCCTGTCCATGAAGGGCCACCTTTAAGACTCCCATTGACAGCGGCACCGCTGCGTAGAGGAGCGATCCCCACAGGAGGGCGGGGAGGGTCGCCAGCACCGCGCCGCGAACACCCGCCCCGCGCTGCCCTCCTCGGCCGGACGCCTTGAGGCGAGCGCGGGATAGTCCTTGCCGGCGTCCGGCCCACCAGCACATCATCGGGCCGCCCACGAGCACGATGGCGCAGAGGGCCTTCGCGAGCCAGACAGCCCGGTAGTACTCCGGCGGTACGGGGGGGCCCGTGGCCAGCAGGAGCGCGTCTGCGGGAAGCCCCGGGAAACTCCCCAGCAGGGTGTCGCCTTCGCGATCCAGCGCGGGCGTGCTCCGTGCTTCCCAGCCGCCGGGCAATTGAACCACGACGTCGAGCCGGCCGAATTCGCCCCACTCTCGGGCGGGCGCGAGGACGTAGGGGAGTTGCCAGGTGACCGTCGGCCGCTCGTCCGTTCCGCAGGCGCGGGTTCGGTAGCGCACACCTAGCCTGCTCGGGCCGGGCGGCAACTCGAGGGAGAGTGCCACCAGCCCCGGCTGGGTGGCCCAACTGCTGAAGGTGTAGTAAGTCATTTCACTTTCAATCCCGGGGGCCTCCGCAGGGGGCCGCCAGCTGGGGGGAGATTGCTCCCAAAGGCGGCGCGATTCGTCCGAAGACAGGAGCCGAGTCATCAGCGGCTGGTCGCCGAGGTACGCCTCGAAGTCGCTTATGCCCACCTCGCCGGAGACGAAGAGGAGATCGAGGTGTTTTGACACCCCGGGATTGCTCAGGTCGTATGTCACCGCTACCCGGACGAGGTTTGCGTCGGCGAGGGGGCGCAGGTCGATGGTCAGCCGTTCCTGCGCGATGGCCACGTTCTTGAGGCCCCAGGGTTCGCTGGTAGCGTCCCCCCAGAAGCGGGGGGCGAAGTTCGCCCATGCCGCTGGGACCAGGACGAGGCTCGCGACCCCGGCCAGGCAGGAGATAAATGCCGCCTTCAACGGGTGCATTGCTGGCCCTCCGTATCGGAGCGCGTGAGGCGCCGTTACGTTCAACACTCCGAAAGTGCCAGCTTAACCGATCGACGAGGGACGTACCAGAAGGGGACGGCTTGGCTGGTGCGGCTCGTCTCGCGCAGCCACCGCCGGTGCCGCCGGAATTGGCGGAAGCATGGCAAGCCGCGGCCGAGGCCTGCCTCAGGCCGCCGCCCTCTCTACCACCTGCTGCTGGGGCACGGGAGCCGGGGCGGGGAGGATTCCTTGCTATGAGCCCGGACGAGCGCTTGCCCGAGGTAGGCCCTTGCTCGTTGTCGCCTTCCGGTTATGCTGGGGGATAAGCGAGTCGAGCCGTGAGGAGTACGGAAATGAGTGACGGCGGCGGGCCGGGCGTTCGGGCTGCTCCCCCCTTTGACGTCGAGCGCTTCTGGGGCCAGTACCAGGGGCTCGTCTATTGCTGGGCCCGCCGCATGGCACGCTGCTTCGGCGGGCGGCCTGGCGACTACTGGGGATACCTGACCCTGCGGCTCCTCAATTCCCTGTACCTGTACCACCGTCGCCCGGAGCGGCCGTATCGGTTCGAGGAGTTCTTCGCGAGGCGCATTCACTTCGACGTCATCCGGCAGGTGCTCCGCCACGAGAGCGAGAGCTGGGCGATGTTCGCCGCCTCCTTGCCCTTCGACAGCCAGGAGCCCGACCTCCTGGAAGCTGCCAGGGGAGACCGAGTGGGGGTCGAGCCGCTGCGGGCCGACGTGACGCCCCGCGCCCGGGGCCGCCACAACGGCGCCAGGGACGACTTCGCCGAGCTCATCGCGTTATTCGATGACCCGGAGGTACAGCTCTGGCACTTGGCCTGTCGCGAACTCTCACCCCGCGAGCGGGACATGGCCGAGCGCAAGTATCGGCTGGGGCACACGCTGGGACAGATCGCCAAGGACTACGGCCTGACGCGGGAACGCGTGCGGCAAGTCCTCCTCAAGGCCGTTGACCGGATCGGCAAACGGTTGAGGCCGTTGTGGCGGGGTGAAGCAGGCTCCCGCGGGCGGCCGCCCGCGCCCAGGCCGGCGCCCGTGCCCAGTCAGGCGGCTGGCGCCGCCGAAGTGCCCCGGCAACAGACACAGGTGAAGAAACCTAAACGTCGGAGGTGGCCAGTCGAGTGGCAGTGGCGTTCGGTCGGCGGGAAATTGAAGCAGGTCTTCCTTCGTGGTCGGCCAGACCGAGAGGCTGACCAGCCACCGCAGCCGGTCGGGACCGCCGCACCGGCATCCCCGGAATCAACGTCGCCGGAGGCGCCCCCGGCCGGCTGAATTCGTGCGGCAGTCACTCCCTGGAAGAACGCGCCCCGCGGGCCGATCCGCAGGACTGACGGCTCCACCATGGCTCCACGAGACCGCTCGTTTCAAGGCGCCGGCGCGGGAGGGAGAATGCCCTTGTCGCGCAGAACCTGTGCAACCCACGCCATCTGCTCCGGGCGCAGCGGCGGCACCGGCGTCCCCCCGACGTAAGGGATGCTGCGCTGGTAGAGGCCGGTGTCGTAACAGCGATCCAGAAGGTTTTGCAGGTCAACGGACACCACCCCGTCACCCGGCAGTAGGGGAATACCGATAACGGGAAGTCGCTCGCTGAGGCTAATCGGGTAAATCACGAAGTCGGTCGGTTCCTCGAACGCGCGGACGCAGACGTGGTAGTCGAACGGACCGGCCTTGGCGAGTGCGTCCTCGAGCCGGACCGCTGTCGTGTGCTGCCCGCCACGCAGCAGGTCGATCTCGACCAGGTTGACCTTGCTGCCGATCACTTCACGCTGTTTCTGCAGGTACTGCGGACGACCCTCGCCCCCGCTCGTCTTGTTGGTCAGGCTGAGCACCTCGATCGTCGTCACCAGGCGCTCGTCGCCGGGCTTCGCGTAAATGTCGAGGTAGCTCTCGCGAAGCTCCTCCAACGGGATGCGTACGACGACCGGGGGCCTGGTCGCAGCAGTTGCCACGGGGGACGATGGGGCAGCCCCGCTGCCCGCGCGCTCGGGGCGCAGGACATTCACGTCAGGCCCCACACGCCCCTGGGACGGCTCGACCCAGACCCGCGAGGCGCTCCTGGCGTAATACGGCGGCGGCAGCTGTGCGTTGATGGCGTTGCGCAGCTCCGCGATCAGGTTGTCGTGCAGGTCCGGGAAGACCGCGGGGTCTTCCAGAAAGGGGTCCATCCCGGGAATGGGTGAAGGCAACTCCGTCCTCCTCCGGCGGTCATGCGCCGCATTGACGCCGTAGTTCTACCCAGGGCGGCGCCTGGCTGCCAAGCCGAAGTTCTCGACTGTCCCTGCCCGGAATCAGGAAATGCCTACAACCCCGAACTTTTTTTCGCCACTACTTTCCCCTGCTTGAACGAGACGGTGATCGACTTCTTGCCGCTCTCCCACAGGTAATCGACCGTCGAGGGCGGCGGCGCACCGCCGCTGACATCGACCCCGGCCTGGGCCGCGACCAGGCCGCCGTCTCCTCCCTGCGCACTCCCCGACCCCAGGATGGCTTCCACCTCCTGGAGGGTCATGTCGTTCTTGATCTTCTCGAAGTTCTCCTTGGTGATCTTGCTCTTGCCGCAACCGCTCAGGATGAAGCAGAGCGTGCAGAGCAGGGCGATTCTCCCAAGGGTCGCACGTGCAGAAGCAGGCATCATGAACCACTCCCTCTGGAATACAGCGACGTGGATCGGACCGGATGCAGTGTACGCGGTCCCCGCCACCCGTGCAATCCGCGGCCGAAATGGGCTTCCTTCTCGCCGTGGGGGCCCGCCCGGTTTTCCTTTCGCGCGGCACCCAGTTTGCTCGTTCTCCTCTCATCTCGGCCGCTCTGTCGGGGCGGTCGTTCGCAGATCCTGCAACATGAGGAACTCGATCATGGCGGACCAGCGGAGCAAGGGCGGCTTGTTGCGCGGGGGCGGCACGAACGGGCCGTAGCCGCAACAACGGCTTTGCACCCGTCGCAACTCGTGGGCTTGTCCGCGGGCGACCCGGCGCCTACGCTTGATGCAGCACGCCGGGGGAGTCAGCCTGATGGCGGATGTCGCGCTGGAGCACGTCAGCAAACACTTTGCTCCCGGCGTCGCCGCGCTCGACGACCTCAGCCTGACCGTGGCCGACGGCGAATTGGTCGCCCTAGTGGGGCCGTCCGGTTGTGGCAAGACGACGACGCTGCGCCTCATCGCCGGCCTCGAAGCGCTCACCTCGGGCAGCATCCGTATCAATGGGAAGGTGGTCGATGCCCTGCCGCCGCGGCGGCGCGACGTGGCGCTCGTGTTTCAGCGGCCGACGCTCTACCCGCACCTCAGCGTGGCCGACAACCTCGCCTTCGGTGTCCGCATGCGCCAGGGGAACGGCCTGGTCCGATGGCTCGGCCATTTCTTCGAGTCCGCCCCCGGCAACGCGGGTCCCGGCGAAGGGGAGGCACTGGGCGACCGGGTTCGTGAGACGGCCGAGCTGCTGGGGTTGACGGACTTGCTCGGCCGGCGGCCGTCGCAGCTCTCCGGCGGCCAGCAGCAGCGGGTGGCGCTGGGCCGAGCGCTGGTGCGGCGGCCGGCGGCATTCCTGCTCGACGAGCCGCTCAGCAACCTCGATCCGGCGCTGCGCCACGAAATGCGCCGCGAGTTGCACTTGCTTCAACGACGCCTTCAGGCGACAATGATCTATGTCACCCACGATCAGGTGGAGGCGATGACCCTGGGCGACCG